>DATAYL010000063.1:0-3981 GCA_036272575.1 Bryobacteraceae bacterium | reverse complement strand
GACGAAGTGCGCTCTCCAGGAGAGGAAGGATTTGGCTCCTTACTCCGTTGAATTTCTTGTTCAGCCAGTCCGGAAGCGATGTGGATGTCGTCACCTCGGCGCCGGATGCGAGACGGGGAACCAACACCTGGAGGTCCTGATGCGAGCTCTCGCAGATTCGCAGTGCTAACTCTAGCGCCGCACACCCGTGACCCGCACCAGAAACCACACAACTGACGGAACCCGACTGCAACGAGAAGGAGGGAAGCACAACAGCAACCTGGAGCGGCTGTTTGGCCACCTTTTCCATGACCCGATTCACTACGCTCCGGCGCGGGTACTGTCCGAAGATCGAGCGCTGCGATTCCAGTAGAAGCCAGCGAACTCGTGACCGTTCGGCCGCTTCAACAATCTCGGTGGCTGCATCCGTGGTCCAGACCGCCTCAGGAGTAATGGGTACCTTCCGCGACCAGGCTGCATCCAAAGCGGCGGCAAGAATGGGAGAGCGAGACAACGAGAACGACTCTTCTTCGTGGACCCTTGCTCCTACGCCAGTTACACTGCCGCGATTGAGCGCCAGGACACGCGGGGGCGGTCCGTCGCTCGGGGACAAACTGGCCGCAAGTTCGATCAACTGATTGACTGCACTCGTGTTCGAGACGGGAACCAGAACACCCGTACGCTCGCTTGCCATAGCGGTGAGGCGATCCGCTTCGGCGATCGCATTCGCTTCTCCCTCAAGTTGCCCGCGAGGTGTCACAAAGTGAAGAATAGGTGTGGTTGCAAGCGTGGTGGCCAAGGCCATCAGAACCAACATGGCGAACAAGGTCGGAGAAATTACATGAAGTTCAAGGCCAATATTCAGCACGATCAATTCCATCAGCCCGCGTGTATTCATTAGGATGCCGATCGCGGAAGCATCCCTCCATCCCAAGCCGTTTAGCCGGGCCGCCAGCGAACTGCCGCCGAACTTACCGATTGAGGCGACAACGAGAATCAGGAAACAAAGCACCCAGTTGTGCCACCCGCTGACAAGTCCGATTTGTGTCCGCAGCCCGGTGAACGCAAAGAACGCTGGCAGCAGGAAGACAATAACGAAGTCTTCTAATTTCCCCGTCAACTCACGAGCAACTCCGCTGCGGTGGGGAATGATCGCTCCGAGGACGAAAGCTCCGAAAATAGAGTGAATCCCGATCGACTCCGTTGCCAGCGAAGAAAGCAAAATACCAAGCAGCACAAGCGCGAGAATGCCTTGGCTGAGTCGGCCCCGTGCGTCAATCCATCCGGTCAGCCGTGTCATGAGAGGGCGAATCGCGAGTAGCATCAGCACTACATACCCGACCGCCATGAGGACCGTCCGGAGAGCGTTACCTGTGTGAGCCTGAGTCACGCTGACGACAAACGCCAGGAGGCACCACGCCGTCACATCGTCGATTGCCGCGCAAGCCAAAGTGAGAGACCCCATCTTTGTCTTATGAATCCGTCGATCGGTCAATATGCGAGCTAAGACTGGGAACGCCGTGACAGACATCGAAACACCAAGGAACAGCGAGAATGCCGTGAACGAAACGGTGTTATTGGATAGCTGCGGATAAAGGAGAAGAGCTAATGAAGATCCGAGGATGAATGGAGTGATGATGCTCGCGTGGGAAATGATAACGGTGGAGTGCGCCTGGGTCCGCAGCGAGGAAAGATCTAGTTCCAGACCGACGAGAAACATGTAAAGGATCACGCCGAACTGCGAGATCACGTTAAGCAGAGGCGCGATCGATTGCGGCAGTATGTACGCCGCGACTCCAGGCGCCAGGTGTCCCAGCAGAGACGGTCCCAGCATGATTCCCGCAATCATCTCGCCCACCACAGGCGGCTGGTGGATCCACCTGAACAGGGAACCTAGCAGCCGAGCCGCTGCAATGACAAGCGCAAGCGCGAGAAGGACGTGGACGAAGTCATTCACATGTACGGACACCAGCTTGGTGGTAGCGTCCGCCGGACTGGCTGGAGCGGGCGCGCCGAGCGTATCCCCGTACGCGCGGATCGCTAAGTAAACTGCGATTACGCCCACAATCAGTCCGGTGTAGATCAGTGATTCCTTTGATAGTACTTTCCGAGCGGCTTGCGTCACATGTCTATTTTCCAACAATGGACAGATGATTCCGGTCGCGTGACTCCATCGCGGAGATCCCGCCTTCACGTTCGTCGAAGATAAGGACCGGCGTTTGTCATCTCATCGAGAACAGCAGCGCGAAGTACCCTCTGGCGAGATCGAGAACCTCAGCATCGTTATCCGATCTGCTGGCCATCAATCCCAGTTGGCTGTGGCGAGGTCCCAGCGGAATGCCCTTAGGGCTTTGCGGACACCGGCTGCCAGAGCTCAATCTTATTCCCATCCAGGTCATAGATCCAGGCAAAGCGCCCGTAGGATTCATTCATTCGTTTGGCGTCAATTTTTACTCCCTCTTGTTTTAAGCGGTCGAGCAAAGCATCCAGATCGTCCACGATGTAGTTGATCATGAACGGTGCGTGGCTGGGATCGAAATAGTGAGTGGAGCTGGGAAAAACAGTCCAAACTGTAACGTGTTCCTTTTGCGGGTCGTCGTGTTCGCGCCACGGAAGCATCACGCCTTGACCTTTGTCAGCGAGTCCAAGATGCTTCGAATACCATTCGCGCATCTGATCACGATTAGCGGATTTGAAGAAGACACCGCCGATTCCAAGGATGCGCCCGCGCTGCTCCATTTTTGCCGGGGGCTTCGACTTTTCAGGTTGCGGAGATTGCACTGCCTGTCCTCCTATTGAGCAGGACGAGATGAGCAACAGCGAGCCGAGCGCAATTGTGCTTCTGGTCATTTAGTACTCCAGAATTTCTTTCAGCTTTTTCAAAAAATCCGCCCACCCGGTCTTGGTCGCCTCGTACTCGTCATCCCACGCCGCCTCCGGCCCGAAACCGGACTGGACCAGACGCAGCCGCGTCATTCCGTCGCCGATCGCTTCGATGTAGTAATCGATGGCGATTTTTTGTGTCGCGCCGGTATCCACCGGCTTTCCTTCGCAGTTGTACGCAACAGAACGCTCGGAGTATTGGGCAAAATGCTTGGGCGGATCCCAGACCGAGATCACCCCGCCGCCTTGCATCTCCGGGTCCCACGAGATGTCATATTCTCCGCCGACGCGCGGCTCGACGCGGGCGTAGGGCGCGAACCATTTAACGATTTGCTCGGGATCGGTGATGGCGCGAAAAACTTCTTCGGGAGTCGCTTTAATATCGATGATGGTCTCGTGGGATTTACTCATATTCACTCCAGGTTGGCGGATTCGTTGCTCGATTCTTCCATCTTCAGCGCCGGATAGGACACCGCGATCAGCCGGAATCGCCTTCCTCCCTCGGCGCGTTCATTGTGATACTTGGCCGCAAGCTGTGCAATCGACGCAGTCAACTCTTCGGCGAATGCGGCGCGCGATTCAGCCGACGGGAAGCGAATTTCCGTCTCCAGCGTCAGCGTCGCGATGCGTTTTCCGGCCCGGCCGGCGCGCAGGCAGAGCGTCGCCAGATCGCGAATCGCCCGCGCCGCGGTCGATACCAGATACGCCGCGGAGAATCGATCCGCCACGGTCGCCTTGCCCGCGTGCGGCGCGACCAGGAACTCTCGCGCCGTCGCCCGGACCACCCGTTCGATGCAGTTCCCTTTGCGCCGCTCCTCGAATAATTCGACAAATCCTTCGCGCTCCAGTTCGCGCAGATGATAGTTCACCTTCTGGCGCGGAATTCCCAATCGGCGCGCGAGTCCAGCGGCGGAATCGGGTTCGGACAAACGCTCCAACAGATCGAGCCGTCCAGGCTGAAGCAGAACGGCGGCTTTATCGGGACTCTGAATGATCTGGAGCGCGGCCGGCATGCTCCCATTTGGTCACCGAATAATAAGTTTGTCAAGACAAATATCACCTTCGGATCCCCGCAACAACACCGCCCGCGACAGCGCACACCCTCCGTGCTGTTCAGGG
>DATAYL010000062.1:0-6725 GCA_036272575.1 Bryobacteraceae bacterium | reverse complement strand
CAGGTCGACCTCGGCATCCGGGTCCGCGCGAAGGCGATCGCGCTGAACCCAAATGTCCACACTCACACCGCCGCCGTCCTGACCATGGGTACATCGACGGCCGATGGCAACGGAGCTGTCGAGGTGTTCGACACCCAGACTGGCGCTGTCTTGCAGAACTACCTACCGTTCGCAAAAGATCCGCACGGCAGCTATAGCGGCATCGCCTATTCGGCAGATGGCAAGTACCTGTTCTTCAGCCAGGACAGCAGCTTCGCCACCATAGCCAATGTGTCAAACAAAGGCTTGCTGAGCGACGACGTTCAGGTCAGCGTACCGCCGAACAAATCCTCCATCAGCTGCTTTCCGAACAGCCCTCCGGCGGCTTATGCCAACCCCTGTGGCTCGTTTTATACTGCCAGCACTTCTTATCCTGGCGGCGTCGCATTCTCCAATGATGGCAAGAGTGCATACGCCCTGCTGAACCAGAACGATACCCTCACAAAGATCGATCTGACCGCGAAGCCGCCGAAGCAGGCTACGCAGATACGGGTCGGCAACGCGCCGCACAGCATCGTGATCGACAGCAACGGCACGACCGCCTACGTCAGCAATGAAGGTGGCCGAGCTGCTACGGAGGCCGACTTCCAGATCAACTCCGCCGGCACGGAAATCGTCGCCGACCCGGTCGTTGGCGCCGCGATCACCGGTACCGTTTCTGTAGTTAATCTGGCGTCAATGAAGGTCACCGCTACCATCTCGACCGGCCTGCACCCGACTGGGATGGCGTTGTACGGACAGAAGCTGTTAGTCGCCAACACTTACAGCGACACTATCTCGGTCATCAACACAGCCACCAACAAGGTGGTACGGACGATCAACCTTGGGCTGCCGATCGGAGTGCCCGGCGCAGGCCAGCCAGCCTACGGCGCCGCACCCAACTCGATCGCCGTCGATACCGACAGAGGCGTTGCCTATGTCGCGCTTTACAATGCCAACGCAATCGGAGTCATCGATCTCAGCAACGGCGCGACGAATCCCGTCGTCGGCATGATCCCGGTAGCCTATGCGCCGGCCTCAGTCGTGCTGAACAAGAGCGATAACTCGCTCATCGTCGCCAACGACAAGGGCATCGGTGCGCGTAATTCGTTCGAGACCGACTTCGGCGTCAGCAGCTACAACACCCACCAGGACAATGGCACGGTCAGCATCGTCCCTGTGCCGGACAGCGGGACCCTGGCGGAAATGACGGCTCAGGTCTTCACGAACAACCACTGGGATCTGACAAAAAATATCAACACTGCTGCTGGTGGCAACCCGCGTGCGAAGCCGTCCGTAATTCCGAACAAGATCGGCGATCCGTCGCTGATCAAGCATGTGTTCCTGATCATCCGCGAAAACCGTACGTATGATCAGGTCCTGGGCGACGTTGCCGCCGGCAACGGCGACCCCTCGCTGGCGGTGTTCGGGGCCACGGCCACACCGAACGTGCACGCGCTGGTGAAGCGTTTCCCGCTCTTCGACAATTTCTACGACCCGAGCCGCCAGTCGGCTGACGGTCACCAGTGGATCACCGAAGGCATGGCGCCCTACGCCGACGACATCCAGTCGCCTGACTGGGTTCGCAGCTATCCAGGCGGGAACGCCGGCGATGCGCTCGCGTACCAGAACAAGGGCTTCCTGTTCTCGGAAGCGGCGGCCATCGGTCTGCCGGTGAAGATCTACGGCGAATACGTCGAGAACGATACGTTTAAACAGCCGAGCGGGTCGACCAGCGAGCCGAGCTGGAGCGACTTTTACAAAGACGCCTTGCAATATGAGGCTGGGCTCGAACCAACGCTGTTCTACCAGAACACGGTGCAGGCGCAGTCTTCTCTCCCGGCCGTGAATGACCACCTCATCAAGAACTTCCCGCAGTTCGATCTGGGCATTCCCGACCAGTTCCGTGTCGATGTGTGGCTGCAGGACTTCAAGAACGACCTCAAGGGCGGTTCGGTGCCCGCGTTGAGCGTCCTTTGGGTCATGTGCGATCACACTGGTGGGCCGCCAAGCGCAGCCGCCGAACAGGCCGATAACGACCTGGCGATTGGCCGCATGATCGACTCCATTAGCCACAGCAACGTCTGGTCGTCATCGGCGATCTTCGTTGAGGAAGACGACGCGCAGAACGGCGTCGACCACGTCGACGGTCATCGTAGCCCAGGCTATATCGTCAGCCCATACACCGTTCAAAACGGACCAACCGACCACACCTACTACACGCAGGTCAACATGACTCGGACGATCGAGCAAATCCTCGGTCTGCCGCCCATGAATCAGTTCGACCTCGTGGCGTCGCCGATGAGAACGGCTTTTGTCAAGGGCCAGCCGCCCACGGAGAACTTCAAGCCTTGGACGCATGTCCCGAACGAGATCCCGCTGGATCAAGGCGTTACTGCGAGCGCATCCAATACAACGGACAGCCCTGCAGTCAAAGCCCTGAGGGTAGCTTGGCTGAAGAAGAAGTCGCAGATCTTCGCCGGCAAGCTAACCAAGCCCGATGCCGAAGACCCAGAGGCCGTCAACCACCTGAACTGGTACCTGACCACCGGGTTTACGCGGCCCTATCCCGGTGAGAAAACAGTTCGCCCCCCGAGCGACTTCAACAATCCGGCACCCGTCAAGGCTGACGTGGACGACTAAAATACGTTCCGGCTGCAAGTACCCTCTCCCCGATAACCGGGGAGAGGGTATTTTATTCAGACCTCACTTGCAGAGTCCCCACCGACGTGACCGGCCTCGCGATCGGTATGAACGCTACCTGCCGGGTTCGTCCCGCGACAACGCAAAAGAACACATCTCCTATCGATTTTCCTTAATCAGTAATTGATCAAAAATCAGTAATTGATCAAAAAAGGCCTGAATGGGTGGTAGGGAATTGGGCCGACTGATGTTCAATTGGCTGATGATCTAAAAGAACACGGTTGCAACCGAGGGCGCCCGAGACTCCGAAAAAGCAGCTAGTCGGCACCGGCGCTGAAGCGTCCTGAACTGCTGAAGCGTCCTGAACTTTAGTGTTCTGCCGAGCGCGATCGACGCGTCAAAGCCAATCTGCTCCCGTTACCTCAAAGAGGGCCGGGAGATCGTGCGGTCAATCGCGCCGGTGCGGTCTTAAGCCGTCGAAGTACCCTGCGTTAACTTTGCATACACGGAACTGTAACAAAGCTTAAGTAACAGTCACCAAAACTTTCTAACGGTCCACCCATGTGCGTTACCTTGTTCTGAGGCACTATACTCCGCGTGCTATGCAGTTATTTCTGTTCGGAAATACCGCGCAGTTTATGGGCATAACGACCTGCAATCTGTGGGTGGCGCGGGCGGACGTGGCTTCACATAAAGCGGCAGGAGCCGAGCGGCGTGAGTAGAATTCTGTCCCACCTTGCGGAGTTGGAAGCAGAAAGCATCCAAATATTGCGTGAAGTGGTTGCGGAGTTCTCGCGCCCCGTCATGCTGTATTCAATCGGGAAAGATTCTTCGGTCATGCTGCGACTCGCGCAGAAGGCCTTCTTCCCGCTGAAGCCGCCGTTCCCGCTCCTCCATATCGACACCTCCTACAAATTCAGGGAAATGATCGAATTCCGCGATCGAACTGCAGCGGAACTCGGCCTGCAGTTGGTTGTTCATTCAGCCACAAAAGATCTCGCGAACGGGGCAAATCCGTTCCGGCTCGGAACCCAGAGATGCTGTGCCGCCCTGAAGACCGGCGCGCTTCTCGAGGCACTCGCCAACGGCGGATTTGAGGCGGCCATGGGCGGAGCGCGTCGCGACGAAGAGAAATCGCGTGCGAAAGAGCGAGTCTATTCCTTTCGAGACAACCATGGGCAGTGGGACCCCAAAAATCAGCGCCCTGAGCTTTGGAATATTTACAACGGACGCATTAATAAGGGTGAGAGTATTCGAGTCTTCCCCCTATCAAATTGGACTGAGCTCGACGTGTGGGAGTACATACGCGCAGAGAATGTTCCCGTTGTTCCGCTGTATTTCGCCCAGAAGCGGCCAATGTTAATGCACGGCGACTCTCTGATCTCGCCGGAGCACAATCCGCCGGTCCCGGCCGACCCGGAGCCGCTGCTCGTGCTCAGCCGCATGCGTTCGCTCGGGTGCACATACTGCACCGGGGCAATTCGATCAACCGCTAGCAACGTTGACGAAATTATCGAAGAGATCCGCCACGCGAAACGATCCGAGCGCGAGAACCGTGTCATCGATCACGATCAGGAAGGGTCCATGGAGCAGAAGAAGCGCGAGGGCTACTTCTAATGATGCCGCGCGACCTGCTCAGGATCGTGACGGCTGGAAGTGTCGACGATGGCAAGTCCACTCTTATCGGACGCCTTCTCTACGACGCAGGCGGCGTCTACGAAGATCAATTGCAATCCGTGGGCAGAGCGTCCACTCAGGGAGCGTTCGACCTTGCGCTTCTCACCGATGGGCTCAGAGCAGAACGGGAACAGGGGATTACGATCGATGTCGCATATAGGTATTTCTCGACTACGAAGCGGCGCTTCACCATTGGTGACACCCCGGGGCACGAACAGTACACGCGAAACATGGCAACCGGCGCCTCCACGGCGCACATCGCACTGCTGTTGCTGGACGCGCGGAAAGGAGTACTGCCTCAAACGATCCGCCACACCTGCATCGCATACGTTCTGGGAATAAGGCGGATTGTCGTGGCGATCAACAAGATGGATCTGCTGGGGTTTCGGGAGGAAGTCTTCGAATCCATCTGCAAGCAATTTGAACCGCTCCGTCGAAAGATGGCAGAGACTGATTTCTACTTTGTTCCGATCGTTGCAAAAGAGGGTGACAACGTGGTGTGGCGAAGCCATCGCCTGGAGTGGTTCAAGGGCTGCACCATCCTCGAATATCTCGAAAACCTGCCAATAGATGCGGGGATAGGGGACACCCAGCCGTTCCGCATGGCAGTCCAGTACGTGCTTAGAACTCCGGATTATCGGGCCTATTCGGGGCGCATCGCATCTGGGCAGGTTGCGCCCGGGGATGAGTTGCTGGTGCTCCCGTCTCAAAAGAAGGTGCGAGTGTCCCGTTTGCCGAATCTTCACGGTGATCTAGGTGAGGCGTTCGCACCAATGTCCATCTCTCTGTGCCTTAGTGAGCAGGTGGATGTCAGCCGCGGCGATATGTTTGTGAACGCTTCCAACCCTCCGGAGATGGTCAGATCCTTTCAGGCAAAGGTCGTATGGATGTCCGAGGCGTCACTTGTGAGTGGCCGAAGACTGCTTTTGAAGCACACCTCGCACATTGTGTGTGCTGAAGTCACAACCGTTCAGTCAAGGCTGGATCTTGGCGATTTGAGCGACCGATGTACAACCCAGCTGGATCTGAACGATATCGGCAACGTCACAGTCAGAACGGACCGGCCATTGTTTTGCGATACATACCGCTCGAATCGGACGACGGGCAGTTTCATCTTCGTTGATCCGATTACGAATCTGACGGTCGGCGCGGGAATGATCGACCAACCAATCACCAGGCGGGAGACTGCCGCCGCGCCAAAAAGTTCTCAGGGAGCCGTCGTTTGGTTTACTGGCCTTAGTTCGGCAGGCAAGACGACATTGAGCAATGCGGTATACGAGCGGCTATGGTCGCGCGGTCATCGTGTTCAGTTGCTGGATGGCGACGAAGTGCGTCTTAACCTTTGCCGCGGACTCGGCTTCAGCAAAGAGGACCGCAATGAAAATGTCCGGCGAATCGGCTTTGTGGCCGAGCTGCTTGGGCGGCATGGAGTGATCGCATTGGTTTCAGCTATATCGCCCTATCGGGCTGCTCGAGACGGTCTGCGGGAATCTATCTCCAACTTTCTAGAAGTGTATGTAAATGCCCCGCTACATGTGTGTGAAGGCCGAGATGTCAAAGGTTTGTATCGCAGGGCGAGATCAGGGGAAATTCACCATTTCACGGGTATCGATGACCCATATGAACCGCCTCTGAATCCCGATGTAGAGTGCCGCACCGATTTGCGGACGGTCGCAGATTGCGTAGACAAGGTTGTCGAACGACTCGATGCACTGCTGATAGGAAAAGCAAGCGAAGGAGGCAGCACCAATTGAGCAGAACTGCTGACATTGATTGTATTCGGGCGGCGCTCGAGGCGGTCGCCTGTTTGATCGCCCGCATTGATTCCCGTCGGGTTGAAGTCACACACCGAGAAAATGGGGATGTGACGACAGCTCTCGACCATGCGATCAATCGCGTTCTGCTGGAGCATCTTCGACCCTATGGCGACGGATGGCTTTCCGAAGAGAATGAGGATGACCTTGCGCGGCTCGATGCAGGTCGCGTATGGGTGGTAGATCCCATCGATGGAACACGCGAGTTCGTGGCGGGAATACCAGAATGGTGCGTATCTGTCGGTCTGATTGAGGATCACCAGGTCTCTGCCGGCGGCGTGCTGAATCCGAGCACCGGTGAGCTTTTCCTGGGTTCCGTGGAGACCGGACTGTCCGTCATTAGCCCTACCAAGTGCTATCCAACTCCCGCGGATAACCTGCCGCGCGCCCTCGTGAGCCGCAGGGAATACAAAAACGGCATTTGGAACAAGTTTGAAAACAATGGGTTCGCGATCGAACCAGTTGGTTCGATCGCATATCGCCTTGCGTTGGTTGCCGCGGGATATGCGAGTGCCACCTGCACCTTCGAACCTCGGAACGAGTGGGATGTCGCTGCGGGTGTGGCCCTGCTAC
>DATAYL010000061.1:0-3151 GCA_036272575.1 Bryobacteraceae bacterium | reverse complement strand
GGATGCCCATCGTTGTTGTAGTCGCCGACCGAAACGCCCATGGCCCAGCACGGATAGCCGACGCCGGCCTTATCGGTCACGTCGGTGAAGGTGCCATCGTGATTGTTGTGATAGAGCGCGCCTTTCGCCTTCTTCCCGGCCAGCCCCATCTCCACGCTCGCGGCGTTCGTAAAGTAAATATCCGGATAGCCGTCCTGGTCGTAATCGATCAGCGCAACGCCGCCGCTCATCGACTCGACAATGTAGCGCGCATCCGGCGTGGAGATGTGGTTGAAGTGAATGCCGGTCCGTGCCGTGATGTCCAGCAACTGTGTCGCGGCGGATGGAGGCGTAGCCGCTTTTGGACTCGTCTCTGCGCTCTGTGCCGCTTGCCCGGAAAGGATTGGCGGCGCTAATAGCCAGACGAGCAGCAAAAGCACTTGCCTGCACAGGCGCCGACGAGTGTGCCGCGGGTCAGCGCTGCTCATCCGCATCATCGGCATTCTTCTGCAGCGAGCCCACACGCATGTCGTGGAAGATTTTTTCGAGCTTCGTCTGCATCTCCTTGTACTTCTTGTACTTCCGGGCCTTTCTCATATTCAAAAACATAGGGAAATCCGATGTCGTCGATTCTACAGAAAGCGTAAAACAACCCCTGGGTGTACATCTGGTGTACATTCGACGGCTCGATTCAGGTCAGAGGTTCGGTGCTGATTCCCTGTACCACCTGATCACCCTCGCCGCGCGCGTCCCGATTCGGAAAGATGATGCGCGGTGATTTTCACTCCCCAGTCAACAAACGAGCCTCTTCCCGGGAAGGTTGGGTTAAAGCAACATACACACGGAGAACAACCATTGAAACATTCGCTGCGCAACTACCTCAAACATCTCTGTCTCACGTTCCCGATAATGTGCGGAGGCCTCATCTTTGTTTTCGGCCTATGCCGCGCCACGGGTGTGATTACCCCCGCCGCTCGCGCCCTATAGAAAGCTATAGGCCTATACGTAACAGTCAGCGATTTATCTGCACAGGCTGAGTTAGACCCGTTACGAGTCGAAGAGGGGTCCAGGAGTTTCAGGGTAGTGATTCTCCGCTGGTTTCGACGCTGACGCGGGCTCGATCAGGTCCGGCGTGTCATTCTGCACGTTTCCCACGTCCTTGCGCACCTTCCAGGCAGTCATCTTGCCCGCATCAAACGGTCTCAACAGGTCTAACGGCAGCCTCTGCGTATCTGATATGTCCAGCAGCGATACTTGATTGCCTCACGGAAGGCAGGCACGGTCGTGATCGTTTCAGCCTTGGCATTGATCGTCCTGAGTCCGATCTTCGGGTCCTTCGCCCAGAACGGAATCAGTCCCCATCGCATGAGGACGAGTTCGCGCTCACCCGTGTCTCGATTCAGCCTGACAATTGGCTGGAAGGTCTGAGGCCCTACATTCCACCTCGGCCCAAAGTCAGGAAGGGAAGGACCGTGGACGTGGAAGTGCTCGGCGATGCGCTGCTTATCTGAGCGACGAACGTAGCGGCCACACATAGAAGAGTTACAGCACATATATCCGAAGCATCCACGTCACAAGTAAAAGCGCAACGATGCCCAAGACAATGTGACTGATCCACTGGAGCGGTGTTCGCGGGCGTCCGAAGTGAAACATCGGGCAATCCTATCATTCGGTAATGCCGATCACTTCTTTGCTGCCTCGATCACCATGCGTGCAATCGTAATCGAGTCGGAGATGACGGCCCGAACACGCGGGCTTTGCACTGAATCTCTCTAGATTCAACCCGCGCCAACTTTACAGCCGCCACAAGCCCGCAACGACCGCCAGTGCTCCCGCTGTCTTATCCCCTGGAGCCGCTTCCGATAACGGAGCGAGGAAGCAATCACTATTCAGGAGCTGGCGGGTGTCTGAGCAGTGTATTGGCTGTCCTCGAATTCCGGATGATCTTTCCTTACCGCGTTGCCACGGCATGAGCTGGGCCAGTTGCTTCTAACCGAAGGGTGGCAGACTAATTCTCTTGTCTGGAGGCGAGATCTGAAGTGTTGCCATGACGTATCTAAAGGGACAGACCTACTCGAAAGGCGTCCAGGGTTCTTTGCGCCATATCGCGGGCAGATTTGAAGGTTGATCCGCTCGTTGCAGAATGCTCTCGTGGATCAAGGAATTGTCCGGTATCTGCCGTCTTCTACCCAACGGGATATATAGGCCCTTTCCATTCAGGTGAGGATCTTGGTGCGGCAACAATTCGAGAAGCCACCAGGTCCCGTGCAGGCTGTTATGGATGCAGTCCTCGACATTTGGCATGCGGAAATCTGGAAAACCGAGAATTGGGGGCAGAGGCACATCTCTTCCCAAAATCGCCTCAGCTCTGTATTGATCGAATTCAAGGCCGAACTTCCTCGCCTCGACAAACATCCATTCGAGCGCCACTTTGGACAACCCGCTTTCCCTTTCTTCGTAGCTACCTCCGACATCGGAGTGCACGCCGGAGAACCACACCTGGCGGATGTCCTGGTGGCTCTGAGGTTCTCCCCAGAGATTGTCTTGGTAATAGCAGCGGCGTTCATCAATCGAAACCGCGTGACGTGCTGTGCGAATGATCGGATTACACCCTAGGAATGGCAGGTCGATCGGATCGTATATCCAACCGTATGAGCTCACGGTGTCCCATACTCCGCAGAAGTGGATGTCCACCGCATTTTGATGAGAGAACTGCCATTTGAAGGCCCCATCAGCCTCGAATGTGCGCCGTTTGTGATTGGCTTCTTTCGATCGCTTCGCGTACATATTGAGAATGTACGGAATTAGTTGGTGATTTCCCGCACAAAGCAATCCAAACACATGGATAAGACTGGCCAGTACCCGCACCGTGAAGGCTCCCCGACTGAAACCAAACAGGAATATCTCGTCTCCATCCGCGAATGTGTCCATAAGAAAGCGATAGGCGTCGCCAACATTCTCAAACAAACCACTACCGAACGCGAGACCCTTAAACCGCGACCACTCTCTGCCAATCCGCGTCGAAGCATTCGGCGCACCCATCGTGCCGACGCCAGGATGGTAGTACGCGATCTGTGACTGAGAGAGAACCAAGCTGCTGTACAGCTTGGCTACATTGGATTCTTCTGACACCGTGTCAAAACTATTCCCAGTCCCGTCGCAGCAGATTACT
>DATAYL010000060.1:0-8301 GCA_036272575.1 Bryobacteraceae bacterium | reverse complement strand
CTTCCTGCAAGCGAGCTAACTCAGCCGCACCGGGACACAATTCGTCAAAATCCATACGCGCGAGCGGGGTTTCGGAAGTATTGTTCATTTCATGCATGTTGCGGACCGCCTCATCGACGAAAAGCAAACCCGTTACAGTCTCTCCTCTGTTCTGTTGCTCGAACAGATAATCCGTAACTTTCTGACGGTCGGTAGGATCGTATCCTGCCGGCACTGACTTGAAACGCAGGACGCTTCCGTCGTGCATAGTCACGCTGGTCACGCCTTTCTTCTCGATTTTCGCCAGGATTTCGGGGGCGGGCGGAACAAAATCCGTGTCCGTAGCTCTCAGCTCACGCTTACGAGTATGCAAATAGCTCTTGGTGGACCCGGAATGATCATTGAACGTCACGCATGGAGAAATAACGTCGATCAGCGCCAGCCCTCTGTGCGCGAAGGCCGCTTTGAGAATGGGGACAAGTTGTTCTTTGTCGCCTGAGAAACCGCGCGCGACAAACGTCGCACCAATACTCAGCGCCAGCATTACAGGGTCGATAGGCGCCATTTGGTTCGGCTCACCTTTCTTGCTTTTCGAACCTATATCGGCGGAGGCCGAAAACTGACCCTTGGTTAACCCATACACACCGTTATTTTCAATGAGGTAAACCATCTTTACGTTCCGACGGATCGCATGACACATATGTCCAAGCCCGATCGAGAGCGAGTCGCCGTCGCCCGAGATTCCGATGTATGTCAACAAGCGATTAGCCGCTATGGCGCCCGTTGTAATGGCAGGCATTCGGCCGTGCGCGGAGTTAAAGCCATGAGCGCCGTTTACGAAATAAGCCGGTGTCTTTGAGGAACAACCGATTCCGCTCATCTTCGCCAGCATATGTGGCGGCATTGCGAGCTCCCACAAGGCGCGCACGATTGCAGCCGTAATCGAATCGTGCCCGCAGCCCGCGCAAAGCGTCGACATCGATCCTTCATAGTCGCGAAGTGTCAACCCAAGCTCATTCCGCTGAGCGCTCGGATGCTGTGCAATCGGCTTAACTATGGACGGCACTGGGAACCTCCAACTCGCGGGCGATCCCCTCCATCACATTGCGCGCACTCAAAGGGAAGCCGCCATAGGCGAGAACAGACCGCAGCCTCTCTTTCGGCACGCGCGTTTCGAGTGTCAGCAATGAGCGAAGCTGGGCATCACGGTTCTGCTCCACGATAACGCAGACTTCGTGCGCGTACAGAAATTCTTCTACGCTTTTGTGAAATGGAAAGCCTCGAACACGCAAGTAATCCGCGCGCATACCACGTTCGGCGAGCCCATCCAGTGCCTCGCGAACGGCGGGGTCGCATCCCCCGATCGTAATCACTCCAAATTGTGGATGCGCTACCCGGCTCGTCACCGGGAGTGGAACCTGGTTCGCCGCCATCTTGTGTTTTGCCAGCAGCCGGTCAAGAACCTCCTGATACTCTTGCGGGGTCTCGGTGTATGCTCCAAACTTATTGTGACCTGACCCGCGGGTGACGTAGGCGCCGCTCGCATGCACTCCCGGCAGAGTGCGCGGCGCAACGTGATTCTCGTCTTCGCCCGTGTAACGGTAAAAGTGAGCAAGGCCGTCAAGATCTTCTTCGGAGAGCACCCTGCCGCGGTCGGGGCGGTACGAGTCATCCCAAGTGAGGCGCGGAACCACCCAGTCGTTCATGCCGATATCGAGGTCAGAGAGCATCAGGACCGGCGTTTGAAATCGCTCAGCCAAATCGAATGACTGTACAGCAAATTCAAAGCACTCGGCCGGATTGCCGGGAAACAGCAGGATGTGTTTCGTATCGCCGTGCGAGGCGTAGGCGCATTCCATCAGATCACCCTGTTGAGTGCGAGTTGGCATACCGGTCGAAGGACCCACTCGCTGGACATCGATGACCACCGCCGGAATTTCGGAATAGTAGGCCAGTCCAAGCAACTCATTCATGAGCGAAATCCCCGGGCCGGCGGTGGAAGTAAAAGCGCGGGCGCCATTCCATGATGCCCCAATCACCATCCCTATTGCAGCCAGTTCGTCTTCCGCTTGCAAGATACAGTAGTTGTTCCGGCCTGTCACAGGATCGCGCCGGTATTTCTCGCAGAACTGTTTAAAAGCATCCATCACGGATGTAGCAGGCGTGATCGGATACCATGCAGCGACGGTCGCGCCCGCATAAATACAGCCGAGAGCGGCCGCAGTATTGCCGTCGATCAGTATTTTTTCGCCGTTTGCATTTATTTTCTCGAGATAAAAAGGAAGCGGGCACTCAAAGTGCTCGCGGGCGTATTCATAACCTATATGCAAAGCCTTGCGATTTGATTCCTGCAAAGCCTTTTTACGCGAAAAAGTCTCAGCCAGCAAATTCTCGATTATCGCCATGTCGACGTTAAGCAGAGCCACCAGCGAGCCGGCGTACGCGATGTTTTTCATCAACACGCGTTCGCGCGAATCCTCGAATTGCTGATTGCACATTTGCGCCAGCGGCACAGGCAAAAAATGAATGTCTTCGCGGTAAAGGGAGCGCTCAAGCGGCCAGCTGGAGTCATAGAGAACGTAACCGCCGGAACGGACTTCTTCAATATCACGCGCGTACGTCTGCGCGTTCATCGCGACCATCAAATCATAATCGAGCGAGCGCGCCGTGTATCCGTCCTTGTTTACACGAATTTCATACCAGGTCGGCAAACCTTGAATATTGGATGGAAACAGATTCTTGCCGGAAACTGGAATCCCCATCCGGAAAAGCGCCTGCATCAGAAGACCGTTCGCGCTTGCGGAGCCCGTTCCATTCACGTTCGCCAACTTAATGGCGAAATCATTCACGCCGGTACGCAACTGTTGCCGCACGCCTTTTTGTCCGCGTAAGGAATCTGAAGATCGAAGCGCAGCATGTCCCATGCCGCCGTGGGGCAGCGCTCCGCGCACAAGCCGCAATGAACACAAACGTCCTCGTCTTTAGCCATGATTCTGCCGGTTTGCGGAAGCGGCGCCGAAACATATAATGCCTGTTCCAGGTTCAACGCCGGAGCGGAGAGCCGCGTCCGTAAATCTAATTCCTCGCCATCGCGCGTTATGGTGAGGCACTGGACCGGGCAGACGTCGATGCAGGCGTCGCACTCAATACAGCGAGCGGCCGTGAATGCGGTCTCCATATCGCAATTGAGACAGCGTTCTACCTCGCGCGCCGTCTGCTCGGCGGTAAATCCCAGTTCCACTTCGATATTCAACTTTTCGAATCGTTCGACCAGCTCGACATGCCTCATCTTTTGGCGTGGCGCGGGATTGTAATCGTTGTGATAACTCCACTCGCTGATTCCCATCTTCTGACTGATCAGGTTCATACCCTGCACCGGCCGGACTGACACGGGCGCGCCTTCGCAATGGTTGTGAATCGATATCGCAGCCTGATGGCCGTGCTCAACGGCCCAAATGATGTTCTTGGGGCCGAATGCCGCATCGCCGCCGAAAAACACACCCGGCCGCGTCGATTCAAAGGTCTGCTCGTCGACCACTGGCATGTCCCATTTGCCAAACTGAATGCCTAAGTCCCGCTCAATCCAAGGGAAAGCGTTTTCCTGGCCGATCGCCAGAATGACGTCGTCCGCCGGAAGAAAGATTTTGTCGATTTTGCGCGAGCGTTTCGCTTCCTGGTCCCATTCCAGGCGCTCGAATATCATGCCTTTGAGCTTCCCGCCTTCCACCACGAAGTTTTCGGGAGCGTGGTTGATAACAATCTCGATCCCTTCCTCTTCGGAATCCTCCAGCTCCCAGGCAGAGGCCTTAAAGAACCCGCGCGGCCGCCGCGCCATCACCTTAATGTCCTTACCTCCCAAGCGTCGCGACGACCGGCAACAATCCATCGCCGTGTTCCCTACCCCGATGATCAAGACCCGTTCCCCGATCGAATCGACATGACCGAACGCAACAGACTCCAGCCAGTCAATACCGATATGGATCCGATCAGCGTCATGCCGCCCAGGAATCTCCAAATCCTTACCCCGCGGCGCACCGCAACCTACAAAGATGGCGTCGAAGTCCTCCTCAAGCAGAGCTTTCATGCTTGCAACGGGCGCATTGAAGTGGATGTCCACGCCCATATCAAGAATTAAATTGATTTCCTCCGAAAGCACCTGTTCGGGTAACCGAAACGCCGGAATATTGGAGCGCATCAGGCCGCCCGGCTTGTCCTGTTTCTCGAAAATTGTGACCTGATAACCGAGCGGCAGCAAGTCATTCGCGACCGTGAGCGATGCGGGACCGGCGCCTATGCAGGCGATGCGCTTACCGTTATTTTGCTTCGGGATTCGCGGAAGCAGATGCGCGATTTCTCCCCGCAGATCAGCCGCGACTCGCTTCAACCGGCAAATCGCGACCGGCTTTCCGTCCAGGCGTCCCCGTCGGCAGGCGGGTTCGCAAGGACGATCACAGGTCCGGCCAAGAATCGCCGGAAACACATTGGATTGCCTATTAAGCATATAGGCGTCCGTATATCTGCCCTGCGCAATCAGCCGGATGTATTCAGGAACATTGGTATGTGCAGGGCACGCCCACTGGCAGTCAACTACTTTGTGAAAATAGTCCGGGTTGTGAACGTCAGTGGGCTTCACTCGATCGCTCTCGGCCAATACTTGGGCCAAGCGGTTCTTTGGTCCCCTATTATACACACGAAACAGGTAACTCAGAGTTGCGGAAGTTCGTCGGAATGAATGATCATTTACAGACGGGGGCCTTGTTTGCCAGTCTCAATTGGAGTACCGCGCGAAACCTTTCCTGGAGAGCGCCGTGTTGCGATTACGCCGCGCCACTGTGAGGTTTTGCGGAAATCCGGCATCGAAGTTGTTGTCGAGCATTCGGCAGGCAACGAAGCTGGTTTCACTGATGAGGCATATCTCGGGCGGGGAGTTCGCCTGGCCAGCCGCGCTGAGCTGTTTCACGAAGCAGAAGTCATTGTGCAGGTGCGCTGCTTGGGCGCAAATCCGAAGGCGGGGTTGGCTGATCTTTCTCTATCCCATTCTGGTCAGGCTTTAGTCGGCTTCGGCGAACCGCTTACCGCGCTGAAGGAGTGTTCAGATCTTGCCGAAGCCGGGCTCTCGTTTTTTGCCTTGGAGTTGATGCCGCGTATCACCCGAGCGCAAAGTATGGATGCTCTGTCTTCGATGGCAACAATTGCCGGCTATCGGGCCGTCCTGCTGGGGGCCAGCCACTTGCCGAAGATGTTCCCCATGTTGATGACCGCGGCCGGCACGGTTACGCCTGCTAAGGTTTTTGTGCTCGGTGCGGGTGTCGCCGGTCTGCAAGCCATCGCCACAGCACGTCGCATGGGCGCCGTGGTCTCTGCTTACGATGTGCGTCCCGCGGTAAAAGAACAGGTGGAGAGCGTCGGCGCCAAGTTCGTTTCGCTGGACGTCGATAGCCAAGCGTCTCAAGACCAGGGCGGTTACGCCAAAGCGATGGACGAAGCTTTCTACCGTCGACAGCGGGAGCTTATGACGGATGTGCTGCGTGAACAGGATGTGGTCATTACGACCGCCGCGGTTCCCGGAAGAAAGGCGCCCATCCTCATTACGGCCGCAATGGTGAGTGCCATGGCTAGCGGCTCGGTGATCGTTGATATCGCAGCGGAACGAGGTGGCAATTGCGAACTCACTCGTCCCGGTGAAGACGTCGCGCACAACGGCGTCCTGGTGTTGGGTCCGCTAAACGTGCCTTCCATGGTGCCGTACCATGCCAGCCAGATGCTTGCCTCGAACATTGCGGCCTTCCTCAAGCTGCTCGTGGCAAACGGCTCTTTCGCGGTGAATCGGAACGACGAAATCATTCGTGAGACTTTGGTCACGCACGAGGGCCGGGTCGCTCACGCCCGCATAGCGGAGCTGATGAATTCTCAATCACAAAATACGGTGGACGCATGACTTCGTACGAAATCGCAATTTGGGTCTTCATGCTGGCGGCCTTCCTTGGTTTCGAGCTGATCCGCCGCGTCTCTCCGCTGCTACACACCCCGCTCATGTCTCTCACCAACGCCATTTCGGCCATTGCGGTGGTTGGCGCCATTCTCATCACCGGGGAAAAAGAAGCCAGCACCCTTAGCCGAATTCTCGGATTCGTCGCAGTTGTCGCATCCGTCGTCAATGTCGTCAGCGGGTATCTGATCACCGACCGCATGTTGAAAATGTTCAAGAAGCGGAGCCCGGAGAAACGATGACGGCGAACATTTTCCCCGCCCTCTACATATTGGCCGCTGCCAGCTTCATTCTGGCCATCAAGTGGATGAACTCACCGACCACGGCTCGCCGCGGCGTGATTGTGGGCGAGATCGGTATGCTGCTTGCAGTCGTCGGAACCTTACTGCGCCACGAAGTGGTCAACTACGAATGGATCCTGATTGCTTTCTTCGTCGGCTCGGCCATCGGTGTTCCAATCGCCTACTACATGCCGATGACCGCGGTACCGCAACGAACCGCTATCTCGCATGCTTGCGGCGCGCTGGCCTCTGCCTTAATTGGAACTGCGGAATATTACCGCCGCCTGCCTCACGGCTTTGTAATGGGCGCCCTGGTACTCGAAACGCTGCTCGGATTTCTGACGTGTACCGCCAGTCTCATGGCATTCGGTAAACTCCAGGAGATTCTGCCCACGCGGCCCCTCACTTTTCGCGGCCAGAATATAGCGAACCTGGGCGTTTTCGGTCTGGCTGTGGCCGCCGGGATCGCACTAATCATCTCGCCCGAACAAACCTGGCTGTTTCCGATCTTCATGACCCTCTCTTTGGTATTCGGCGTCTTATTGATCGTTCCTATCGGCGGCGCCGATATGCCCACCGTCATTGCGCTATTGAACTCGTATGCCGGCCTTTCCGCGAGCGCCATGGGATTCGCGCTTGACAATAAGCTGCTGATCGTGGCCGGTGCGCTCGATGGTTCTTCAGGTTTCATTCTTTCCGTTATCATGTGCCGCGCCATGAATCGATCATTCAGCAATGTGCTCTTTGGGGCCTTTGGCACGATTCAGACCAGCGCAAAGCAAGCCACCGCGCGCCCAGTCCGCTCCGCTTCGCCGGAAGAGGCAGCCGAGATTCTGGACGCGGCCCGCAGTGTCGTCATTATTCCTGGCTACGGAATGGCGGTGGCCCAGGCGCAGCATAAGCTGCGCGAGATATACGACGTGCTGAGCCGTCGCGGTGTCGACGTTCGTTTTGCTATTCACCCGGTCGCAGGCAGAATGCCTGGCCATATGAATGTCTTGTTGGCGGAGGCGGACGTGCCCTATGACAGCCTCTTCGAGATGGACGATATTAATCCGGAGTTTCCACGTGTAGATGTAGCGCTGGTCATTGGCGCTAATGACGTGGTGAATCCGGCTGCCCGCAACGACAAAAACAGCCCTATCTCCGGCATGCCGATTCTTAACGCGCATGAGGCAAACACGGTGATGGTGATCAAACGCAGCATGAATCCGGGATTCGCGGGCATCGACAATGATTTGTATTACCTGGATAAGACACTTATGCTTTTTGGCGACGCCAAAGCATTTGTGGCCAGTATCGTGAAAGAATTGAACGCAGCCGTTGGGGCAACTCGCTAAACCGGTAGTACTGTTCCAGGAAGCTCTGGAAAGCGGTACACTGAACGTCAACTCGCCATGCATTTTTGGCTGGTAGAGCGTAAGCAGGAGGACGTATGAGTGCAGCCGCCATCTCAGCCCCGACACCCCTTTTTGCCGAAGGGAGCGAGTTTTGGAAACAGCTTGCAGATGAATGTAAGCGCGAGGTCGAAGTGATCAACTCCGTCGTCTCCGAGAAGGGCCTGAGTAGCGATCACTACGTACAGTGCACAACCGGTTCGGAACTGCGCATGTGTAAATCGGCAAATCCCTCAACCACGGTGAAGCTCATCATCGGCTTTTATTCATGGGGACCGATGCTCAGTTTAGCCATAACCGGGCATCAGAGCGATCACTGGGATTTCTTCCCGGAGGAATGTGAAATGCCTATAGCGACAGACTTGGATGGTTCGATCGTTGCGATCTTTGACGAAGGACGCAGCTTTTCTCCGCGCGAGCTTGCGGCCTACCTCACGCAGGCTTTTCGACGCTGCTTCCCTGGCGTCTGTCTGTGCCGCTGATTCAGCTAGTCATCGAGTATCGGCGCGAGAACCTCTTCGGGTTGCGGCCGGAGTTCACGATTCCCCGACAGTGTGCGAGCGCAGGTATTCCAACGCAAAACTGCTTCGTCATTGCCGGGCGGTCGTAGCCCTTCCGCTAGCTCGTAATTCCGCATCGCTTCCTTCAGTTCCTC
>DATAYL010000059.1:0-16510 GCA_036272575.1 Bryobacteraceae bacterium | reverse complement strand
TCTGATACGAAGGCGATAGACCCGGATGCGAGCAAGCATTGGGCGGTGTTTGGGAACGGGGCATTGCCGGAGAGCCTGCGTGCAATTCTGAAACAGCGGGGAATTGCGTGCACCGCAATTGACCAAAGCGATGTTGCTGCTTCGGACTCAACGCTGAACGGGCTTCGCGAAAAGATATCGTCGATTCGCGATTTCGTCTACATCGCACCCAATCCGAAAAAGGGTCTGACACAACTTGGAGACGGCGCAGCTAGTGAGCCGGAGCTGCTCCAAGAGTGCCTAAGAGTTTGCCAGGCCCTTGTCACGCATGGGGATCCGCCTCTGCGTTTCTGGATTGTGACGCGAGGAGCTCAGGGTCCGAAGCCCACGAATGTTGCGCATTCGATGTTCTGGGGTTTCGGGCGATCTGTCGGGCTTGAGCATCCGGAGATGCGAACCATCCGCATTGACCTCGACCCTTCGAGCGAGAACGATGCAGAGGAATTGCTGCGGGCTATGCGCGCGGTTGGAGACGAGGACGAACTCGCGCTGCGTGATGGAAATGCTCTGGTTCCACGTCTGCGAAAGAAGCCATTTCCTGTCCGCGGCCAACCGCCTGCTGGAGACGCGAATGTGCATCTGACGCTCGTCCAGGCCGGCACCCTCGATGGATTGCATCTGCTACCCGCGAGTCGCAGAGATCCGGGCGCTGGAGAAGTTGAGATCGAAGTCCGAGCCGCGGGCCTTAACTTTCGGGACGTGCTCACTGTGCTCGGTGTTTACAAAGGAAAGACGGGCCCCCTTGGTGGCGAGTGTGCGGGCGTTGTTGTGAAAGTAGGACCGGGAGTCGATGGACTGCAAGCCGGCGATGAAGTCATGGCTCTGGGCAGAGGCTGCTTTGGACGGTTTCTTACGACGCAAGCGGGGCTGGTGTGGCGGAAACCACAACGCCTCAGCTTCGAGGCCGCGGTGACCATCCCCGTGGCATTCCTCACGGCGAAATATGGATTGGAAAATGTGGCGCAGATTCGAGCCGGTGAGAGTGTGCTGATTCATGCTGGGGCCGGAGGAGTCGGGCTGGCAGCGATCCAGATCGCCCGTAAAGCGGGAGCAGAGATCTTCGCAACCGCTGGAAGCGAAGAAAAGCGCGCTTATCTGAGATCCCTTGGCTTGCGCAAGGTAATGGATTCGCGCTCCCTGGAGTTTGCAAAAGAGCTGCGAGAGGAAACGAAGGGAAAGGGAGTCGATATCGTTCTGAACTCTCTCGCTGGCCCGTTTATCGATGCAGGCATCGAGATGCTTTCGCCGGGAGGAAGATTCGTCGAACTCGGGGTTGCCGATCTTCGTTCCGTGGAATGGGTGGATAGCGTCCGGCCCGACATCCGCTATCACACCGTCAACCTTGCGCCGGATATTGAGGCAGCGAGCCCCCTGGTTCAGGAGATGATCGCAGGATTGGCCGCGCAGTTCCAAAGCGGCGAGTTGGAGCCGCTGCCGCGTGAAATCTTCGCGCTGGAAGCAGCGCAGGAGGCGTTTCGATATATGGCGCAAGCGCGCCACATCGGAAGAGTCATTCTCTGCCCACGGAAAGCGGGTAGCGCGGCCAACATTTGCCGGAACGGATCGTATCTGGTGACCGGTGGAATGTCGGGTCTTGGCTTGAAGGTTACGGAGTGGCTGGGCGCGCGTGGTGCCGGCGAAGTGGTGGTGATGGGCCGCCATCTGCCTTCCACGGATGCAGCCAAAGTCTTCGAGGGTATGCGCGCGGGCGGTACGGCTGTCACCGTGTGCCAGGGAGACGTTGCGAAGGAAGCGGATATTGCCGCAGCTCTTCGCACCCATTCCCCGCTTCGCGGCGTTTTCCATTGCGCGGGCGTGCTCGAGGACGGCTCGCTGCTGCAGCAGGACTGGGGACGATTCCAACGTGTGCTCGCTCCAAAGGTGGAAGGAGCACGCCATCTGCACCGGCTCACGCAAGATTGCCCGCTCGATCACTTCGTCTTCTTTTCTTCCTTGGCAGGGCCGTTCGGTTCGCCGGGACAAAGCAACTATGCATCGGCGAATGCGTTTCTCGACGCGCTGGCGCAATACCGGCATTCCCGCAATTTGCCGGCGCTGAGTATTGACTGGGGCGCATGGAGCGAAACCGGCATGGCGGCACGCCATGATGTGGTCGAACGCGGCTCAAGAACGGGACTACAGGGCATGTCTACCCGCGATGGATTGGCCGCACTGGAAGCGCTGCTTGCCGGCAACGTGGAAGGACAGACGATGGTCGCGCGGATGAATTGGAAGCAATACTTCGCGAACGATTTGCCGACGGGCCAGCGGCGATTCCTCAGCGGCTTGCAAGGCCATTACCACGCGCGAACGGATAGTGAGAGTCTCCAGAGGAAACATGAGTCCTGGTTGTCGAAGCTTCAGGCTGCTCCGAAATCACGGTGGAGAGATCTTTTGGCAGGACTGCTGGAGGAGAGAATTCGAGTGACGTTGCGTCTTGATCGGACTCACACCATCGCTCCTGCGCAGCCATTGCAGGAACTTGGCCTCGATTCACTCCTTTCCATTGAGCTTCGCAATGCTTTGGGTTTATCGGTCAACCGCACACTGCCTGCGACTTTGCTATTCAACTATCCGACGCTCGACGCGCTGACAGGATTTCTATTCAGCGAAGTGGGTGGGGAAGTAGCGATTAAGCCGGTTGCCCGCGTGACGAAACTGGAACACAAGAGTCTCGTTGACGATATCGAGGCACTTTCCGATGACGAAGTCGATCGAATGCTGGGCGAAAAAGCCATGCGGGAGGTGCTGTGAGCGACTTTCTGACAAGAATCTCGAAGCTCTCTCCTCAGCGGCTCGCGCTGCTGGCAGCTCAACTGAATGAGCGCCTGGAAGCATTCGAAGAAGATCGATCCGCACCCATAGCCATCGTTGGAATGGGATGCCGGTTTCCGGGCGGTGTTCGTGACGCGGAATCATTATGGAAGCTCCTGAGTGAGGGTATCGACGCGATCCGAGAAGTGCCTGCCGATCGCTGGAAGGTCGATGATTACTATGACCGGAATCCCGATGCCCCGGGAAAGATGGCTACCCGCTGGGGTGGTTTCATCGACGAGCCCGATCAGTTCGATCCAAAATTTTTCGGCATTGCGCCCGCCGAGGCGACTCCAATGGATCCGCAGCAGCGTTTGCTGCTGGAATCGACGTGGGAAGCTCTTGAAGATGCCGGCATTCCTCCGTCGTCTCTTGCAGGCAGCCTCACGGGGGCATTCGTCGGAATTTGTAACTCGGATTATGCCAATATGGCTCTCGGGGCATCGGATGAGACGATTACCCCTTATTTCGCGTCGGGTCTCTCTCATGCGGTAGCGGCCGGCCGCATCTCGTATGTGCTCGGATTGGAAGGACCCAGCCTCGCAGTGGACACTTCGTGTTCTGCTTCGTTGATGGCCATCCATCTCGCGTGCCAGAGTTTGCGGCGCAAAGAGTCGCATTTGGCGCTGGCAGGAGGGGTGAATCTGATTCTCACTCCCCAGGTCAACATTGCTCTTTCGCAGAGCCACATGATGGCGTCTGATGGGCGATGCAAGGCCTTCTCGGACAACGCCGATGGATTCGTACGGTCTGAGGGGGTAGGCATCATCGTACTGAAGAGGCTGCGCGATGCCGTGCAGGACGGAAATCGAGTTCTCGCAGTGATCCGGGGTACAGCGGCAAATCAGGATGGTCGAAGCAGCGGCCTTACGGCCCCAAACGGGCGCTCGCAACAAGCTGTGATCAGAGCGGCTCTTGCGGATGCGGGGATGCGTCCGGACGATCTGCAATACATTGAGGCGCATGGGACGGGAACGGCTCTTGGCGATCCGATAGAGATTGGGGCACTCGAAAACGTCTTTGCTGAGAGGCAGTTGACTGCGGAACCATTGCGGGTCGGCTCGATAAAGAGCAATCTCGGACATCTGGAATCCGCAGCAGGCGTCGCCGGCCTGCTGAAGCTGGTGCTCTCTCTTCAGCACAAGCAGATTCCGGCTAGTCTGCACTGCCAGAAGCCGAATCATCGCATCGATTGGGATCGCATTCCACTCCGCCTGTCGAAGCAGAACGAAAACTGGCCGGTTAGCTCAAGCAAGCGGGCGGGCGGTGTCAGCTCGTTTGGATTCAGCGGCACAAATGTCCATGTCATTGTGGAGGAGCATATTGGGGAGGGTGATATTGTAGACGCGCTGGCGGGTAATGGGGCGTCCAGCCAACATCCCCTGCTTTTCCCAATTTCTGCAAAATCTCACTCGGCTTTGCGATCGATTGCGACGCGACTCAGCAGCCACCTCGGCAATCATCCGGATCTGCCTTTGGCTGGTATCGCGCGGACATTGACTACGGGCCGGTCACATTTTGACCACCGGTTCGCATTGGCGGCCGCATCGCGAGAAGAACTTCTTGAGGGTTTGCGCAGCTTTGAAGATATTGCGCGAGACCGACACCCTGAGGCCGGCCGTGCCGTTGGCCGTTCCCCCCGAGTGGGCTTTCTGTTTGCCGATCACCAGTTCTCGTGTTCGCATATGGGGCGCGATCTGTATCAGGCGGTTCCGAAATTTCGGGAAGTCATCCATCGTTGCGAAGACATTTTGCTGGATGCGATAGGGCGCCCGCTAACCTCGCTGCTGTATCCGCAATCGGGCGCAAATCCTGCTATTGCTCGGGAGCTATTGCCGGTTGTCTCTTTCGCCGTGCAGTATGCGTTGTCTGAGGTGTGGCGATCCTGTGGTTTAGAGCCGGCACTCGCCCTGGGCATGGGTACAGGGGAGTGCATTGCAGCATGCGTTGCCGGGGTCATCCGTTTGGAAGATGCGCTTCCTTTGCTGCTCAGTTTAGAGAGAGACAATCCTCAAGACGCGGAAGCATGCGCCACGCGGATTTCTTACAGTGCGCCACGGCTCCCGTGGTTGCCAGCCGAAACGAATCAGAAAGAGAAGTGCCCGCTCTGGCTGCGGAATGCGCGAGCCGCTTCTGCGGCTCTGCCGGTCTCGGGGCTCAAGGATGAAAACTGCTCAGGTTATGTGACGATGGCATCTCCGGCGGCCTTTGAGAAATTGGCAGCAATGGCAGGCGGAGAACTATCCGGCAAGAGCTTCTCCAGTATGGACGACCAGTTGAGCGACTTACGGGCATTCATGCAGGCCGCAGCAGGGCTTTACATACTCGGCTGCGAATTCGAGTTCAGCACTTTCTACGGAAAAGCCAGGGCGCAAATAGTCAGTCTGCCTGGCTATCCGTTCGAGCGGGAGCGCTATTGGTTGGATGTTGAGGAGAGCATTGACTCTCATAGCGCCTTATCGCCCTCGGAAGCTGAGCAGCCGGAAGCTGCTGAAGGCTGGCTCTACGAACTTGCCTGGGAGCCGCGACCGTTTCCTGAACAAACCGGCGCCCCCGTAGGGCAGAGCTTTTCAAGCCTGCTGAAGGAGGTTGTGCCGCCGCACCCGACTGAGGCTGTTTTGCGTGTCGATGATGTGAGCGATAGACTCCAGGCGATCTGCGGAAGATATGCACGCGTCATCCTTGAGCAGCTTGGGCTGACGTTTGTGCCCGATCGGAAATTTACGCTTGAGACTGTCCTTCGCGAGCACGGGATAGCCCCAGGGCGTGAACGCATTTTGGGGCGTTTGCTGGGGATGCTTGTCGAAGATGGTGTGCTCGAGCGCGACGGCGAGTTCTATCGTTGTACCGGCCTAATAGACAAAGCGGATCCAGACTCGGAAATCTCCGCGCTGAAAGCCCTCTATCCCGAAATTGAGACCGAGCTTGCCATCCTGAAGCGGTGTACCGCCCGCACGGCCTCCGTTCTGCAAGGCGCGTGCGACCCCATGCAACTGGTATTCGCCGAAGGCTCCATTCAGGAGGCGGAGCAGATCTATCAGAACTCGCCGCTGTGTCGCTTCTTCAACAACACGGCTCAGGAAGTCATCGCGCGTGCCGTGGGTCAGGGTGCCGGCTGGCCTGTGCAGCTTCTTGAAATTGGAGGCGGCACCGGCGCAACGACGGCTTTCGTATTGCCCGCCATTGCGCACAACGCCGAGTACACATTCACGGATATCTCGCCTGTATTCCTCTCCCGTGCACGCGACAAGTTTAAGGAATTCACCGGGGTTCAGTACAAGCTGCTCAACATTGAAGAATTGCCGGTGGAGCAGGGCTTTATAGCAGGGACCTACGACATCGTCCTCGCCGCTAACGTACTGCATGCGACGCGGGATCTACGGCAGACCGTCGCTCATGCCCGACAACTGCTCCGGCCCGGCGGACTGCTCATTCTGATTGAAGGCGTGCGGCCGGACCGCTGGCTCGACATGACATTCGGCCTCACGGATGGCTGGTGGCGCGTTGCGGACCGCGACCTTCGCCCGCAGCATCCGTTGATCTCTTCGGAGCAATGGCGGGCACTTTTCCGCGAGCAGGGAATGGACGTGAGCCGCGCTCTTCACTACCAGACAAGGGATGGAGGATCTTCGCAGCAGGTCTTGATGCTCGCCTGCTCCGGCGAGGCCGATCCCGGCACGCATCGTGTTGATCAGGACCAGGTGCGCTGGATCGTCTTCTCCGATTCCTCCGGTATTGGCACGGCACTGGCCGCCTTGCTGCAGGACGGCGGAGAGCATTGCGAACTTATTGTGGAAACGGCACTGGATAAGCAGGAGAGGACACTGGAGGATTTGCGCGCTCTCTGGCCGCTCGCTGCTTTCGAGATCGTCTATCTGGGTGCTCTCGATGCGGTGGTCTCGGAGGATCTGGAAAGCAACATCGAGCTTTGTATGCAAATCCCGGTTCGAATGATGCAGACGACACTGCGTGACCCACGGGGTGCCACACATCTGTGGCTGGTGACGCGAGGCGCACAGGCAACGACGCAGTATGCGCCCACGAACGCGGGAGCGCAGCAGGCCATGCTGTGGGGGGCGGGCCGCGTCTTCAGTGTTGAGCATCCTGATTCTGCAAGACGACTGATCGACCTCGATCCCACCCGCACTCCGGAAGAGAACGCCGCGGACCTCCTGCGGGAACTGTTGCATGAAGATGTCGAAGATCAGGTCGCCTATCGCGGTGGGGAACGATTCGTTCCACGATTGCAACATGCGCAGGTGCCGATTCTTAAAGGCATTCCTGGACGACTGCGTTCTGACGGCTCGTATCTTATTACCGGCGGATTTGGGTGTGTGGGGCTCGAGGTCGCGAAGTGGGCCGCAAAACAAGGTGCAGGCCATCTTGTTCTTCTGGGAAGAACGGGCGTCAATAAGGATGCGGAGCGCATGCGAGCTCTCGAAGAGATCAGAGCGTCGGGCACTCCTGTCACGGTGATAAGCGGCGATGTTGCGTCGCCCGAAACAATGGAACGTGTCTTTGCATTGTTCGGCAACGAGTGCCCAGAGCTTAGGGGAGTGTTTCATGCTGCCACGGTCCAAGGCCTTGTCGAGGTTGCCCAGCTTTCCCAAGAGCAAATTGCTGGGATGCTACGGCCCAAGGTCCAGGGCACATGGTTACTGCATGAATGGACCAGGAAGCGAAAGCTGGATTTCCTGATTGCGTTCTCCTCCGCCGCGTCATTGACGGGTTCGCAGAGGCTAGCGCACTACGCTGCTGCAAATCAGTTTATGGACAACTTCGCCTACGCGCGACGCGCGCAGGGGCTACCCATGTTGTCGGCGAACTGGGGAGTATGGGAAAACGTGCAGGGAGGTTCATTCTATCGGGAAATGGGCCTGCCGCCGATGCAGTCCGCGAAGGCACTACGGTGGCTCTCCAGGTTGACGGCATCGTCACACGCGAATTTCATGATCGCGGACGTGAACTGGAAAACTCTGAAGTCCATCTATCAGGCGCGGCGGCTCCGACCGATGTTGTCTGCGGTGGGCGAAACAGCTCCAGTAGCGCGGTCGGCGGCGGCTCCGCCGACCCTTTCCAAGATGGTCGGGGAATACCACAAACAGTCTGTGGAACAGTCGGTCATCTCCGCATCCGCAAAGGTGCTGGGCTTTCGTGCCGGCGAAATTCCACCAACGGATGTTCCCCTCACGGATCTCGGTCTTGACTCTTTGATGGCAGTTGATTTGAGGAATCGGTTGCAGTCGCTATTTGGCCGGGAATTGCCGCCGACAATCGTCTTTGATTACCCGACGATCGCCGGACTGACTGACATGCTGGAGACGATGCTCTGGGCCGCAGACAGCGGAGGCAAGCGCGATTCGATATCTTTGCAGGATGAAATTCGTATATGAGATCGCTGATGGAGTTTTTGGGAGAACTTCGCGCCAAGGGCGTCACGCTCACGCTTGACGGTGAGTCGCTGAAGTGTGCTGCTGCGCCAGGAGTGTTGAACTCCGAACTCAAGGCTGAGTTGTTACGGCAGAAGCCTGAAATCCTCGCATTCCTGCGAACATCGCAAAAGTCCTTCCGTGCTGGAGAGCCGGTTCTTGGCAGAATCGATCGTTCAGGGCCGCTCCCCTTGTCCTATGCGCAGCAGCGGCTCTGGTTTCTTAATCAGCTAGATCCAGATAGCACGGTTTATAACATCGGTGCTGCCCTTCAACTCGACGGACCGTTAGACATTCCTGTGCTGGAGCGGACCTTGAAGGAGATCATCCGGCGGCATGAAAGCTTGCGAACCAGTTTTTTTCAGGTGAACGGGATGCCCCAGACCCTCATTTCCGAAGAGGTGGAATGGGCATTGAACGTCATCGATGTTCGGCATCTTGCCGGTGAGGAGACGAAAGCGGAGCTGAAGGAGTATGCCTCCAGTCTGATCAGGGAACATCTGGATATTGCACATGCTCCGCTCTTCAAAGCAAATCTCCTGATCACTGGTCAGGATAGCCACATGCTGATCTTGACGGTGCACCACATCATCTTTGATGGATGGTCGATTGGCGTCTTCGGCCAGGAACTGACTGAGCTGTACTGTGCTTATGGTTCCGAACGTGAACCAGTACTCGCTCCTCTTCCACTGCAATATGTGGATTTTGCTGCCTGGCAACGAAAATGGCTGGAAGCGGGTGAACTCGACCGGCAACTTATCTACTGGAAAAAGCAGCTGGCGGGTGCTCCGCCGGTGATCACCTTCCCTCCCGATCATCGGCGGCCTTCAGCAGACCTATTTAGGGGCACCAGATCAAAGCTGACTCTGCCGGAGGATCTGACTTCGGCGCTGGAAGCGATGAGTCAGCGTCATGGCGTCACCGTATTCATGGTGCTGCTTGCAGCGTTCAAGGTCCTGTTGGCCCGCTACACCGGTCAGGATGACATCGTCGTGGGTTCGCCATCAGCAAGCCGCACAAGAACCGAGTTATATCCGATGATGGGATTCTTCGTGAGCAATCTGGTATTGCGCACGGACCTGCGTGGGGGGCCTAGTTTCAACGAAGTATTGAAGCGAGTCCGTGAAGTGACTTTGCGCGCCTATGAGCACCAGGAAGTTCCATTTGATCAACTCGTGCAGGCACTTCGACCGGAACGTTCGCTGGATCATTCCCCACTGTTTCAGACGATGTTTATCTTCCAGAATTTTCCGATCGAGGAACTGGACCTGAATGGCGTGGAAGTTAAGCCAGTGGAGTTGGAAGTGGATACGGCGCGGTTCGATTTGACCGTTGAAGTATTTCCCCGCAAAGGCGAACTGCAGGCATTTTTTGACTACAACACAGATCTGTACGACGCAGATACCGTGAGCCGCTTGCAGCGGCATTATCTCGCTATACTCGAGGCCGTTGTCGAAAATGCAGATGTGAAGATCGCAGATATTCCGCTGCTTTCATCTTCGGAGCGAGAGAAACTACTTTTCGAGTGGAACAGAACTGAATCGCCCATTCCGGTAGATGCTAGTTTTTACCAATTGTTTGAAAAGCATGCGTCAACGATGCCCGATCGGGTGGCGGTGATGGCCGGAGAGACAGCTATCACCTATGTTGAATTGCAGCGGAGGGCGAACCAGATTGCCAGTGCGCTGAGGGCCAGAGGCGCGGGCCCGGAGAAGCTGGTAGCCATTTTTCAGGAGCGGGGAATCGATCTGGTTGCTGCCATTCTGGGCGTGGCAAAATCCGGGGCTGCCTACGTACCGCTCGATCCCGTGTACCCGAAGGGGCGGATTGAAGCGATTCTGGAAGATGCGCGGCCCGTCGCGATCCTGACATCCAGCGCGCTCCTCGACTTACTGCCGCATTGCGCAGAGCAGACGCTCTGCTTGGATGAGTTTGATGCAAACGATCCGCAACTGCAGGATACGAATGTTGACGACTCCGCCAGCATCAGCCAGGACACTCTGGCATATGTAATCTTCACCTCGGGGTCTACCGGAAAGCCGAAGGGAGTGCAGATAACGCATCGCGCACTGCTCAATTTTCTTCAGGCTATGCAGGATGAGCTGGAATTTTCAGGGAGCGATGTTCTGCTTGCGGTCACAACGGTGTCTTTCGATATAGCCGGGCTTGAGTTGTTGCTGCCTTTGTATGCGGGCGCCACCGTGTGCGTTTCTCTCCAACCTGGTAATCCGGAAGGCCTCCTTCGCGACCTGGACAAGTATCGACCGACGGTGATGCAAGCAACTCCCGCCACATGGAAGTTGCTTACCGCAGCTGGATGGCAGGGAAATTTATGCATGAAAATTCTTTGTGGGGGAGAGGCGATGGAGCCCGCTCTTGCGCGTTCACTGCTCGTTCGCTCAGAGACTCTCTGGAATATGTATGGGCCAACCGAAACGACGGTCTGGTCGGCCGCATTGCGAGTGGAAGATACGGAGCAGGAAGGGATTCCGATAGGGCATCCAATACGGAATACTACGTTTTATGTTCTGGACAGCGTTGGCCAGCCGGTTCCGCAAGGAGTGGCAGGCGAGTTGTGGATCGGAGGGGAGGGGCTGGCGCGTGGATACCTGAACCGGCCCGATCTCACGGCAGAACGATTTCGTCCGTGTCCATTCACAGAGCGGTCGGACGCACGAATGTATCGGACCGGAGATCTCGTCCGGTACCGGAGTGATGGGACGCTCGATTTCTACGGGCGCCTCGATCATCAGGTGAAGTTGCGAGGGTTTCGCATCGAACTTGGCGAAATTGACAATACGTTGAGGAGCTGCGGCGACGTTCTCGACGCGGTCACTCTGCTTCGCGAGGACGATGGGGAAAAGCGTCTGGTCGCATACCTCAAACATGCTAAAGGACAGCCCCCGTCGCATTTTGCTGTTCGCGATCGACTGCGCGAAAGTCTCCCAGAATATATGGTGCCAGCAACGCTCGTGTCCCTCGAGGAGTTTCCAAGGCTACCCAATGGGAAACTGGACCGCTCTTCATTGCCCGCGCCCGAACGCTCCGCAGGGGAAAGCAAAGAAAGCTTCCATGCGCCGGCGACGGGACTACAACAAACGGTCGCCCTGGTATTTCGGAAGATCCTGTCCATCGACCGAGTGGGACTGGACGATAACTGGTTCGATCTGGGTGCGCATTCATTGCAGATGGTAAAAGCGCACGCCGAACTGAACCAGCACATCGAAACTCCAATCCCCCTCATCAGTTTTTTTCAATACCCAAATATCCGGACCCTATGCAGCTTCATTGAAAAGTCCGGTGGAAATATATCCAGATTTGCGGCGACAGCCGGCAATAGCTGAGGTAGTGGCGATGAAACGACTCACAGCGGGAATAGCAATCGTCGGAATCGGTTGCCGACTTCCTGGAGCGAACAGTCCGGCGGAGTTCTGGCGAAATCTCATAGAAGGACGAGAAGCGGTTGCCTTTGCATCCGATGAGGAGTTGGCGGCGGCTGGCGTGGACCCCGCATTGATTGAGAACCCCGACTACGTACGCGCCGCGAGCCGGATCGAGGCGCCGGAGTATTTCGATGCCGCCTTCTTTGGGTTCAGCGGACGAGAAGCGGAAATTATCGACCCTCAGCAGCGAGTTTTTCTGGAATGCGCGTTTGAAGCGCTTGAAGAAGCGGGTTGTGATCCCAGTGAATATCCGGGCGCCATCGGCGTGTTTGCCGGAGCAGGCATGAATACCTACGGCATATTGAACCTGCTCAGCCGGCCCGAGATTCTCGCCTCCGCTGGTTCCTACCAAGCAATGGTGGGGAATGACAAAGACTTCCTGTGCAGCCGCGTTGCCTACAAACTCAACCTCAATGGGCCAGCCGTTGGAGTGCAGACTGCCTGTTCCACCTCGCTGGTCGCTGTTCAGATGGCTTTCGAGAGCCTGCTTCGCAAGGAATGCGACGTAGCCCTCGCAGGCGGCGTTTCGATATCGCTGCCGCAGCCGCTGGGATATCTATATCAACCCGGGATGATTCTTTCCCGAGACGGCCATTGCCGTGCTTTTGATGCCGCGGCCTCCGGCACTGTTCCTGGGGCGGGCGCTGGTGTAGTGGTGCTAAAGCGTCTGGGTGATGCAATCGAAAATGGTGATCATGTCTACGCGGTTATTCGCGGCGCGGCGATCAACAATGACGGAGCTGCAAAGGTAGGCTACTCCGCACCCAGTGTCGATGGACAGCATGCCGTTATCCGGAGATCGATGGAAATGGCAGGCTTCGACCCGGCGTCTGTCAAATACGTGGAAGCTCACGGAACAGGAACAGAGGTGGGGGACCCTATTGAATTCGCCGCGCTCGCCAGAGCCTTTGAGTCTGCTGCGAAGCTGCCTGGTTCCTGCGCGCTAGGTTCGCTGAAGACCAACATTGGCCACCTTGACACAGCCGCCGGGGTCGCTGGTCTCATCAAGACTGCACTTTGCGTTAAGAACCGGATTCTGCCGCCGACGCTGCATTTCAAGGACCCGAACCCCCTCATCGACTTTGGAGCAACGCCTTTTTATGTGAACTCCACACTAGTTAGGTACGGTGACGAGCAACCGCTCCGTGCGGGCGTCAGTTCGTTTGGAATCGGCGGAACGAATGTTCATTTGTCGTTAGAGGAAGCACCATCCAGCGGCGACGTCAATGCGGTGCAAGGATCCCAACTGATTGTCCTGTCCGCGAAGAGTGCAAGTGCACTCGACCGGCGCATGTCGCAGCTTCTCGACTACCTGGAGGCGGCACCGGCCGCAAACCTCGCGGATATTGCTTATACGCTGCAAACCGGGCGGCAGCGATTCCAGCATCGCCAGGCATTGGTCGCGCGCGATGTGCAGCACTTGGCGGAGCAGCTTCGCGCCGGGGCGCAATCTACCGATCTGCGAAAGCTCCGTGCGGAAGATGCTCTTCTCGATTCCCTGTCAGTAGCTTTTCTTTTTCCAGGGCAGGGGGCGCAATTTGTGGACATGGGGCGCAACCTCTATGAAAGCGTTCCCCTTTTCCGGGAGATCGTGGACTCTTGCGCTCAAGCGCTCCAGCCACTTCTTGGGCTTGATCTGCGTACCGTGTTGTATCCGAGCGACGCCGAAGAGAAACAGATTGCGGAACGCCTTCTCAATCAGACCTCTATCACGCAGCCGGCCATATTTACCATCGAGTATGCGATGGCTCGGGTTTGGATGCAGTGCGGCATCTTACCAGCCGCAATGATTGGGCACAGTGTCGGTGAGTATGTGGCAGCATGCCTGGCGGGTGTCTTTTCCCTTGAAGATGCTCTTGCTTTGATTGCGGAACGCGGACGACTCATCCAGTCCATGCCGCCCGGGGTGATGCTTGCCGTTACCCTCTCGGAACAGGATCTCAGCCCGCTCCTTTCCCGTGCGGTTTCGATTGCCGGAATTAACTCCGACACCCAGACGGTTGCCTCCGGACCAGAAGAAAGGATCGCAGAGCTCGAAGCGGTACTCAGTAAGAAAAACATCCTGTACAAGAGGTTACGAACCTCGCATGCGTTCCACTCGCCCATGATGGACTCGATCGTAGAGCCATTTGTCGAGGAGGTACGGAAGGTGAGGCTTAGTGCTCCCAACCTTCGGTATCTCTCAAATGTCTCCGGTACGTGGATAACCGCCGACCAGGCGGTCGATCCCGCATATTGGGGTGCCCATCTCCGGAGCGCCGTTCGGTTCGCAGACTGTGCGCGGAATATGTTGCGTGAATCCGATTGGGTTTTACTGGAGGTTGGCCCGGGGGAGACGCTGGGCTCGCTGATACGTGCTCAGGCTAGACCGAACAGCAAGAGGACGATTGTCTCTTCCATGCGGCATGCGCTTGCTCCCGCCGATGATCGCGATCACTGGCTTGGTGCGCTGGCGAAGCTTTGGTTGAAGAACGTGCGCGTGGATTGGAAGGGACTATATGCAGGTGAGCGCCCCATGCGTGTCTCACTTCCAACGTACCCGTTTGAACGCCAGCGATATTGGATTGAGGCGGCGAAGACGTTGCCGGTCTCTTCACAACTTGCAGCTCCTCTCAAAGAGCCGGACATTGCGGATTGGTTTTACGTTCCATCCTGGAAACGGACCTTAAGCGGTCCGGTGCAGAAAAAGACAGAGGAGATCAATAAGTGGTTGGTCTTCTCAGAAAACGATGACTTCTCCCAGCAACTGTCAGCAGAGCTTGGAGATCAAGGGGTTGTCGTTCAGGTACGAGCCGGATCGAAATTCCAAGCTGTGTCGCCCCGCTCGTATGAGGTCAGTCCCGATAACCGAGAAGACTATCTATCCCTCACCAGAGATTTGATCACCACGGAGACGTGGCCGGAACGGATCGTATATCTCTGGAAACCAAAGTTGCCTGACTGCGGTGTCTCAGCGGCAATGTCTCTGGTGCAAGCGCTCGAAGAGGAAAGCTCTGCTGCTCCCGTAGAACTGAATGTTGTCTGCGATCGTGCTTACAGTGTCTTCGGGGAGCCGATTTCTTCACCTGCCTGCAGCGCGCTGAATGCCTTTTGGAGGGTTGCAACGCTTGAATGTCGGAATCTCAAGTCGCGCATCATCGACGTCGATCTCAATTCCAACAAAGAGGTCGCTGTCGAACACGTCCTGCGCGAACTCCAGCACAGAACGCACCACGAAACGATTGCGTATCGGGGTACAGGACGATGGCAGCAGACATATGAGCCAATTCGCATCGAGCACCTCCCTACAATACGAAGCTCTGACAGAAAGATCATGTTGCGCCCCGGCGGGACATATCTGATTACGGGCGGACTTGGGGGCGTCGGGCTGGTTCTTGCTCGCCACATCGCCAGGGAAACGCAGGGAAGAGTCGTCCTTACATCGCGTACTCCTCTTCCTTTGGAAAGCGAGTGGGAATCATTGATTGTGTCTCCCGAGACGTCTAATGAAATCAAACAAAAGATCGAGGGACTTCAGTCGATCATCCATGCTGGTGGAAAGGTTGTAACAATCCAGGCGGACGTTTCTGATGAAGCCGCCATGAAACGCGTGTTGGCGGAAATTCATCGCCAATACGGTAGAGTTCACGGAATCATTCATGCAGCTGGCCTAGCCGGAGCAGGCATGATTCAGATGAAGTCGCAGGAGCAGGTGCTTGCGATTCTTTCTCCGAAGGTGCAAGGAACGGAATGGCTTCGGGACTATCTTCCTGCCGGGGGTCTCGATTTTGTCATGCTGTGCTCGTCGATCGATGCAATACTTCCTTCTTTCGGAATATCCGACTATGCGGCGGCGAATGCCTATCTGGATGGCTTTGCCGCTGCATTTGACGATCCAGCAGGAACTCGAGTGCTTGCAGTGAACTGGGACACCTGGCGGGAAGTTGGCATGGCTGTCAATACAGCGTTGCCTTCGGCTTTGGCTCATCTCCGCGAAGACAGGTTAAAACACGCGATTCGTCCTGAAGAAGCCGAAGAGGTCTTCGATCGCCTGCTGGAATTTCCGGTCTCGCAAATCGTGGTATCAACGCGTGACCTGGCCAGCTTGCAGAAGATGGAAGCAGATCTGGAAGCGAGCGTGCGGACAGTGGTACAGGCTGAGCACCGTGAGCAAGGCAGTCACGGGGGGCAGAATGGAGAGTTATCAGCAGCCGAGGACGAGGTCGAGGCATTCATTGCCGGTCTATGGCAGGAACTTCTTGGGGTTGATTCCGTCGGGATCAACGACAACTTCTTCCAATTGGGCGGACACTCCCTGATGGGTACTCAGGTGCTTTCGAGAGTTCGCGAGCGCTATCGCGTCAGCTTGCCTCTTCGCATCGTCTTTGAAGCAGCTACTCCCGCAGAGTTAGCTCAGAGAATCCGAGTTATGAGCTGGGCGATGAACCCCACAGATAGTGGCTCGGACACTGAACGTGAAGAAATTGAGATTTAGTAGAGACCGGTGCTTGGCCAATGCGGTGTCTCCGGTGCTTCTAATACTGCGTCAATGTGCCTTCTCTCCTGCCCTTCCGAACTGCGGCGGCGAATATTGTGGCGCTTGCAGGTAGAAGGATCACAGCGATGATGGCCAGCGTCACCGTAGGTTTTGCTACTGACATGATGGAGGCACCTTTGAGCATTGTCAGTCGCAGTGCGTCCAGAGAGTACGTGATGGGGACCAGAAAGGATACCTTCTGCATCCAGGAGGGCATGACATCGATCGGAAAATATGCGCCTCCCAGAATGCTGCCAAAACCGCCGAGA
>DATAYL010000058.1:0-8002 GCA_036272575.1 Bryobacteraceae bacterium | reverse complement strand
AATTCGTTCGATCTGCTGCGATTGATCCGCTGGCAGCAAAATTCGCGGCGCTTCCGCCAAACCCTCCAGCGCGTGATCGTATTCCGGCCGGGGTGTTCCATTCGCATGCTGCGCGTACCTCTGTTTTGCTTCTTTGTACTGATCCAGATCGAGATAAAGCTGCCGCACGTACGCGATGTTCCCCATCAGCGAACCAGGGAACGTGCGCCCAAAACCTCCCCCAGCTACACGAAACAGAATCTGCTGTCCGATCGGCTGCGCCACAACCATGTCCCGCCCACGCTCGCCGGCCAAATCGATTAAAGCGCCCAGGCCTTCCACAATGCCCCGATTCGGAAATGTGGCCGAAGTTGTGAAGCCCGCCGCTCGCGCCGCTTCGAGTCTCGCATCCGACGGGCTCACCAGGTCCGCCGCCCGCTCATAGGCATAGGTTTGTGGACGCTCTTCCGGCCCATGCACTCGCGGATCGCCAGCCGCTTCGGCCGCGCGCGGTGAATCCGTCGGTGTCACGGCCCCAGCAGTTGGCGCCGCAGCCGCTCTTGCAGCAACACCCGCCGCTACCGGCGGCGGTGGGATGCCCCACGTACTCAGCGCATCGATAAATCCGGGGTAGACCGTCAACCCGGTCCCATCGATCACCCACGCATCCGGTGGAATGCTCACGTTTGCGCCCACATCCTCAATCAAGCCGTGCCGCAACAACACCGTCGCCTTCGGCATGTCCTGGCCGCTCACCGGCACCACATGCGCATCTTTAATCGCGATCGCCGACGGAACCTCGCCCAGCACCCCGGCCGCTGTGGCCGTCCCCAATACCGCCGCCCAGCAGAGTTTCTTGATCTTCATACACCCCAGTCACAAAACTTGAATAAAACTGCTTATTGTGACAAGAGGAGGCGTAATTACTTCCAGAACAGTTACTTACCCATTCGATAAATTTCGCTTTGGGTAGAGCGCCACAGCAGCCTTGCTCCCGCTCCCTGCTACCGTCGCCACATGAAGAACAACAATTCCGCCAAGGAATCGTCTGTCACCAAGCCGCTTCTGAAAGGTCTGCTGGATCTTCAGAAGGCAGAGGCTGAGAAAACTTTGCAGTCTGTCTCAATCGGCTCCAAACCTTTGTCACCGCCCGATCTTTACCAGGATTCCGGCGGTGGCTACAACCCCGATTTCACGTTCCCTCAGGAATAGTGGTCGCGCGGGGCATGGCAACGTTCGTGTCCCGCTTTTCTTATTTCTTTACTGCCGCACTCTCTTCACCCAACTTGTAAAACCGATACCGAATCTGCCACTTGCCCTTCTTGCCGGGCGGAATGTGCAGCGCGATGTATGCTTCCGGGCAAACCGTTGTGCGAATCGACCACAGGTAAAGCTTCGATATCGGATGATCCCCTCTTTCCTCCACGCCTACGCCCGCTTTGCTGTTCTCCACGCGAATGTCGTTATCGCTCGGCTGATCGTTATAGCCTTCCAGATAACTGGCCGCCGAATCTTTCCGCGCCGCGAGTTCCCGCAGGTAAACGATATCCTTCCCGCGCACCTGCGCCGCATCCTTTAAGTCATCTTTTACCTTCGGCGGAAATACAAACTTCACCGAAAACGCCGGCCCGGTTGGCTGCCCATCGATGACATAAAAGTCATGGTCATAGACCTCCGTATCGATCTCGCGCTTCCCCGTATTCTTCAGCGTGTGCTCCAGCACCAGCTCCGGTTTGCCTTTGACCATCCAGACCTTCTTCGTATAGACATACGAATATCCGTTCACGCCTTCCAAGTCTTGTACGAATTCCACGCGATCCGAAGAGGGCCGGATCACCCACTTGCCTGTCGAAAGAATCTTGTAATCTCGCCCAAACGCATACGGCTTCTCGTCTGGCTTCTGCAGCACGCCTACCCCGATCTTCACGAACATCCCGCCGGGCTTCGCTTCCCCATACCCCAGCGCTCCGTCCGCCGATCGGAACTCCTCCACGGGACCCGTGATTGCATCATTGATCGTCGGCTCATAGTGTGGAAACCAAACGCCGAAGAAATTATGCCCCGCGTAATCGAGTCTCGACACCACGCCCGACCAGTCGAACCGCGCCCCACGGTAATAGCCGCTCTCCGCATTCGGCAGATAAAGCCGAGCGCTGATCACACCATTGCTAATGGCCCGTTCCGGTGGTGCGTCCGCCGCCTTAGTTGAGAAACAAAATAGCGTGAGCGCAATCGCGAGAAAGCTTGTCTGAAGGTCCTTTTGAAGTTGCCGCATGTCCAGGGTCCTATTCTCTCTCGACATCTACCCGAACTTCCCGATCCCGGAACTGCGCTTATACTCGTTCCCGGCCGTCTGAACTTAATTCCGCCTCGCCTCGTAAAATCAGAGCGATGCTAAGGACCGTTCGCGTCACGCGCTACGTCACTCCGCTGCGCGAAGGCGGATCGCTGCCCGCCATCGTCGAAGGCGACGATGAAGGACTCTATGTCCTCAAATTTCGCGGCGCCGGACAAGGCCCTCTTGCTCTGGTTGCCGAACTCATTTCGGGTGAGATCGGTCGCGCTTTGGGACTGCGCGTTCCCGAACTCGTATTTATGGAACTCGATGAAGCCATCGGGCGCAACGAACCCGATCCCGAAATTCGCGACCTGCTGATCGCCAGTGTGGGTTCGAACCTCGGAATGGATTTCCTGCCTGGCGCAGCCATGTTCGATCCCGCCGCTGGCGACCGGGCGGATTCCGAAACCGCCTCCCGGGCGGTTTGGTTCGACGCCTTCGTGACTAACATCGACCGCAGTGCCAAGAATGCCAACCTGCTCTGGTGGCACAAGCATCTCTACTTCATCGACCACGGCGCCAGCCTCTTCTTCCACCACAGCTGGCGGCAAATCGAGCAGGTCGCCGCCAAGCCCTTTGCCGCCATCAAAGACCATATCCTGCTTCCATGGGCTGACCGGATTACAACCGTAGACAGCGAGCTGCGCGCCAAACTACCCGAATCGGTATTGCGCCAGATCGTCGAGACAGTGCCACGCAGCTGGCTGCCCGATGACGGTCCAAGCGCCGAAGGTTATCTCACATACTTCAGAGAACGTCTCGCCAAATCCCCCTTTGTAGAGGAGGCCGCCCGTGCCCACGCTCAATTCGTTTGATTACGCCGTCATCCGCGTCGTTCCGTTCACCGAGCGCGAAGAGTTCTTTAATGCCGGTGTCGTCCTCTTCTGCCCCCAGCAAAAATTCCTTGACGCGCGCATCCACCTCGATAGCCGCAAACTCAACGCCCTTTCTCCGGCATTGCCGGCCCAGGAAGTAGAGCAACGCCTCGATGCCGTAATCAAGATCTGCGCGGGCGACCACGCGGCAGGCCCTATCGGACACCTATCGCAACGCGCGCGCTTCCATTGGCTTGTTGCACCTCGCAGCACCTTGCTGCAGGTCTCGCCCGTACATTCCGGCTTATGCCAGGAACCGGCACCGGTGCTCGATCGCCTATTCCGCGAACAAGTCCTGGAATCTATCGGACACTAGCGTTCACTTCAACAATCTCGACCGTCTTCTCTCGCGAAAAAGGAATCACTATGCCACGGGCCATCTGAGCGCTTGAGAACAAGCCAATGTCCTGACCGGTAATGATTGATCGAAGCCTGAATTTCCCGGGTGGCAGTAGCGGAAGAGTCACTATAGCGGACCTCGCTTGCGATTTGTTCTTAAATAACGCGATCACTCCGGCGCCTGCTTGCGAGAAACGAGCAAAGCCATCCCAATCGGCCGCTGATGGCTGGCGCCAGTTGCCGAGCGGAAAAAAACTCTCGTTTACGCTCGTTTTCTGCCGCAGTTCTTTGAACCAGCGAATCTTCTCCTGGTACCATGCCTGGTCCTCCGCGCTTAATTTACGCAGGTCGCCCAGCAACAATGGTGACGATCCAATTGCAGTCGCAAAACTCTCCTCTTTCGATGGCACATCGGCATGCAGATTGCCGATCAGCATAGCGTCGGCTGGCATGCCGAGTGCTCGCTGATACAGCAACGTTCGGGCTTGAATGGGCCCGGCTGAGTCGCCACTCGAATCCTGCACATTGCTCATCCAATCGAGGTCGCCGGTCGTTATCAAGCCCGCATCAATCACGTGCTTCTGACCCCAGAGTTCGAACGTCAGATCGAGTAAAACATCCGGATGGCGCGCATAGATTTTATGCGTGATGTACTCGATCCCTTCGTAAATGCGGCCCAGAGACTCGGCCCAGGTGGCGTGTAGATGACCCTTCGCCCAACAGCCTGGAGCTTCGCCGTAAGCGTTAAAAATTGTGGTCAGGTCGAGCTTTACGTAAGCGAGATGATATTGCTCGATGAGCTTGTTGATCCGTTCTGCCGCCAGATCCCGATAGGGCGTGGCTAAACACATCACAACCTTTGATCCCGCCGCTGTCATTGTTGTCTTGGGCTTGCCGGCTATATCGACCGCGGCCCACTCCGGGTGCTGCCGGTATTCGGCCGTGCCCGTACCGATCGCAGCCATTGGAACCCACAGTCCCAGGCGCATGTGGTGCTCTTCCACTGCCGCTTGAATAGGCGCCAGGCCGTCCGGGAACGCTTGCCTATTCACCGCGTTTTCGCCGTACTCCTGTTGCCAGCCGTCGTCAATGGTAAAAATATCGAAACCCATCTTGCCCGCGACCTCGATCAGCTGTCGCGTGGTGGCCTGGTTGATATGGCGTTCGAACGGCTCCCAAGTGTTGTAAATCCACGGGGAACTGCGCTGCTGCGAGTTTTTCGTTTCTCCGCGTCGCATGAGAACTTCGGAAGTGTAAGCCGGCAGCCGCCAATGCGGATCTTCAAAACCCTTGCCAGCTTTGAAAACAACTAGCGATACATCGGCACTCGTAAACGTCTCGCCCGGCGCAATGCTGCGTTCGAACGGCATCAGATCAGTGTCGTACATCATGGCAACTCGAAACCGGTCAGGCATGTCCCACCCCGCCACCTCCGTCCGCTTCATATATCCGGGAACCCCGTTAATCAGCGCAACTCCTTCTCCCGATATGGCGCTTGAGATCGTTAGGGCTGCGTCTTCAGACCGCCCGGTGTAGAAAATCTCTCGAGGCGTCGTGCCATAACCGGCCCCCAGCACGATTTCGTTTTCCGGACCCAGTGACGGCGAGATCGCCTCCACGCTAAGCCGTGATATACGCACGGCTTCAGAACCCGAGTTGTGAATAGTGAGCTGTTTTCGAAATGCGGCGTGGCCATCGTAGACGCGGTAAAACACCGAAACTTCCAGTGGAAAACTTCGCGCGCGCAGTCGTACCGTGAGCAGTTCCCCACCCGGTATTCGCTCATTATCAGCCGAGAGAAAATCGAAATCCGGTCTGCCTCCCGCGTGCGCTCCGTTCAGGAGATGGCCGTCGCATTGAAACGAAAACTCCCCCGCAAGGGCCGGCCGACCTTTCGAAACCAAAAAGTCTTGCTTATGAAGAAGATCTACTAAGCGCCCGGTGAACAGGCCAAGATTGGGAACGAACTGAACCGTACGCTCCACCTCTCGGTTTCCAATAGTCCAGCTTTGCGATCCTTCCACTCTGACAAAGCTTTTGTCCGCGGCATCCCCGCAAGCCGCAATTGAAAGAACTATCAAAACGCAGGGTAGGCACAGCGCACGTCTCATCTCATCCGTCCCTCATTCAATAGAAAATCCAGTTAAGAATGGCGGCCGCCAGCAGGATGACCGCAGCCATTATCGCCAGGGCGTAAGGCTTTCGTATCCCCGACAAAAATCCTTGGCCCTCCAGCCCGTACACCAGCCCCTTCAATTCCTCCAGTGGCGGCCGCGTTGTCCAAACGCTAATAACCGCGGTCACAACCAGGCACGTCGCCCAACCGCCCATAGCGCCGTAGAAGTTCGCCGTCATATCGCTGCCATAACGAACTATGCCAGCGTGATACAGCCCGTAATGGAGCAGTGATGCTGCCGTTCCCGATACCAATCCCGCAAACGCGCCCGTCGGCGTCGCCCAGCTCGTGAACATTCCCAACAAAAATGTCGCAAAGAGCGGCGCATTGAATATTGCGAAGAGCAGTTGCACGTAATCCATCAGGCTGTTGAATGAAAGTGCCACAAAGGCAGTCCCAATGCTCAGCGTTGTCGCTCCCACCGTCGCCCACCGCCCCACTCTCAGGTAATGAGCCTCGGATCGGTTCGGCGCAAAATGGGCCTGATACAAGTCATAGGTCCACACTGTGTTGAAAGCCGAAATGTTGCCCGCCATTCCCGACATGAAACTGGCGAGGATTGCTGTAATCCCCAGCCCCAGCAGCCCATGTGGGTAATATCGGCCCAGCAGAAGTGGAAGCGCAAGGTCATAACCTGAGTGCAGCGCCACCGGAAATAACGCGACCGCCGCCACGCCGGGTAGCACCACCAAGGCCGGGAAGAACAACTTAGCCACTGCCGCGACCAACGGCGTTCCGCATGCCGCGGTAGTGTCCCGTGCTGCCAGCGCGCGTTGCACTAACAAGAAGTCGGTACACCAGTAACTGAAACTCACTACAAATCCCAGCCCCATTACGGTTCCGAATCCGTCGAGCGTGGCGGTACCAGGATCGAAAATACGCATTCCCTTCCAGGCATGGCCCAAATCGCCGGGCAGCGCGGCCGCCAGACCGTGCCAACCATGAAACTGCCGGATGACAAAGAACGCCAGCGGCACAAAACCCATCACGATCAGCCCAAACTGCAGCACTTCGTTGTAAATAGTCGCCGTTAAGCCGCCCATCAAAATATATGCCAGCACGATGGTCGATGAGAGCAAAACGGCCGCCGTGAAACTCCAATTGAGCAGTAGCCGCAGTATGAGCGCCATGGCATACAGGCTGATACCGGACATCAGTACAGTCAGCACCGCGAACGACAGTGCATTGAAGGTGCGCGTCTTTTCGCCGAATCGCACTTTCAGGAACTCCGGCACGCTGCGCACCCGGCTCCGGTAATAAATCGGCATCATGAAAAGAGCCAGAAAAATCATCGCCGGGATCGCGCCGACCCAGTAGAAATGCACTGCGCGCATTCCGTACTTGGCGCTCGTCGAAAGCATCCCCATGACTTCCACGGCGCCCGAATTGGCCGCCACAAACGCAGTTCCGGTGATCAGCACCGGCAGCGAGCGCCCCGCCAGAAAGAACTCGCTTGCGCTCGCCGCGCGCCTTCGCAGACCGAGACCAATCAGCAGGATGGCCGCGAAATAACCCAGGATGATCGCGTCATCCCAGAAATTCAGCGCCAGTGACTGCAAGCCCGAGTCTCACTTTTCATAGTCCCGCCGCCGTACAATATCATGTCCCGGTAAGATCATGGCCCTTAACTTGCTACAATTAACGTTTGTGCGGTATAGCGGGGTTCACCCATCTTTCTTCACCAGCCCCTCGTTCGCGCATTCTTGCCGCGATCGATTCGATCCATCATCGCGGCCCTGATCAGCAGGGCGTCTTCCAATCACCGGTGATCTCGCTCGGTGCCGCGCGCCTCAAAATTCTCGACCTCGCCTCAGGCGATCAACCGATCTTCTCTCCCGACGGCGACGTAGTTATCGTCTTCAACGGCGAAGTCTATAACCACCTCGAATTGCGCCCCGAACTCGAAGCCGCCGGCTATCGCTTCACCTCGCACAGCGATACTGAAACTGTTCTCGCCGCCTTCCTGCACTGGGATGTCGAGTGCTTCGCTCGCCTGCGCGGCATGTTCGCCGTCGCCTTGTGGCAGGAGTCCGCGCAGCGTCTCATCCTGGCGCGCGACCGGCTCGGCATCAAGCCCCTCTATATCTCGCATCAAGGCTCGGATATCTATTTCGGTTCTGAACTGAAAACGCTATTCGTCCATCCCGAAATCGATCGTTCTCTGTCGTTGTCCGGCCTCGATTGCTACTTCGCCCTGAACTACACGCCTGCGCCGTTCACCATGGTCGAGGGCATCGAGAAGTTTCCGCCCGCTCGCTGGCTTGAATGGCGCGCTGGTCGAATCCGCTCTGACGC
>DATAYL010000057.1:0-13808 GCA_036272575.1 Bryobacteraceae bacterium | reverse complement strand
GTTTGAAAGTAATTGCCGCTTGCTTCATATCCCCACGCACGGCTGTTGTCGCGGGCCTGGATGCTTATGCTCGCGGGATTGTAGCGGCAGGCAATCAGGCCCGAAAACACTCTGTTGCGGTCGCGAAAATCCAGGTAGTTGGGATAAGAAACGTTCACCATGCCGCCCCAGTTCAAAGAGACAAGCTGCTGCGGATCTTGCACGGGCAGTTGGCGCAGGAGAATGTTCTCGATAAAGGTGAAGATGGTGGTGTTGGCGCCGATGCCCAGCGCGAGCGTAACAATCGCGATCGCCGTGAATAGACGGGCGTGGCTTAGAGTGCGAACGGCATAACGCAGGTCACGCGCTAAAGCGTCAGTGATACCGATGCGACGCGAATCCCGACATTCCTCTTTATGGAGCGAGAGCGAGCCCACCAGCCGCTGGGCCGCAAACCGAGCCTCGTCCGGCGACATCCCGGAGCGGATATTATTTTCAATCTCCTGCTCGAGATGAGATTGCAGCTCCTGGTCGAGCTCGAGTTCGTGCTGCTGTCTGCGGAAAATCCAGCGCAATGTGCTGCGAAATGGAGCGGTCCAGCGCATGGGACTAAACCGCCTCGATCACCAATCCGATGGCGCCGGAAAGACGCGCCCACTGCTCGAGTTCCGACTTAAGCTGTTTCCTACCGGCAGCTGTGAGGGAATAGAACTTGGCGCGCCGGTTGTTTTCCGAGTCTTTCCATTCCGCTTTAATCCAGCCCTGGTGTTCGAGACGATGCAAGGCCGGATAAAGCGAACCCTGCTGCACCTGGAGAACACTGTTCGAAACCTGCACAATGCGCTTGGCGATGGCCCAGCCGTTCATGGGCTCGAGCGAAATCGTTTTTAAGATGAGCAGGTCCAGCGTGCCCTGGACAAGGTCGGTCGGTTTTCCCAAAGAGAGGCTCCTTCTGACTATCTACAATAGGACACGTCTTGTAGATAGTCAAGGAGGAGACTAGTCGTTGTGGAATGCGTGAACGGGATTTACGTGGTGCGAATGGCCGGCAGCAGAGCGGCGGTCGCAGCCGCGAGTAGGATCAGGAGTGGAGCAGGTCGCTCACGGTTAGAAAATGATAGCCTTCGTCGCGCAGGATCGGGATGATCTTCTTGACGGCGGCGATGGTTTCGGAGATATCGGGTTTTGGACGGACGCCCCGGCCATCGTGTAAGCAGATGATACCGCCAGGAGTCGATCCCCGAAGAACGTGCCGCATCACCCTTTCCGCCGACCAGCACCAATCGTTGCCGATGACCGTCCAGAGGACGCTCAACAGGGACAGCTTCTCCTGTACGGCGCGCATACCTGCCCAACGAAAGCCATAGGGAGGGCGAAGCAACATGGGCGTGATGCCCGTTTCAAAGGTGATGACTTTCTGCGCTTCAGTAAACTCGCGCTCAATGAATTCTCGCGATTTAAAAGGCAGCTTCGGATGAGAGTAAGAGTGATTACCTAACTGATGACCGGCGGCGGCAACCTGGCCCGCCACGTGTGGCAAACGTCTTACATTCATACCGCACTGAAAGAAGGTAGCGAAGACATTCGTCTTATCCAACACCTCGAGGAGATCCAATGTGCCTTCAGTAGGGCCGTCATCAAAAGTGAGGGCAACCGTTTTCATCTGCCCCGGTCCACGGTACACGGACGGGCCAAATAATTGTGAGGATTTTGAAAGGCTGCCGTACGCGGCAGCAGCGGAGAGCCCGCCCATCACGGCGCCTGCAGTAAAACCCGTCAGCGTCAAAGCTCGCATTTAAGTCCTTAGCCTAACAAACAAATCTCGATTCGATTTCGACCAACATACAGGTTACGCGACTGTCCGAATCAGTGCGTTAGCTGGGCTAAGTAATTACGTCACGCTCCGAGCGGTGACGCAAGTGACTAGCTATGAGACGCGTTCCTGGCAGCTTACTCACCCCTGTGGTGTTACGTCGTAAAGCTGCTGGACCTAATTGCGCGTTTCAGCCCAACGTATGTAGCTGCTTGCGTGCTGGCAGTCCATCTGACCTGCCGGCACGCGATTGTCTTGCTGCTGGAAGATTGTACGCAAAATTCCAAATGGCTGCAAGCTCTACTTTGTCTATTCTGCCAGAAACAAATCCGGGAAACCGGCAAATCGGCGCTTGCCCGGACTCAAAGCAGGGCTGCTGTAATGAATAAGGCGTTTCTTCTTTGTGTCAGAAGCGCAAAACAGTAACTAAAGCTCGGACGGCAACGAAAGAGGAATTGGATGCAGAATCTGAAGTTAAAACACCTACTCGCAATCCGATGGTTCCACTGGATTAACTTTCCGCTGCTGTTCCTTATGATTTGGAGTGGGATACTTATTTACTGGGCCTATTCGCCGTATCATATTGGTTCTTTTCACTTTTTCCCGGCCTGGTTTGTTGCCACGTTCCATACCGATCACCGCCTTGCCGATGGCATGGCGCTGCATTTTACGCTAATGTGGCTCTTTGTGCTGAACGGGGTTGCCTACGTCGTTTACACGCTTGTCTCGGGCGAGTGGAAATACCTGGTACCAAAATCGTTCAGCGCATTTCGGGATGCCTGGGACGTGGTTCTGCACGACTTGGGAATGAGGCAAACGGCTCCACCCCAGGAGAAGTACAATGCAGCACAACAAATCTCTTATACGGCGATAGTGGTTATGGGAGTTGGGTCGGTCATCACCGGGTTGGCCATTTATAAACCGGCGCAGCTAGCATGGCTGACAGCGCTCTGCGGCGGATATACGATGGCCCGGCTGATCCACTTTACGCTGACCATCGGTTATGTGCTGTTTTTTGTTGTGCATGTCGCTCAGGTAATACGCGCCGGCTGGAACAACTTTCGCAGCATGGTGATTGGATACGAGATGGCCGATGAGCAAAAGTAACGAACACCGCCAGTTAGTACTGGAACCTAGGGAGTTGGAGCGGGAACTGGGTAAGCGCACGCGGCGGGGATTTCTGGTGGGCGGTATCGCAGCGGCTTTGGGTGTAGGCGGCTACGAATGGCTGACGCGCACGGGCCAGGAAGATGGCACGCCTTGGCCTCAACGCCGGGTGCTCGATCTCAATCGAAAATTGGCGCACGCTTACCTCAGCGACGGGCATTTAATGCCGTCTTACTCCGCGCAAGAGATTACCTACTTGAAACCCAACGGCGACGTCGGTTTAGGCGCGGATTTCGATCCCGCCAGTTGGCAGTTGCACGTAGCGGCAGACGGACAGCCGCCGCTCAAGCTGCACTTATCTGACGTGATGAGCCTGCCGAAGGTAGAAATGATAACCCGTTTCTGCTGCATCGAAGGCTGGAGCGTGGTCACGTCCTGGACAGGCGCGCGTTTCTCCGATTTCACGAAGAAATACTTTCCGCCGGGCCGCGAGCTTCCGCCTTTCGTGTACATGGCTACGCCGGATGAAGAGTATTATGTGGGGCTGGACATGAAGAGCGCGCTGCATCCGCAAACTTTGCTGGCTTACGAACACAATGGCGCGCCGCTCGAGCCGGAGCACGGAGCGCCTCTTCGTCTGGCGATCCCAGTGAAATACGGCATAAAAAACATCAAGCGGATTGCGTCCATTCAGTACACCAGCAAGAGGCCGGATGACTATTGGGCGGAACAAGGATACGATTGGTTTGCAGGTCTCTGATTTGTGTCCGACGTCTCTCTTTACTGTGGAACCTCCGGTTTCGCCTATCCGAGCTGGAAGCACGGATTTTATCCCGACAAGCTTCCGCAAGCCAAGTTCCTCTCCTACTATGCCTCGCGCCTGAACTCGGTGGAGGTGAACTACACCTACCGTCGCATCGCGCTGGCGACTACGTTTGAGAAATGGGTCGCCGCCACCCCAGAGGGATTTCTTTTTCTTCCCAAAGCGCACATGAAAATCACGCACTCGCTCAAGCTGGAAGGTGCGGAAGAATTCACACGTTTTTTCCTGGAGTCGCTGGAACCGCTCCGGGTCGCCGGGCGCCTCGGCCCAATCCTGTTCCAGCTGGCGCCGACTTTCCGTGTCGATGCAGAGAGGCTGGGCCGCTTCGTAAGGTTGTTCCCTAAGGCAGTACGCGCGGCATTCGAGTTCCGCAATGCTACCTGGTTTGACGAAGGCGTGTACCAGATCATGCGCGATGCGAACGTAGCGCTCTGCCAGGCCGAGAACGAAAATCTGGAGACGCCGCACGTGTTGACTGCCGACTTCGTCTATCTTCGGCTGCGGAAACCGGAGTACAGCGAGTCGGAGCTCGAAAGTATTCGTTATCGCATCGCTCAATATCGAACAAATGGATATCCGAGCTACGCGATTTTCAAGCACGAAGACACTCCCGCGGGCGCACTTAACGCAGAAAAACTGCTGAAGCTAGCCGACGAAGAGGCGATCGCCTCCTAACCGACAAAAAATCTCACTGCAGCGTTTCGGCGCCCAGGCGTTTAACGCCTTCCGCTTGCGCCCTTACCTGAATTTGCTCGGCGATCCTTTGTTCTTTTGCTGCTTCTGCGGTACGTCCAAGCTTTCGTAATGCGGAACCAAGTACGTAGTGCGCTTCTGTGTAATCCGGCTTTAGGGAAATGGCTTTCTGCAAGGGGGCCAGCGCATCCCGCGGTTGGTTTAGCAGCACACGGCATTTTCCCAGTTCGAACAGCGCCTCCGGGTAGCGCGTATTAGCGGCGATGGCTGCCTCCAGGTAAGGGACGGCTTCGGCGGGCTTGTCCTGCTTCCGCAGGATCTCGCCAGAGAGGTAGTTCGAGACCGGATCGTTAGGATAATGCTTCAGCTCGGCACGAAACTGGGCGGCCGCCTGGTCAAACTTACCTTTCTTCCAGTAGATGATGCCCAAGCCCGAATGAACGCCCATGTAAGCTGGATCGACTTTTTCGGCGGCCTGATATTCCGCCTCCGCCTCGTCTTCCCGGCCTTTCTGGTCATACGCCATCCCTAGCATGGTGTGCGCCGCCGCCGAGTTCGGATCGACGGCCATGATGCGCCGGAACACGTCGGAGACACGGTCATACTCTTTCGCCCGGTAATAAGCCTTGCCCAGCATGTCGAGAGTGGTCAGATCGCGCGGATCCATTTGGCTGGCACGTTCCAGGTAATCGGCCGCCTCGCGATTACGCTCGAGAGCATAGAGCGCTAACCCGGTCAGGTCGAGGGACTGAAAATTCGGGGTTGTGGCGGCGAACGATTTTAGCAGTGGGAGCGCCTTCGTATACTGCTGCGCTCGAAAGTAAGCGACGCCGAGATTGCGGGTTGTGACAGGGTCACCGGGCTTCAGCTTAAGAGCGCGATCATAGAACCCGATCGCTTCTTTCTCTTTGCCCTGGCGCGCCAAGGCGATGCCCAGTGTGTTTAGTACTTCCGTTGAGTTGGGGTCGATCTTTAACGCATGACGAAATGCCGTCTCGGCGGCCGGATAATCACCGTTTTGTAACGCTTGGGAGCCGGCGACAAGCTGTGCCCGCAGATCAGGAGGCATGGCAGCCGGCGCCTGCATCGCGTGAGCATCTATTGGCCGGAAACTCCCCAGCAAAAGACAAAAAGCGACTCGCCAGGCAACCTGATGATTGCACCTGCAAGCCGCCTTTTGTGCTGGACCGGTCACTTATCCAGGCTACAGCCGCGCCTTAAAAGTACAACTTGAGTCCCAGTTGTACGTTGCGCGGCGTATGCGCGGTGAGGACTTGACCGAAGTTACTCGCACTGATATCAGTGCCGATCGTGTTGAAATTCGTGTGATTGAAGATGTTGAAGAATTCTCCACGGAACTGCAGGCTGAAACGCTCACCGATTTTGAAGTTGCGGATTCCGGAGATGTCCCAGTTTTGTAAGCCGGGTCCCAGAAAGAGGCCGTTTCCCGCAGTACCAAACTGGCCCACCGCCGCGGTGAAATCAGCGGGATTGAACCACTGATTTACTGTTTTGGGAAGGCTAATCGAGTTGGCAGCCACGTTAGGCCGAATGGTGACCGAGCTATCGCCAGAACTACCGATCCCTATGCCGCCTGGATAAGTATTCGCGGCTGATCCTGCCTGGCACAACCCGCTGGCATCAGTGGTGCAAGCGAACGGATCATTCGGCTGCGTGACAGTCTGCGACAGGCCAGTTTGAATCGTGGTAATGCCGGAGATTTCCCAGCCTCCCAACAGGTGACCTTTCAGGCCGCGCTGATCCTTGAAGAATGGCAGCTGGTATACGTAGCTGGCGACGAAGACATGCGGCGTGTTGTATGTCGACGGACCGTAGCTCAGAGCGTAATTATAGGCGTCGTATGTGCCGGAGCCGCGGTCAATCGAAGCGTTGGTCATGTTTTTCGACCAGGTGTAGGAAAGGCCAAGGGTCAAGCCTTCCGAGACCCGGCGATTCAGAGATACCTGCAATGAGTTGTAGTTACTGGAGAAGTCTGTCAACCGGCTTTGAATGTAGGAATATCCGAGATAGGGAACGACGGCATTGACGTTGAAATTTGGCTGCGCTGCACGCCCCGAAAGGGTGGGCTGGTTGGTATCGACCTCGCCCAACAAATGGCGACCGGTTCCTCCCACATACGCCACTTCAAGGGTGGTGTTTGACAAGATCTGCTGCTGAATCGAGACGTTGTAATCCTGGTAAGAGGGCACTTTGAATGCGGGATCGCCCGTTGACACCAGGTGATTGGGCGGGGGCGTGGAAAGGGTGCCTGCCAGAACATTGTCAAATGATGTGCTGACAATATTCGGACTTTGGACGCGCGGCGGGTTGGTGAAGCCGTTTTGTTCCCAGGCGCCGTTGAGAGTTCGATCGTAGAAGATGCCGAACCCGCCTCGAATGGCCGTCTTGCCTTTGCCGAAGGGATCGTAGGCAAACCCAAAACGTGGAGCAAAATTGTTGTTTGAGTTCGGATTGACCAGGCTCCCGTAAGGAGAGCACGTCGCATCAGGCGCGATAGCTTTTGCATTGGTACAACTTGTACCGGTCGGAAAAATTAGTCCATTGGCATAGTTCGTTGGACTCAAGGCTTGACCCGAAGCGAAGTTACCAGTCAAAGAGTTGATAACGGGCGCGCCGGCCTGATTGTAGTAGAGAGGGTTGAAGGCGTTGATGGTGTTGTGAACATCAGAAGGTGACGGGAAGAAGCTATACCGCAAACCCAAATTGAGAGTTAGCTTGGGCGTTACTTTCCAGTCGTCCTGGACGTAGCCTTCCAGATTCACATAATGCAGGTCTGGAATGGTGTCCTGGCTTGACTGCGTATAACTTGCCACGTTGCCGAGCAAGAAATCGCCGAAGCTGTTGAAGGTGAAGCTGGGCGCGCTCACCGGCCCATTCTCGGTCTTCTGCATCCATTGCGCGCTGAACCCTGCTCGGAGCGTGTGGTTGCCTTCGGTGTAAGAGAAGTTGTCAAAGAAGTTGCGATCCAGATTCCTTTCGAAATAAGGCTGGGTCGAGATGCCTACCCCGGTAAATCCGTTGATCGCCACACTCGGTACGCGCCCGTAAGGATCGACGTAGGCGAAGTTATTGGTCAGCGCATTGAAGAAACTGGGGTTATTGGTGATACCTGTATTGGTGATGTTGATGCCGCCCCAGGAGTAAGCGAACTCGGCTTCGTTGACTGCTTTAGGCGAGATAGTGGCGGTCAAATTGCCTACCGCGTTCTTGCCGGGAGCGTCGAGCGAAACCGCCGAGACACCGGGGAATGTGGAAGTGCTAGCCCACTCGCCATCCGGCAGACTCTGCGGCACATCATCCTGCATGAAACGCGCGAAGAAGTGCAGTTTGTCCGTGAAATTCTGGTCGAGACGCACCATGTCCTGCCGGAAATTATTGGTCGAAGAGTAATTGGTGACGTAATTATTACCGACGTTTGGCAGGAATTTACTGTAAACGTTATTGATATAAACCTGCGCATTTTTACTGAAACAGCTTGGATTAATCGTGGAAGTGTTCGCTCCGGCATTAAAGTTGACACAACCGGCAGGGCCGTTTACCTGTCCCGGAACTACGCCATTCAGCTCGGCTTGCGTGGGCGCCGGACCATTAAATGTGCCCGGAAGGCTGGTTTTCCGCCACTCTTCCGACCAGAAGAAGTAAGTCTTCGAGACTGATTTCTTGTACAGCTTAGGAATGAAGAGCGGCCCACCGAGGGTGAAGCCATAGTTGTTATAGCGTTCGATGGCACGCGGCACGCCGCCTGCATTCGAGAAGAAATCATTCGCGTTGAAGAAATCGTTCCTTACAAACTCGTATACGTCGCCATGGAAGGCGCTGGTGCCTGACTTCGTTGCGACCATCACCTGTCCGCCGCCGCTTCGTCCATACTGCGCATCGTAGGTGCTCCGCGCAAGGGTAAACTCCTGGATGGCATCGATGCTGGGCACGTTGAGTAAGGTGCCATTCGAGCCGCTATCATTAATGTCCGCCCCATCCACGGTCCAGTTATTGGAAGTAACGCGCGCTCCATTAACCGAGATAGTCGTTGAGTTAGCGAGCCCGAAGCCAACCTCATCGGGCAGACCATTAGTTACACCTGGCTGCAGCAGGACCAGCTGCTCGAAATTGCGGTTGTTCAAGGCTAAGCTGCGAACCTGATTACCTGTGATTGTGCCGGCTTGCGCCGCCGACGACGTTTCAACGGGGTTGGAACTCTCCTGCACGGTGACGTTTTCAGTCACTGCTCCCGTTTTGATTTGAACATTGACGGTGCGCTTCTCCGCGACGTGAACATCCACGCCTTGCGCAGTGGCAGTTTCGAAGCCGGGCGCCTTCACGATAACGGTGTAATTGCCGGGCTGCAAATTGGTAGCCGTGTAGGTACCGGACTCGCTGGCGGCGAGCACGCGAACATCGGTATTTGTGTCCGTGTTGTGAATGGTGATGGCAGCGTTGGGCACCACCGCACCCGAGGCGTCCGTCACGGTACCCGAGATCGTAGCGGCGACTTCCTGCGCGCCGGCTGGGTTGACATAGGCCGCGGCGAACAGAGCCGTAAAGAAGGCAAATAGGACGAGACAGCGTTCTTGTTTTGACAGTTGATACACTCCTTCTCGCTCTGAGCGAGTCCGTTCGTTAAGATTTACAGGAAGGGGAATAAGCAAGAGACTTGTCGGCGCAAGCCTCTTGCATAACGTTTGTCAGAAGTTATATTTCAAAGCGAACTGAATGTTACGTTCGCCTTGTGAGCTGGTGATCTGACCGAGCGTCGAACCGACAGTTGTGTTAGGCGCGTTGAGAATCACCGAATTGGCAAGATTGATGGCCTCGGCGCGGAATTCGAGATTTTGATGCTCCGTGAAGTTAAAGAGCTTAATCAGGCTGAGGTCCACATTGTGGATACCCGGACCGCGAATCGTGCCCACACCGCACGTTCCGAAGCTTCCGGGTGACTCGTTCGTGTAGGCAGCTGGATTGAACCACTGATAGCCACCGGTTGAAAGGTTCTGTTGCCCAAAGACCTGGCCCGGGGCAACACAATTCGCCAGTTGGTTCGGATTGTTGGTGCCACTAACATCCTTTGAGGAGTCAATCGTGTAAGGGAACCCGCCGCGCCAGGTAACAATCGCGTTGACCTGCCAGCCGCCCGCCACCGCGTTTACGATCTTGTTGGCATTATTGCCAAATGTCCGGCCGCGTCCGAATGGAATGTCGTACGTAACAAAACCGTTGAACGAATGCGGTGTGTCGTAGTAACAAGGTCCGTAATTGAGCCGCGAATTGTAAGTGTCTTGCCAGTAATACCAGTTGCCATTCGCTTGACCACCACCGCCGTAGTAACCAACGGCATCCGAAAGGCACTTCGACCAAGTGTAATTCGCTTGAAACTCCACACCATGGCTCAATCGCTTCTGGAATGAGACCTGGAGCGCATTGTAGTTCTGAATGCCGTTGGTGTCGGTCAGCTTAGCGTTGCCGATTTCGCCCAGCAGAGTTGTGTTACCGCTCAAGTAGCCGGGCTCAGTCGTGCCATTCGGCAAGAGCTGTAATTGAGAGGCCCAAACCGGCACAACCAGGTGATCGTTGTTCTGTCCCACGTAGCTGGCCTGGAAGGTCATGGAATTGCCGAGTTGGCGCTGAATCGATACGTTCCACTGATTCGAGACAGCGGGACGGAAATTCGGATCCCAGATACGCAGGGAGGTTCCGGTGTAGTTGATGTTACTCGCAGTACTTGCACCAAAGATGTCGTAGCCGTCCGCCAGGGTAGATGGTACTTGCGCGCCACTGTAGTTCACATTGTGCTCGGTCGCGAACGGAGGATTGAGAGTCAACCGCAGATTGGTGCCGGTACCTTCGAGAAAGTTGGAAACCGTGTAGGCGGCGCGAAAGACAGTCTTACTATCCGGACTGTAAGCCAATCCGATTCGCGGCTGGAAGTTGGTGATGCCGTTGTATTGGTTGTACAAAGCCCGGCTGTTGCCATTCTGACCGGCCAGCTCCAAGGCGCCGGTGATCTCGTTGAAGTTAGATTGCCGGTTATCGACTTCGACCCACGGCGTGTGCAGCTCCCAGCGAAGCCCGAGATTCAGAGTAAGATGCGGAGTTACGCGCCAGTCATCCTGAAAGAAGCCAGCATAGATGGTGGAACGCTGCCCCCAGGTACCACCAGCGATACCGCCTTGCACGTTGTAGGGCAGACCCGCCAGGAAGTCGGCTTCTGGCAGACCGGTATATTGCCCGTTGAAACCAAATTGTCCGGCGACGCCAGCGTTCCCCGAATAGAACGTATTGATACGGTCACGAAACAACTGAAAACCGGCGCGCATGGTGTGTGTACCGCGAGTGATGATAGCGGTGTCCTCCGCCTGAATAACGGTATCCGAGAACTCCTCGAGAACTTCAGGATTACCGAAGGCAGTACCTGCCGGGTCTGTCGCCAGGTTGCCACTATTGAAAACGAATCCAGGCAGAACGTTAGTCGGCACACCAGGAATGCCGACGCTGCCTGCTGAAAAGGCCGTACCGCTCAAGGCTCCGGTAATTACCGGGATATAGTTAGCGCCAGCGCGAACGTCATTGACAAAGCTGGGACTGAACGAACGAGTGTAGTCGAGTACACCGTTGTAAGTCGGATACGTACTCAAAGTGTTGTAGAGAAGCGGAATGCTATTGGTGGTCGGATTTGACACTTTGCCTTGGGAGTACCGCCCGAACACGTGATCTTTGTCAGAGGCATTCCAATCGCCTCGTACATCGCCCTGGTCCTGGTTCGTGGACGAGTGAGTAGTGTTGACCGCATTGTTAATCAAACTGCCATTGATGGGTTGCGGGTAAAGAGAAGAGCTGACGATGGCCAAAGCTTGCGGGCTAAGCAGTCCTGTCCCGGCCAGGTTGTTTCCGGGGATGGGAGTGGTCTTGCCCGGATAATGAAGCTGCACACCCTGCTCGGCCAAGACTTGCGAGAAGTTGCCTTGCCTTTCGGCGGTTGTCAGCACCGTAAAGTTCGAACTGGTGGATGGTTGATCGAAACGCGAACCCTGGTAATCGACAAAGAAGAAAAGTTTGTCTTTGATGATCCGGCCGCCCAAAGAGGCGCCGAACTCGTTCCAGCGGAGCAGCGGCCGTGCCAGGCCGCCCCAATTGTTTGCCCAATTATTGGCATTCAGCTTGTCGTTGCGAAAGAATTCGAAGGCGTTCCCATGAAATTGATTCGCGCCGCCCTTCGTGCTCACGCTGATAATGCCGCCCATGAAGTTGCCAAACTCGGCGGAGGCATTTTGCGTGATCATGTTAAATTCCTGGATCGCATCGACGCTCGGCGTGTACCCGACAGCATTCTCAGATAGCTGGTTATTGTCCATGCCATCGAGCAGGAAATTGTCGGCTTCTTCGCGGTTTCCGTTTACCAGTGGGCGGCCGCCCGTGAAGGTCGATTGCGCACCCGTGAACGAAGAAGGGTTAGTCGTTACCGTACCTGGTGCGAGCAACGTCAGCTGCACATAGTTACGGGTCGCCAGCGGGAGTTGCGCGTTCGTCTTGGCATCCAGCACCGTGCCGAGTGCCGTGTTTTGCGTTTCGAGAATGGGCGCCGCGCTGGTCACCTCGACGGTTTGGTTCACGTCGCCGACCTGCATCGCAAAATCGATCTTTGCGTTCTGGTTCAGGACGAGGGTTACGTCCGACTTGACCGCACTCTGGAATCCGGATTGTTCGGCACGAACCTCATACCTCCCGACCGGAAGGCGCGGAAGGTTATAGAATCCACTGCCATCGGCGGTGGTGGGGAACACGCTGCCCCGATCAAGATCTTTCGCCGTGACCTTAGCGCCAGCCACTGCCGCGCCGGAGGGATCGGTAACCACACCACTGATCGCGGCGGTTACCTCCTGGGCGGAAGCTTCGCTGGACCATATCAAACCGAAAAGCACAAGCAGCAGACTGACACCAATCCGCTGCAAAATCGTACCGGGACGTACGCTTGACCTCATAGACTAACAACTCCTTGTAAAAAGCCGGCAGGATCCACCAAGATCCATTCCAAAACGAGAGCTTGACGGAATTGTAAGGGGATTGAAAATCTATGTCAAGGAAAAAAGCAAGCAAAAGAAAGCAAAGACTATGCTCAACTTGCTAATCGCTTTCTATTAGCCAGCACGGGCTCAGACCAACAACACTTCAATGCCCCGCGCCCGAAGCTTCTCAACCTGTGCCGACGGCGCTTTATCGTCCGTAATGACCCGATGGACCACATCGAGATGCGCGATCAACGACAAGCTCCGGTGGCCGAACTTGCTCGAATCGGCCAGCACAGTCACTTGCGCAGCCGAAGCAATCATCCGCTGGTTCAGTTGGGCTTCCATAATGTCGAGCGTCGTCAGCCCGATATCCGCATCCAATCCAACCGTGCTCAAAAAACAGTGATCTGCGTGCAGCGAGTTCATCATGTGCTCGGCGTGCGGCCCGACAAAAGCCGTCGAAGGATGGCGCAGGAAGCCTCCCAATAACACCAATGACAAATTAGGCAAGTCGGCCAGTTCAGCCGCTATGTTTAGGGCGTAGGTGATGACGGTCAGGTTCTCCGGGCGCTCATGACGAAGCTGACCGGCGACTTGTGCAGCTGTCGATCCGGTACAAAGTATCACGGTTTGCAGCGGCTGAATCAGCCTGACCGCAGCCTGAGCAATGCGGACTTTCTGCTCGTGATACATTCCCTGCCTAACCTTGAGAGGATGCTCAGGCACCGCGGCGAGCGGTCGAATGCCGCCGCCATGGGAGCGCACCAAGGAACCGTTTGCCGACAGAGCATCCAAATCTCCCCGCGCGGTTACGGTGGAAACGCCGAAACGGCGGGCGACTTCCTCCACGGTGATGCGTCCGTGCCGCACCACGAGGGTTAGAATCTCGCGGCGCCTCTCTTCGGCGTGCAACCGGTGAGCGCTTCCTTTTACCACATCGGCTGATCGGCTAATTGAGTCGTTACCTGACAAGTTTTGTATTTGGGAGAAGAGAAAAGGTTATCTCCAGCGTCGGGGATATCTTACAATGAGGAACACGCGATTCAAAGAAATATTTTTTCTTTTGCTTGCGTTTATTTGCTTTTGATCGATGAAGCAATTTTAAGAGCTAATACATGGCGAGTGCTTCTTCCGCCGGACGATCGCAGAGCAACACTCCTATTTTGAACTTGTCGCGAGCCGGCATCCCCTGGTACATCTGGTGCGCTGGACTAGCTATCGCCTCCGCCGCGATTGGAGCAAACTGGGATATTTCGTGGCATATGTCGATCGGCCGCGATACTTTTTGGACTCCCGCCCACATGGCTATCTACCTTTGCGGCGTGCTGTCGGGTATTGCGTTCGGCTACGTTATTCTGTCTACTACCTTTCG
>DATAYL010000056.1:0-17163 GCA_036272575.1 Bryobacteraceae bacterium | reverse complement strand
CGTAATCCCTCGACAGGTGAAAGGGTCTTCTACGGCGAGTTTCTGGTCAACGCACAAGGCGAAGACGTAGTCGCGGGCATCCGCACGCCTCAGCCGATCGCCGAACTGGAGCAGGTCATGCCCGAAGCGTACCGCCAGCTTCGCGAGATCACCGGCAATCTCGAAAAGCACTATCGCGATGTCCAGGATTTCGAGTTCACCATTGAAGAAGGCAAGCTCTACATGCTGCAAACGCGCAACGGTAAGCGTACGGGTCCGGCCGCTGTCCGCGTTGCCGTCGATATGGTGGAAGAAGGCCTGATCACAAAGAAAGAAGCAGTCGGGCGCGTTGCTCCGAACCAGTTAGATCAACTGCTGCATCCGGTACTCGATCCCAACAAGCGCAAAACTTTGGCCAAGTTGGCAGCGGGTCTTCCAGCTTCTCCCGGTGCGGCCGTTGGACGTGCTGCATTTTCCTCCGAAGACGCAGTTGAAATGGCTGCCAAGGGGCCGGTCATTCTCGTTCGCAAGGAAACGACGCCGGACGATATTCACGGCATGGATGTTTCGAAAGGAATCTTGACCGCGGTAGGTGGCCTCACAAGCCACGCCGCCGTGGTCGCGCGCGGTATGGGACGACCTTGTGTCGTGGGCGCTTCCTCGGTGTTTGTTGACGATAAAAAGAAGCTTGCGACGGTTCTTTTTGAAGGCACTCGGCAAACCGTAAAAGAAGGCGATTGGATATCGCTCGATGGCACGCTTGGTGAGGTGTATTTAGGCCAATGTGCAACCAATGAGCCCGATCCGAAATCACACTACTTCGCTACTTTCATGGAATGGGCCGACGAATTCCGCGGAGGGTTTGGCGTAAGGGCAAACGCTGACATTCCACGCGATGCCAAGCAGGCCCGTCTCTTCGGTGCGGAAGGTATTGGGCTTTGCCGCACCGAGCATATGTTCTTCGCGGAAGATCGCATTGAACATATGCAGGCCATGATCCTTGCGCGCGACGAAAAAACGCGCAAGAAGGCTATTTTGAAGCTGCTTCCGATGCAACGGAAAGACTTTGCCGGTCTTTTCGAAGCGATGGATGGCTTTCCCGTTGTGATCCGAACCCTCGATCCACCGCTTCACGAGTTTCTGCCGAAGCGCGAAGCTCTTATGGTGGACATCGCGCGCCTTCCGTATGTAATTACAAAAGAAAAGCGCGCGATTGCGGCGACTTACGGCGTTAGCGTGGGCGACCTCAAAACGTACCTCCCTGAACTGCTGCAGCGCGTGGAAGAACTCCACGAATTTAACCCGATGCTTGGCCATCGAGGGTGCCGCCTGGGCATCACGTACCCGGAAGTCACCGAAATGCAGGCGCGGGCAATTTTCGAAGCGGCTGTCCTGGTCGCAAAGAAAGGCAAGAAGGTCATTCCTGAGGTGATGATTCCTCTGGTGGGCAACGTCAAGGAACTCGAGAACCAGAAGGCAATCGTCACCAAAGTGGCCGAGGAAGTTCTGAGCGCTGCTCGAATGAAGAATATGAAGTACTACGTCGGAACGATGCTTGAGATTCCACGTGCTGCTCTCACTGCCGATGAGGTAGCTCGTGAGGCGGAATTCTTCAGCTTTGGGACCAATGATCTCACTCAGACTACGATGGGTCTTTCGCGTGACGACTATACGAAGTTTTCAAAGCATTACGAGGATTTGAAAATCTTTAAGGCGGATCCCTTTGCGGTTCTCGATCAAGACGGCGTGGGCAAAATCATTGAGTTGGCGGTTAAGCTGGGCCGCAAAACTCGTCCCGATCTGGAAGTCGGGATATGCGGTGAACATGGCGGTGAGCCCAGCTCTGTCGAGTTTTGCTATCGCGTCGGCATGAACTACGTATCCTGCTCTCCCTATCGTGTGCCGATTGCGCGTCTGGCTGCTGCGCAGGCAGCAATAGCGGACGAAGGCAAAACGGAAATGCAGAGGACAGCTTAGGTCTCCTCATCAGACAGCAGTAACGTATGCTGGGGCATAGCATGGCTGTGCCCCAAGCTGCACAAATTCAGACGCTCGAGGAGATCGCCGTGGTTGTAACCGCGTCTCTGTTCCTGAAGAAGCCGTTCGCCGCAATCTACAACAATTTTCGGCGCTCTTTCTGCCCTCATGTCCTAGGACGCAACAAGCACGGCGATCTCCGTGTACTCTGCTATCAAATCGCTGGCGGAAGTGCCAGCGGGCTCAAGCGAAGAGGGTCACCAGATAATTGGCGGTGTGTTGCCGTTCCCAAGCTTCGGTCCGTCCGCTTGCTGGATGAACAATGGCAAACGGCAGAGAATCATGCACGTCCGCAATCTTGCATCGAGCAAGTTCTATTTGACACAGAGAAGCTCGACATAATCTTTCCATCGCTGCCGCCAACATTATGAAATCGGCGGTGGCGTCGCTCGGCCTCCTAGGCCTACCTTCATCGATTCGCGATTTAGCGGATCGAACCTGGGATTGCATTATCGTCGGAGCAGGCCACAACGGCCTTACGGCTGCTGCCTATCTGGCGCGTGCCGGCCAGCGCGTCCTGGTATTGGAGCAGCGTGAGCGTATCGGGGGCGCCTGCACGGTTGAAGAACCCTGGCCCGGTGTTAGGCTCTCACCTTGCGCCTATCTTGCCGGCTTGCTGCACCCTTTAGTGATTGAAGAGCTCGCGCTGCCGGGTAGAGGCTTCGAGTGGACTCCTGCTGCCAACGGCCTCTTCGTACCATTCGAAGACGGCTCGAGCATTCAACTCTATGATGACGATGCGCAATGTGAATCGGAACTACGCCGTTTTGCGCCTGGAGATGTCGAGGGCTGGCGCGCCATGTCGGATGTAATTCGGCGCGCTCGGGATTTGCTGCGGCCGTCGAACGAAGATGATGTGTGGATCGGAGATGCTCCATCGCAGGAGGCGCTAGAAAACCGGATCGGAAATGATCGCGAAGTTCGCTCGCTTCTCTTTGATTGGTCGATGGCGGAGTTTGTGGAGCACTTTTTGTCCGATGTACGGCTTCAGATGGCGTATCTCGGGCAAGGTGTGATCGGCACAAACGCCAGTCCATTTCAAGCAGGAACCGCGTCGATCCGTTTTCATCATTCATCGGGGCGTTTAGGAGGCCGGGCTGGCGCTTGGGGCTACGTGCGCGGCGGCATGGGCATGGTGTCGTTCTTCTTAGCCGATGCCGCTCAAGAAGCGGGCGCCACAATTGCCTCTGGAGTGCCTGTTGAGCAGATCATTCCAGAAGAAGGCGTCCGGCTCGCAAGCGGCGAGCGCATCGCAGCCCGGACTGTGATCTCCAATGCCGATGGACGCACGACGCTACGATTGCTTGGTGCTGCCGCGGATACAGCGTGGAAAAAACAGGTCGACTCTATTCCGGCCGAGGGTTGCACCCTGAAAGTAAATATATGGCTGCGCGAACTGCCCAATTTTCATGCCCGACCAGGAAGTTGCGAACCGCACCATTTCGGGCAAATCAACACTCCTTTGACAAAGGAGGAGTGGAAGTCAGGGTACGAAGCCGCGCGTGCCGGTAAGCTTCCAGATCGGCTCTGGACCGAGCTTTATTTCCAGAGCGTACACGACGCGAGCGTAGCACCAGCAGGCACCGACACGATGAGCGTCTTTTCGCAATATGTGCCGTATAGTTTTGCCGATGGCAATTGGGAGACTCGCCGCGAGACTGCCAAGAAATTGGTATTTGAGTCGCTCGCCCGTTTCTGCAGCAACATTCCCGACGCGATCATCAATGCGGAAGCACTCGGGCCGCCTGACATTGAGAGCAAAGTTGGTTTGAGCGGCGGCCACATTTTTCAAGGCGAGTGCCTGCCTCAATACATGTGGAAGAACCGTCTATCCGCCAAGACGCCAATGCCCGGCGTCTATCTTTGCGGAGCAGCGACACACCCGGGCGGCAGCGTGATAGCCATAAATGGCCGCAACGCAGCTATGCGCGTGCTCGCGGACCTGGGAGAGATCGCTTCTTCCTCAACCACTGATTAATGGCGAACAAGATGGCCAGGAGCGGCACCACAGCAAAGTAAGGCCAATTCGCAGCCAGTCGGGACTGCGGCGGCAGCACGGTTATTTCGCCCGCGATCTCGGCGTTTCCTGGCTTTGCCTGCACATCGACCACGAGTTTCCACGCTCCGGCGGAAGGCAGGTTGATGTTTGCGGCGTACAGCAGTTTGTTGGTTGCTTTGGCGTGCGTAGCGGGAGCGAAGACTTCCGAAATTCCGCCGCGCGTTGAACTTGTAAGGTGCAGTTTGACATCCGCGTCGGGTACGGACGACTGATCTCGCGTGTTCTGCACCATGACGCTCAAATCTACTGGTCCGACACGTAGTGTATCCGTCGAACTGAACACGCCAATCGTGAACGGGCCCGCCGGCTTGCGCAAGAGCAGGGTTCCTCCATCTGCCAGGAGCAGCGCGGCAGTCATAAAGCCAAAGAAGGCTACACGTTTCATTCCCTATTGCATCATCCCGCGCATCTGCATTGGTTGAAAGAGAACCCAGACAAACGCACAATAGCCGGCGATCGCCACAGCCGCCCACGGCGCGGTGAGTTCAATAGCGCTCCGCAGCTTGCCGGACACTTGTCTTGCTATTTTCCACCCCGTATAAAGCGTTGTGAGAAGACCGGCATCGAGCAACAGAAGCTGTGCTCCGGTCACGGGCCAGACGATGGCCCAAGCGGTTGCAAAATGATAGAGAAGATGCGCGGCCCACATACTGAATCCGAGCGGCGCTAGTGTAAACACGAGTCGTCTTGCTTGATCGGAGGTTCGCCGCTTTTCTCCGATTACCAGTAAATTCAGCAGCCAGCAAAGCGCGATTAACAGTACCGGAATCAAGACGACAAAGGCAAGCGTAAACACTCCGACAATTAGCGGCATACCATCAGGTCCAAGCCGGGCGTGCCAACTGTGCTCCCACATCATCACTGGTTCCGTCATGCCTGCAGCATTCGCGAGCGCGCCAAATACGAAGACCAGCACAAGGGCCGCCCAATCTGTTCGTTTGGACAGTCTACCGAGCGATGAGCGATATGGATCAGCCAGCATCGTTTTCATTGGAATTACAGGCAAAACACCAACGTTATCGTGCGGGCAGGCTTTGATGCAGTCGAGGCAAAAGGTGCAATCTAAATTGCTGGATTTCTTGGGCTGGAACAAATCCAGTTCGCAACCCCGCGCTTTCTCGTTGCCTTTGATGCAATCGAAAGTGCGACAGCTTTGGCAGGTAGCAGCGTTCCTCACGCGCACCTCGCGAGGGGAAATAAAGGAGCTCACGAAATGGAATTGACCTATAGGACACACGTACTTACAGAAGCTGGCGCCGGAGTATTTCCCGTCTGTAAAAAAGGCGGCCAAAAAGTAGCCGAAGATGATCGAAGCCGTTAAAAACGGGCTTTCCCAGAGATTGAAGGCTTCGTAAAGCCAGAGATAGAGCACGAAAAGAGCGATTGGAAGCCACTTATTTCGCAAAAAACGGGGCCACGGGGCCTTTGCGGGTAGGACTTTGCGACCAAAGTCGCGCACCAGGGTGAACGGGCAAACCATGCAAAACAGATTGCCGACGGCCAGGAGGGCAAGGACCGAAAGAGCGCGCCAGTGTATCCAAGGCAACATTCCGGCGAGGTTAAGCGGGGCAACCTGCTGGCCAAAACATCCGTCGGCCATGACTGTGGCGGCCAGCAGCAGCATGAGGTACTGCGCGGCACGGCGTAAGGCGGGAGTCTTCTTCCAATGGGAAGCACGCGGAGCGGGGCGCGGCCGGCGCTGCACTCTGACGGTTTGGAGCGTGGAGCCTGGTCGATTGCCGGATAAGAGCTGCACCGCGAAAGCAAACGCGGGCAGGAGATAGACCAGCGAGCCGGGAACCCACATAATCAGCCCAGCGACAATCTGGTCATCGAGCGCGCTGAAACTGCTGGCCCGCACGACACCGTAGGACGGATACAGTAAGCGTCCCGAAAACACGAAGAAAGCAGAAAGCGCGGTGTTGACGATGTCGGCAAACAGTAGATAAGGAATTTTGCTCCAGAGCGGCCACTTCGCTTTGGCTGGGGTTGGTTGAATCACCGGCCACCAAAACAAGATACCGGTCCAAAAGAAGCTGGCATGCTCCACACCGTGCCAGGCTGCCGAACGCAGGGCCAGTTCGTAGAAGAACGGCAGGTGCCAAAAGATTGTGCTGAAGGCAAAAGCGAGCCAGGCAAATAGCGGCGATACGAGAACCCCAGTAACTGCCTTCAAGAGTGGCCAAGTCAGAAACGGACCGAGTCCTTCTTTGACAAATCGTTTGGGCAGTCCACGCAGCAGCGGCAAGGTTGGATAGCCAAATAAGATGAGAGGCGGCGCCAGCATCATCAAAATCAGATGCTGAGTCATGTGAGCAGAAAGGAAGAGGGAATCGAAGGTATCGAGCGGAGACTCAGTAGCTAGAAAAATCAGGAAGAGGCCACCCAAGAAAGAGGCAAGGCGCGGGCCGTCTCTGGGTGTGCGGATGAGTTCACGCCCGCGCAACCATCCTCGAAGGTAAAGGACGGCGGTCAGCGCGAGTACAGCGCTCGTGAGGGGGTTAATTGCCCATGAACTCAGCGCTGCGTTAGAGACTGGATCCACTTACTGCTTAGCTGTTGTTGGTGGCGCACTCAATACGGCGAAGTCACGCGGCAACTTATTCTGTGGAGGCGCGGAGTTGCGCACGGGCGGCACATGCTTGGGAGTCAAAGTTGCTAAGAACGAGACGAGCGCTTCTACTTCGGCCGGGCTCAACTTCTTGCCGTAGGCAGGCATGTTGCCGCCACCTTGAATCACCTGGCGCACCATCTGATCTTTGGTCAGACGTGTCGCAACGGCATCCAAAGCCGGACCGCGCTGGCCACCTTCCCCACCCAGGGCGTGACAATTACGGCACTGCTTGTTCTGGAACACCAAAGCTCCATGTATCTCAAGAGGAGTTCGATCGCGCACGAATTGCACCGGAATGGCATCACTGCTCCAGGCTTCCATCTTCGGGGACCAGGGCGATGTTTCCCCCATATACGTCAGCACACAAATTGTCAGCATGATGAAGATGACCGAAAGAACGGCTACGGGTCTCCGGCTCGCGCTCTTTTCACCAGTGCCGGAAATAAAGGGCAGCAGAAGCAGGCCACCGATGGCAATCGCGGGAGCAATGAAAAGGATCAGCACTTCCATCCAGTCGGGCAGCAACGCGAGGGCGGCAAAGATCGAAAGGAAATAGAAGTCGGGCCGGGGGTTGGTATCGACCAGGGTGGGATTCGGTATCCCAGTCGGCCCCTTGGGACCGAATATCAACGCACAGCCAAGAATGCCTATGATCACCAATGCCGCGAAGATCAAATCTTTGCCAATCGCGTAAGGGACAAACGGAACACCTTCCTGACGCAGGATGTCGGCATATTCGGCGTCGTAGGTTCCCTTATGTACCGGGCGTCCAGGCTTTGGATATTCGTTGATACCCTTGGTCAGCACCAAGCGCAAATGCATGCTCACGATCGCAATGATTGTTCCGGGAATAATGAAGACATGCAGGGTGAAGAATCGCGAAAGCGTTTCGCCGGCGATGATCGGGCCGGCCAATAACACGTGGACAAGCTGCGCGCCTATTAGGGGAACGCGCCCAGTAATCGAAGCGCCGATGGTCAATCCCCAATAGGCATCCTGATCGAACCGCATCACCTGGCCGGTAAAGGCCATGCCCAGGGTGGCCAACAGCAAAAACACGCCGCTGACCCAGGTGAGCTCGCGCGGATACTTATAAGCGCCGAACAGAAAGACCTGAATCATGTGCAGCGTCATTATGAACACCATGAAGTTCGATCCCCATTGGTGTACTGCACGGAGATACCAGCCCCAAAACTGCGCGTGATTTAAATACTCTAGACTGGTGAAGGCCTGACTGGTAGAGGGAATATAGACGAAGGCGAGACACGCCCCGGTGATGATCTGGATAACGAAGCAAAGCAGGGTAGCGCTGCCGAACACGTAGAACCAGCTGCCCGCGCTCGCCGGCACCTCATGACCAGCGGTGGACGCGTAAAGAGCAGTGAGATGCAGCCTGTCGTCAAGCCATACCGCCGTTTTTCGTAGTGCGTTGATCATTTTACCCTAGACAACTATGCCAGGCAGCTAGACCGGATTAGAAAGAGTCGGCATTTCGCCGCCCTTAACCCAGAGCTCGCCCTTTTCGACCTTGTAATCGTACTCGAACAGTCCGCGCGGGGGCGGTCCGGCAGCCCGCGATCCATCTTCATAGTAGGCTCCGCCGTGACAGGGACACAGAAAGAGTCCTGATTCCTGAAACCAGCGCACCGGGCATCCCAGATGCGTGCAATTAATCGCAAAGACCTGAAATTCGGATTGTTTGACACGCCTTACCCAGCACGGAATTTCGGCGGTTTCGCCGTCCCAGGGCCGGGTGAAGGGATTGCGGTAGGTGGCGATGCGTGTGGCGTTTTCCGGGAAATTCTCAATCGCACCGAGCGATATCCAGTCACGCGGATCTTTGCGCTCCACGAAACTGGAAAAGACAAAACCGGCCAGCGGCACTGCCAGCAACAAGCCTGCCGCCACATTCAGCGCCACACCCCCTATGAACAGCCAATCCCTTCTGGTTGGATCTAATCTGGTTGGATCCAGCGTATTCTGTTTTCCCTTGTCTTCCTCTCGAACTGATCCGCTCATTTCACACCTTGTTGACTGCTGCCACGAGACTTGTTGCCCTCGCCTTTTTTTTGCTGCGGACTTCCGGGGCCGTGCCCGCTGCCTTCGTTTCCCTTCACGATTGGACCAGCATTGCCGGTACCAGAATCATTGACGTGGCTGCCGGAGCCGGAACCCGCCGTATTCTGCGCGGTCATCGCGTCGGCCGGACGTTTAGAGACGAGGAACGCAACCAAATCACTTACGTCCTCGCTGCTGAGGGCTTTACCCGCCTTCAAATTGCGGTAGTCCGGCATGCCCAGATCGGGGCGGCCAATCAGGATGGAGGTCCGCAGCATCTGATCACTGACCAGCGAAAGGTAATTGGGATCCGTAATGAGACCGACCCGCGCTCCTGGTCCATGACACATGAAGCAGCTGCGCGCAAACAGTTTTCGACCCGCGTCCGGGTCGCCTTTCTCATCGGCTGCAGCATACGGAGGAAGCGGCTTGCCGGCAAACTGAGCGGGGTGTGCCCAGTTCTTATAAAATCCATCTACCAGCGCATCGATCTGTTTGGGATTGAGCGGACCACCATCGCTCTGCGCCCAAGCCGGCATTGATGTTCCGGGACGCCCGTGAATCAGAATCTGCCGCAGTGTCTCGCGCGGCAGTATGGCCAGATAGAGAGAATCGTTCAGGATTCGGCCGGGACCATTCTTGCCGCCAACGCCATGGCAGGCTTCACAATTTTGCGAATACAGCGTTTTGAAATCTACCGGGGCGGCTTGCGGATCGTCTCTTAGCTTCGGTTTGCCGGGAGGTTCGCAAGCAGCCAGCAGAACAAGCAACACACCCGCTACCGCCGCGTAACATGACGGATGGGCAAGGCGAGGTGTATTTGTTCCGCGCGGCGGCATTACTTGTCGTCCTCGCGCGGCGGTTGAATGCCAGGAGTATGCAGGAACGCCCGCTCAGCGATCGTCCAGGACTGCATGGTATTGATGCTCGTACTGCGGGCGATCACGTAGCCGCCGACCAATCCGAACCCAAGCTGCGCGACTACGAACCATGGCCAGCTGATTCGGCCGTTCAGGGCTGGATTGACGATATTCAAGGTGGTGGCGACAAGTCCGCTCCAGAACAGCGGCATCAAAATACCCGCCCAGAATGGCGCGTATTTTGGAAACATCGGCAGCATCACCGCGTAGACAACGCCAACCAGGCAGGAGATCACAACGTGGCCGAGCAGCGCCGCTACAAACGGCACAGTGTGGAATGCGCGTAGCTGCTCGAGCGAGGCGTTTCCCAAATTAGGAATGACGACGCCCGCCAGTAAGTTCACCGGATACCAGATACTGTGCTGCGCAATGAGCCCGTAGAGAATCGCCAGGGCTGCCATAGCTGCACCACCGGCCAAGCCACCCCATAACCCTGCCGAATATGGATGTACTCGTTCGGGTACGCGCAGGCGGTGTCCTTCCTCGCCGACTTCGAGCCGTACTACCGAACGGGCTTCCACCATGATCGGAGCCGGTCTAAGCGCGCGGTTGATGGGTACCTCTTCGTGCTCTTCGTGTGGAATTACATCCTTCCACCAACCTAATACGCCGCGAACGGAGATGATCAAGCCCACCGCGCTGACTGCCCACTGGGTGACGAGGCCGGCAAACAGCAACGTGAGTCCAAAGGCAAAAACAATCGGCCAAAAGGTAGGCGCAGGCATGAGGATCGAATCATGCTCGGTTTGCTCGGACGCTTCTCCGTGATGGGTTTCGTGTGACATGATTTTTATCTGCCGATGATGTAGACGACCGTAAACACGACCACCCACACAGCGTCTACGAAATGCCAATACCAGGAAAGAAACAGCACGCGCCTCAGCTGCGTTTGTATGGGAAATCCGCGAAGCGTAGCCAGCAGCACAAGCGTTAAGAACGTAAGGCCGACAATGACATGGCTCGCATGCAATCCGACCAGTGAATAGAAAGTACTTCCAAATAGATTCGTCCGAATTGTCAGATGATCCTGAGTAATCAGTTTCTTCCATTCGAGGCCGGTCGAAATCAAGAATTCCAGCCCCAAAGCAATGGTAAGCGTCCACCAGAGCTTAAAGCGTCCCAGGTTGTTGTGCTTCAAAGCATGCTCGGCAAACACAACGGTCAGACTGCTTGAGAGCAGGCAAATCGAGGCAACGATCGGAACTTCTAAAACGTCTTTCGGGTAGGGCCCGGTCAGACTTTTGCCGATATAAACCAGGTACGCTACAACGAAAATCGTAAATAGGGAGGTCTCCGTCAGAATCAGGAAAATAATTGCGACGGTGCCCCGATCGGGCAGCTTCCAGTCCTGCTCCATAGTGAGAGCGTTGGATGGCACGGCTTCTTGTTTCGCAGCCATGATCTACTCGTACTTCCAATCAGGATCTTGTGGGTGTTTTAGATCCCAGAGCGGCCGGCTGCTTCTCACGACGGGTAATTTTTCAAAATTGTATTCCGGCGGCGGAGAACTCGTCGCCCATTCGAGCGTCCATGCATCCCAGGGATCATCGACGGCCGGCTCACCATGGCGCGCGGACTGGATCATGTTCCATGCCAAGCAAGCGGTAGCCGCCGCCTGAAAGACAACACCAACCGAAGACACAGAGTTCCAAAAATCCCATCCACGGTCAGGAGCATAAGTGTAAATGCGCCGCGGCATTCCCAGGATGCCGAGGAAATGCATGGGAATGAACGTCATGTTGAAGCCAAGCGTCCACAGCCAGAAGTGCCACCGGCCGAGCGTTTCGTTATACATTTTTCCGATGGCTTTGGGGAACCAGTAGTACATGCCGGCGAAAACACCCATGATTAGTCCGCCGGCGAGCGTAAAGTGAAAGTGTCCGACGACAAAATAGGAATCATGCAGCTGCCAATCGAAGGGGGAAACTGCCAGCATAATGCCGGTCAGGCCGGCGACCAGGAATTGCAGCAGAAATCCGCAGCAGAACAGCATCGGCGTATCTAAACGGAGCTTGCCTCCATACATGGTGGCAATCCAGTTGAAAAGTTTGATGCCGGTCGGAACTGCGATCAGCATGGTTGAGGCAGTAAAGAAAGTGTTCGACCAGGAAGTCATGCCGACGGCGAACATATGATGGGCCCATACTCCGAGGCTAATGAACCCGATCGCGACGACGGCGCCGACCATGGCGGGCCGTCCAAATAAAGGCTTTCGCGAAAACACGGGAATGACCTCGGAAAGAACGGCGAACGCGGGGAAAATCAGAATGTAGACTTCGGGGTGCCCAAAAATCCAGAAAAAGTGCTGCCAAAGGACTGCCGAACCGCCGGCCTGCGTGTCGAAGAAATTTGCACCTAGAAAGCGATCCAAAAGCAGCATGATTTGCGCCGCGGTGAGTGGCGGAACAGCAATCAGGATCAGCCAGGCATCCACCAGCATGACCCACACAAACATGGGCATCCTGCTTAAGGTCATGCCCGGGCAGCGCATTGACACGGTAGTCGCAACAACATTAACGGCGCTGGCTAAGCTACCTATTCCGGAAACCAGAATGCCTAAAATCCAATAATCAGTGGCTGCGCCGCGGGAAAACGCCCTGGCGGTCAGCGGCGCGTAAGCGAACCATCCTACATCGGGCGCGGATCCAGCACCCGATAACCCGCCGCCGCCGATATAGCTGAAATAGAGCAGCAATCCGCCGAACAAAAAGATCCACAACCCGAAAGCGTTCAGCCGGGGAAATGCCATGTCCCGCGCACCGATCATTAACGGAATCAGGTAATTCGAAAACCCAGCAACCATCGGCATTCCAACTAAGAACACCATGGTGGTGCCGTGCATGGTAAACAGCCGGTTATAGGTATCGGGATCGACAAAGTGGTTGGCCGCCACCATCAATTGAATGCGAATACCGGCCGCCATTACGCCAGCGATCACAAAGAAAAGCAAGGCAAAAACTATGTACATCAGGCCGAGCCGTTTATGATCAACGGTGGCAACCCATTTATAAAAAACTTCGGAAAATGAAAACTCTGATCCTCGAACTTTGGGATGCCCGAGTGGATAATCTATCGATGCCATAGGAGCCTCCGTTTAATTCAATGACTGCAGGTATGTCATTACCTGATTTAATTGGTTATTTGTCAGTTTGAGGCTGGGCATCAGGCATCCGGGTTTGATGGTTTGCGGATCATTGACCCAGGCTCGTAAGTGTGCAGTGGTATTGGTGGTCACGCCCGCCCCAATGGTCTGCCGGCTCATTAGATGCGTCAGATCCGGACCAAATTTCCCCTGTGCCGCCGTTCCTTTGATGTTGTGACAACTCACGCACGAAAGGGATTCAAAGGTGGCTCGCCCTTGACCAACCGGCTGTAACGGGGCCGCATTGGCTTCGGTGGGAGCGGGGATGGCCGAGGGCGGAGTCTGCTGTTCCGCTTTGGCCCACTTCTCGAATTCCTCCCGCGGTTGTGCGGTTACTCGCAGCAGCATATTTGCATGTTGTGTCCCGCAATACTCGGCACAGTTGCCAAGGTAGACACCGGCCTCACTCGGATCGATCCACATGTAGTTAATCCGGTTTGGGATCAGGTCCGTTTTGCCCGACAACTGCGGCACCCAGAAGCTGTGAATGACGTCCTGACTTTCCAGTCGCAGGTACGCGGCATTCTGGCCATCTTTTGAGACGGGCACGTGCAACTCGTTAGCGGTTACGATTCCGTAATCCGGATATTCAATTTCCCACCACCATTGATGCCCGACGATTCTTACCTTCACCATGTTCTTGGGAGGACTCTGATTTTGTACGGCTGCAATCACACGCGCGGTGACGCCAATCAGTACGAAGACAATCAGGATCGGAATGACCGTCCAGGCAACCTCAATCTGGTTGCTGCCATAAACCTGAGCCGGCTCCTGATGCGTGTCATCGTCGTGCCTGCGCCGGAATTTCCAGATGGTAAAAACAATCAACCCGGCCACCACGACAAAGATCCCCGCGGTGATTCCCAACACGAACATTGCTATATGTTTTTCGTTCGCCGCAGGGGTAGCCAACGGATAAAAAATATTGGCAATGCGGTGCTCCGGAATCGTAGGAACATGCGCCTGGAGCAGCATGCGGAGTGTGTTCACAGGCATAGGATGTTCATCGGCATCAGTAAGCTTATACGTTCAATGTAATACTTCTTGTCCCGCCGAAATTATCCAGGTACTTTGTGGTATAGGCTAACCGTCCCAGAAATCGTTTCAATCAGCGCTGCCATTATGGATTTGGCAGCTAAAACTACCTGCTTCGCTAGGGCTACCATTCCCCGCAAATTTCATCTGCTGTGGAAATGGACAAAGCGGCCGGGTCAAAAGAACTCCTTTTGCCGGATCCTTGTCGTCTTTCAACTTGGTCGCAATGATCGAATTCGGAGCAGTTCCTCGCTCCGCCCACTCTTCTAAAGCGGTGAAGATATTGTGCGCCGAATCCCTGCTGCGCGCAACACCTAGTTGTCCAAAGATGAATGGACCCGGGCCACCCACACAATGCCGCATGCCGGGGACCATATAGAGACGGACAAACTCATCAGTCGCCGCTTGTCCCATGGCGGACGACACGCTTAGGTAGTACTTCACGCTGTTTAGCGGCGAAATCGCAGGATCAAGCCATCCGTGATAGAGGATGAGCTTGCCGCCGCGCGCTTTGAACTTTTCCAAATGCGGATCGGTCGAGTTCAAAGTTCCCGCAAGCTTCTCGTCCGCGGCTCGCAGGCTTTCGTCTACGGAGGCAGTTCGGTAATGCCACGCAGGGTCATCGTAGACCATGTCGCGGAAAAATCCCGCCGCGTAATCGTGTGCCGCAGCCTTTCCGTTAGCGGACCCGGTTACCCAATCCTGCCAGCCGTTTTCGCCGGCTTCGCTGCTTGGCATGAGGCCCGGAAAAAACAACTGACCGGCGGAGGTGGTCCCTCCCTTATAAATCTGCTTCAATGTGGCCATCTGCGCTACCGAAAGACAAGCCGCTCTTTGATTACCTTTACACAGTAGAGTGCCGGGGTCGAATTTACATAACGAAGGATTGGTTAGTATGCCGTCGCGCACTCCATCGGCCGCATCGCAGGCTCGGAGAACTGCGCCGGTAATAAGCGACAGCTTGGAAGGTGGAATGAAGCTAGCCGGCGACGCTTCGGCGACTTGCACCGTCTGTAGCGCGGCGCTGAGTAGATGGGTCCAATCGTTCGCCGGCGCCCCGGCCAGAATGCCGTTGTAATCGGCTGGGAATCGCTGTGCTTCCATCAACGCCTCGCGGCCGCCATCGGAGCAGGAATCAAAATAAGACCATTGTGGCGGCTCTCCGTAGAACTTCGCGCCGAATGTCTTCGCGATGCCGGTCATCTCATGTATGGCGCGGAAGCCAAAATCCTTCACCTTCTCGGGATGATGGAGCGCCCAAGTGGCATCGGTGCCTTCTGCTTTGTGGCCCGCGTCAGTGGCTGCGGTGAGATATCCGAGGCTTAGCGAGCCAGCCATTCCGTGGAAATCCAGCGCGCCGGCAAACCCGCCGTTTCCCTGCCCTCGAAACTTGTGATTCCAATTCTCGACCGGCAACCACACTTCGATGGCAATTTGCGAATCGCTCGATGGCTGAGCCACGACCTCGACGCGGCAAAAGGCTGGAAGCTTTTTGTATCGCTCACTCTCAGGAGTGTTCGGCTTTACATTAGGCGGCAGAAAAGCGCCCGGCGCTATCACTTGCGCAGCCGATACTTCGGCGTTTTTCAGTTCGACTCTCGACAGGTCAGCGCAAGATTCAGCGGCAAACATTGCGCCGCTACTCGAAGGTAACAGAAGACAGCAAAAATATAGGCGCGCGGAAAGCGTGGAATGGGCCGACATGCGGAGCAATGATAACAACTTCGGTTACGGAAACTGATGGGCCGCCGATCAACGCCGATCGGAAAAATATCGTCTCGGCTAAAGAAAGCGGCACGCTCACGGGCAGCGGCCCGAAGTGCAGCAAAGAGGATAGCGCGCCCCGAGCAAGGTGCATCGATTGTCCCGTTTCTCGTCAGGTGAAGAAATCAGCTCCATTCTGTGGGTGGCTATTTCTCGCACGCTAGAGTGCGCTGCATCCAATGCATGGACGACCGCAGGATTCAAGTCATTAGAGAAGGAGTGTGCCGCCCGTAAGCTACTGATCAAATAGTAATTGCCCGGGCGGTGACAGAACCGGAACTGCCCGAAATACAATCCGACCGGTGTATTCGAGCGTCGAGGCGCAAATTGAATGGAATACAATCACCGCGTTCAACTAGTGCTTAGCGTGGACAACATGAACGCCAGCGTGTCCGGGCGTGAGTCCTTGAACGGCGTGGCCGAACCTGGACGCGATTTCCTGGAAATTGATGTCTTCGATGGCACAAAATCCGTGCGAGCGAAGAATCGCCGCAATGCCAGCCGGCTCGAAACGGCTGACCGAACGTTCATCCATTTTCTTCAGCTGATCGGTCCGCTCCTTTTCTACCTGCCTTAGCTCTTCGGAGAATGCCTCGGGAGGTTCCAGGTAGTCGAACACCACCTCCGAGTTCTGGATTGACGCCATGTAGTCCAGAGTGCGGCCGATAGCGTCCTGTGTCAGATATGGCACAACCCCGAGCCACGTGAAAAACGCGGGCGAGTTCTGCTGAAAGCCTGCGGCGACGAGCTTCTCTCCCACATCGTCCCGCTCGAAATCGACGGGCACGAGAATAAGCCATGGCGGAAGTGCGATTTGAGCTTCAGCCAAGCGCTGGCCTTTCCATGCCTGCGTGGCGGGGTGGTCCACCTCATAGATACGAATCTGTCGTGCGCTATGTGGATTCCGGAGAGCGAAAGTGTCGAGTCCGGCGCCAAGGATGACGATCTGCTGAATCCCTCTTTCGACAGCGCTTGACAAAGCATCTTCCGCAATCCGGCTTCGCGCGGCGGTGAACAGACGTCCGATGCTGGCCAAGGGGTGTTGGTTCGCGAATTGAAGCACGTCCTTTTCGTCTTCACGCAGTATCTTCATGGCAAATGGGTCATAGAGGATTAAGCCATGATCGAGCACCTGATGAGCAGCTCGTTGTCGGGCGATTATCAGGGCTGTGCGGCTGGGTTCATTAGGCTTCATGTTCGAGCTCTCCGTTCTCATCAATAGCTGATCGCAGGAGTTGTCGTGTGCGCGACTGGCGCCATGCACACCGATATCTTCCGCTCAATTAGATACCTCTCGAATCCGGTCCCAAGCAGGAACCAAAATGGCCGTGGCTTATGGCTGCAGAGCGCCGCAGCGATGCCTGACCCTACCACGAAGAGTTCCAAACCGGTCACGCGGCCAGTCCGCCAGAACTCGTACATACCGCCGCCCAACAGAATCACGAGAGCAGCCAAGAGCCGTCGATGGAGATGCATGCCATCGAGGCTAAATAAGCATCCATGAGTTCAGGCTGTATCGTCGCCGATCCGGAAGTAATCCACTTGTCGGGTAGGG
>DATAYL010000055.1:0-11237 GCA_036272575.1 Bryobacteraceae bacterium | reverse complement strand
CCAGCGTGGCGAAGATAAACGGATCCTGCGCGTACGGCGCATAAAACTGAGGTGCTTCCGGTTCCATCAATGAGTGATGTTTCGTATCGGGGACAACGCCCACTACGGTAGCGGGAAACAGGTCGGCCGCGCTGGTGGAATCGGTATCGGCCCGGGGCACAAGTACCTGGCGGCCCAGAGCTTTTTGATTAGGCCAGAATTTCTTCTCAAAGGAACGGCTGACGATCACGACGCGCGGGCGATCCGATGCGTCGGCCAGTGTAAAGAAACGTCCCTCCAGGAGGGGCATCCGGACAGTCGAAAAATATTCCGGCGAAACCGCATTATAACCGGCAATCCAGGGCGTTCCTGCAGGAGCGGGCGCGCGATCGGGGAAACTGACGATCCTCGATGCGTTATTTCCGCTGAAAGGCAAAGCCCGAATGTCGGCCGCCGATTCCACTCCCGGCAGCGCCCCCACCTTTTCTACAACTTGTTCATGAAAGCGCGTCTGCTGTGCGCCCTTCGGGTATTTGTTTCGGGGAACCCGATATTCGAGCGTCAGTAAGTGATCGGTCTTAAATCCCGGGTCAACCGATATAAGCTTCTGCAAGCTCTTCAGCAGCAATCCAGCACTCGCAAGCAGAACCACCGCGAGCGCCACCTGCGTTGTGACAAGCATTCCCCGGATGGTTCCTTGCGCCCGCTGGGGACCTCGGACACGCAAGAAATTCATGGCTTCTTTTCTAGCAAACCAGGCGGGCGCCAGCCCAAAGAGAACTCCTGTCAACAACGACACGAGCAACAGGAATATAAGTACCGGCGTATTCAACCCGATTGGTATATCCGCGGTGATGTTATCTGCATACGCTGTAATGAGCCGGATGCCGCCCGCCGCGATGCCAAGGCCGCAGAGCCCGCCCACCAAGCCCAGTACGCAGCTCTCGGTGAGTAACTGAGCCATCAAAGTGCTTTTGCCAGCTCCTAAAGACGCACGCACCGCCAGTTCCTGACGACGGCCAAACGCTTGTGTTAATTGCAAGGCGGCTACGTTCGCGCAGCCGATCAGCAGGACACATCCTACGGCTCCCGCGAGCAGCAAAAGGATCGGACGCAAGTCCTCCACTACCGTCTCGTGTAGAGGCAGGATCACGGCGCTGCGGCTTCGATTCGTATCCGGGTATCGCATGGCAAGTTGTTTTGCGATCGTAGCCAGTTCGGCACGCGCCTGCTGCAATCCAACGCCTTCGGATAACCGGGCGATCCCCAACACGTTGTTCTGCCTTCGATCACGCATGTAGTTGGGATAGGCCCATATTGGGAGCCATACATCGGAGGTGAAGAAAGGATCCCGGAAGCTGTCGGGCAAGATGCCGATTATCGTGTAGAGTTCGCCGTTTAAAGTGAGGGAACGGCCCACCAGATGAAGATCTCCACCGAACCGCCCCTGCCACAAGCCGAAGCTGACAACACAAACGCGAGCGGCTCCCGGTTGATCCTCGGCTTTTGTGAAGAAGCGCCCGCGAACCGGATGAATCCCCAGCATCGGAAAAATGTCGAGGAGACGAATGAGCCAATCAGCCGGGCCGGTTCTTCGACGTCAGTCAAATTAACGCTCTGCCCTTGCAGCGCTGATACGCCCTGAAAAGCACGAGCGCGGCTCCAGTCCTCCAGGTCCACCGGAGAGATAGAGTCCTGCGGGGCGCTCCCATCTTTGCAGAAGAGGAGTACAAGCTGCCCCGGTTTGAAAAACGGCAGAGAGCGCAGCAGTACGGCCTGTAGCACGCTGAAGATTGCCCCGTTAGCGCCAATGACAAGTCCCAATGTGAGCACGGCCGCAACCGTGAACGCGGGCCGTTTCCACAGCATGCGGCTGGCATATCGCAGGTCGCGCCCCAGGCATCGATGATAGCGATCGTTCGCTGTGCCCTTCGATCCTCTCGGAGCAAGGTGGTGTTCCCAAACTGCCGTCTGGCAGCCTGATTGGCCTGTTCCGTCGACATACCTTGGCTGATATATCGCGTCGTCAGTAACTTCAGATGATCCGCGATCTCATTCTCAAAGTCCGACTTCTCCTCTCGACGGCAGAAAAGGCTACGAACTTTCCCCAGCAGCCGACGGAGTACTATCATCGCCATCATTGCTGGCCTTCCAAGCGCAATACGCGCCCAATGACACCCGAAATCTGCTCCCAGTCCGCAGTCTCGCGGACGAGTTGTTTCAACCCGTTTTTAGTAATGGAATAAAACTTAGCTTTGCGGTTGTTTTCCGACGTACCCCACTCGGCTCGAATCCAGCCTTGTTGCTGGAGCCGCAGCAACGATGTATAGACGGTGCCCTCATTGAGCTGGAGAACTTCCTCGCTCACCTGCTCGATGCGGCGTACAATCGCAAATCCGTGTAGAGGCCCTAGCGCCCGCAGACTCTTCAGGATCATGAGATCGAGCGTGCCTTGCAGGGCTTCGGATCGTCTCGAGCGGGTGGGGTGAAGACGCATCGAACAATTCTCTTGCAAATTTCGAAGTGCATCGTAATAGTCGAGGTCCGAAAGTAGGGTCCTCAGACTCAGAGTTGCCGTACACCTCAGCGAATCTGGAAATCGAATACCGCGTGAAGAAACTCTGATTGCCAAAGAGAAGGAGTATGAGCACGGCAACGATCAATGCGCCGATTGAAACGGTTTCAAACACAGACTTAGTAGCCCCGACGGGTCGAACGAAAATAGGCTTGATTTGGGGTCTCAGCGTTAAGCGGCTCGACGACAACACATGTGAGTTCACGAATTTGGTGCGCAGCTCTGCCACCCCGGAGTTCCTGGAATTCCTCCATAGACAGGGCATTCCGTTCGAGATCTTCAGGAGTGGGCGCAAACCGATCTCAGCGGCTCATAACCGACAAGAGAGCCCTTGGTTCGCAAAGAATATCGAGCGCTACGTGGTAATACGAGCGTAATTTCGGGCTGCCGATTCCAGGTGCCGCATACGTTCTTCGAAGGAGGAGGGTTATGAAACGGATCGTTTCATTGCTGATCGCACTCGTAACGGCGACCGGTATCGTCTCGTTCACACCTCCCATATCCGAGGACACCGATCGAGGGGCCTCTCCGATCTACGGCATCGCAATTCCGGAAATTGAAAACCGCCGCAGTCAGCTATGCGCCGGCATTCCTATCGGGCGCGTGCTCAAACCTTCCGATGTGGCTGCGCTCGCCGTACACATCATGATTAATACCGCCCTGACGGTCGCAACTTACGACATCGATGACGGACAGCGGCTCGTCCGTGTCTAGTCAGGAGGCAAGCCATGGCGAATGTGGCCCAGGATACCCGCAGTAGTGATTCAACAAGCGCCTAGAGCGGCGCGCAGGTCGACATGAAGATCGAGCCCGGCCGCGACGTCATTCAGTTCGGCAAGCGACCTGGTAAGCGGACTTCGGCGTGCGGCGGGTCGCCCACGGCAATCACGAAAAGCGCGTCGGACAAACAGATGCAGATTGGCCCGATTGGAACGCCGAGTACCTGGTACGCGAGCAATCCGGCGCAGAGCTGCCACAGTGAACGATGGAGTGTGTCCATTTGCCCGGATGCGGCGGAAGGATAAACAACCTTACCGATCCGATAGTCGATATTCCCCGTCCCAGTCTCGATGGGGAGGTGAGATCCGCGCCGGATTCAAGCCACAACGCGGGGAGATCGTAGCCCAGGAGCACTGGTTTTCCGTGGTTTCGCCAACACTGATCTGGATTTACAGCTCAAGAAACATGGCATCCACAAGCTGATCGTTATCGGGCTCATAGCACATACATGCGTAGAGGCAACAGTCCGATTTGCCGCGGAGCTGGGCTACGAGGTCACGGTTGTCAAAGACGCAACGGCAGATTACTCGGATCAGCATATGCAGGCGGCCCTGGTGACCAATCTTCCAAACTACGCCTCAGCCATTGTGACGACGCATGAACTGGTGGAGGCGCTTTCTGCTCTCAAGGAGGGCACTGGAATCAGCGCATAGGCGCGAGCTATTTTTTTGTTCATTGCGTCGTACCAGAACTGTGCGGTCTGGAGCACCAACGCTCCGATATATAGGTGGCGCTCACCAAGAACCCGGAGATGCGTTAAGTTAATACTTATCGCGCGCCGCCCTCGCCGCGACGATCGCCGCTGCCATCGCAACCTTGTGATCCTTACCCCAGGGCGACCCGATGGACCTCCTCAGCTGGAGAAAGTGGGGGTTGAGGTCCTCGATGCGCAACGCCTCGCTCGCTGCATCAAACACCTTCTTCGGGTTGTACCAGTGGACGGCCCAACCGCGGGCCTCGGCCGCGGCAGCTAGCGCCTTGCGGTACATCACCCAGTCGGCGACATTTTGCGCCCGGTAGTCCTTGATCCGTTCGGCAATGGTTGGCGGCAGCCCCGGGCACTCGCGAAGCGCGACGCCGAGGATGCGCCCGGGCACTGTCATCGCGACGGCCTCGAGGCGGAGCTTCGCGTGCCGCTCCGCGGACACCCGCACGCGCTCCACTAGCGCCACTGCCTCATCGAGGGGAAGCGTCTGCGCTTCGCTGTGGTGCGGAATCTTCGGCAGGTCCTCATCCACCAGTTCGACACGGCGACGGTCGAGCAGTGTGCCGTCGCCGGCGACCGTCAGCAGCACCGCCCAACCGCCGTGATCCGATACCCCGATGATCCCGTCGTCCCCCGACACGATGTTTCCTCCAGCGCGAGTGCTTTGCATACCTTTTCAGGCCGATGTATCAAGGAGGCCCGCCTGATGCAACGCCTTTCAGGCTAGCAGTCGGCTGTATTGATAATTCAACATATCCGTTCTTGTAACTCGTGAGATCGCCTGAGTAGAACTCCACGCTCTTTCGCGTGGACAGAAGTTCGTCTGACAATTTCGTGAGCCTCAACGAGCTGGGCGCGGAGAGGGACCGAGAGAGCGTGTTTTGGCGTGTTTTGCCCTGGGCGGACGTGTTGTTAGCGCGTAGAGGCCGCAAAGGGCACGCCGCGACCTGAACTGACGCGAAGAAACCAGCTGCAGAGCGTGGGGTGGGAGCTACCCGGCCAGGGGGAGGAGTTGCTCGACCGTCAACGCCAGAATACCGAACATGAGATGGGTCATGATCAGTGCGCGTCGCTTGTGGCAGCCGGGAACGCAATTCTGGTCAATCGGGGCACTCGCTTCTCCGGACATTTGCTAAATCATCTAACCCAACCTGCATCACTTGACATCCTAGTGAAGAGCATTTACGTTGTATTCAGGACCACTTGAATAACAAGCGATGACAGGGCTGGTTGAAAAAGTGTTGTCCGAGGGACCTTAATCATGCGCAGATTTTTCGCGAAACTTGCCCACCTGTTCCGAGGCCGAAACGCAGAGACCGAGCTAGCACGTGAGATCGAGTCGCACCTGTCGATGCTGCAGGAGAATTTCGAGGCACAGGGACTGTCTCCCGAGGATGCGAGGCAGGCGGCGCGCCGCACGTATGGGGGCATCGAGCAAATCAAAGAGTTACATCGCGAAGCTCGTTCTTATCTGTGGATCGAACACTTGATAAAAGATATACGTTACGGAGGTCGGAGCCTGTTGCGTACGCCTGGGTTCACCAGCGTGGCGGTAATCGCTCTTGCTCTGGGAATCGGCGCTAATACAGCTATCTTCGGCGTAGTGAATGCCGTCTTATTGCGACCGCTTCCATATAGAGATCCGGGTCGTTTGGTTACGGTCTTGCACAACGGAACAGGACCGGTGGCAACGGCCAACTATATTGACTGGCGGGACCAGAGCCATTCGTTCAAGGCTATGGGTGCGGCTGACTACTGGAGTCCCAATCTTACAGATAAGGGGCCATTCGACAGCCACCCGGCCGAGAATCTCTACGCGCTGAAGGTCACAGAAAACATGCTGCCGCTACTTGGGGTCCAGCCTTTGATCGGCCGCCTTTTTAAAAAGGGAGAAGACCAGGAAGGTTCAGAACATGAGGTGATCTTGAGCTATTCGCTGTGGCAGCGGCGCTTTAGCGGCGACCGTAACGTCCTGGGGAAACTAATCAAATTGAATGGCGAGGCTTACTCGGTCATCGGTGTGATGCCGGCCACCTTCAAATTCGCGCCGTTCTGGGCGACGCATGCCGAGCTGTGGGTGCCGGACACATTTGGGACAACGCTCTACGAAAGAGGCGGTAACCACCTGCGCGTTTTCGCGCGGCTAAAACGAGGGGTGACCCTGGCCCAGGCGAGGGCAGACATGGCGACGGTAACCGGACGCCTAGACAAGCAGTATCCTGCTACCAACCGGGACGTTATGGTCCGGCCGCTGAAAGAGAACGTCGTCGGCAAAATAGAAACACCATTGCTGATGCTGGTGGGAGCAGTGGGATTCGTGCTGCTGATAGCGTGCGCGAATGTCGCACACATGCTGTTGGCCCGCACATCTGACCGGCAAAAAGAGATAGCGGTGCGAGTGACGCTGGGCGCGGGTAAGGCGCGCCTGGTTGCGCAGTTCCTTACCGAAAGTTTATTGCTTTCGGGGGTCGGCGCAGTTGCCGGGCTTCTGCTAGCGCTAGCAGGCATAAAAGCACTGGTTTCGCTGAGTCCGGAATACATACCACAAGTGGAGATGGTCACGATTGACGGGCGTGTTTTAATTTTCCTGGCCTGTCTTACCGTGCTGACGGCATTGGTATTTGGTTTGGCTCCGGCGATGCACGCCGCGGGGGCAAACCTCAGCAATTCGCTCAAAGAGGGCGGCCGTGGAGATACCGATGGCAAGCGTCGTAACCGGTTGCGAAGCTTTCTTGTAGCATCCGAATTCGCGCTGGCGTTCATGCTGTTGATCGGCGCCGGATTAATGATGCGCAGCTTCTACGTTATGCAATCGGGGGATACGGGATTCAATCCACACAACGTACTCACGATGGTAGTGTCGGTAGCGGGAACAAACGAAGCCGGAGCGGGCAGGCGTCGAGCCTTTTATCGCGACCTCCTGGAGAAAATACACGCTCTGCCGGGTGTCCGTTCCGTGGGCGCTATCAATCATCTGCCGCTGGCGGGCGATTTGTGGGATCGCAGCTTCGAGATTGAGGGTCGTCCCAAGCCGCGCCCCGGCGAAATGCCCAATGCGGTTTACCGGATCGTGATGCCGGGGTATTTTGACGCTATGCGGTTGCCGATAAAGCGTGGGCGCGCTATCACGTATCGAGATGATTTTAAATCACAGGCTGTAGTGCTCATCAATGAGCGAGCCGCAAACAAGTTCTGGCCCGGCGAAGATCCGATCGGTAAACGCTTTGTGATCGGTGGGAGAAATAGTGGAGCAAACTGGCTCACCGTGGTTGGCGTGGTTGCCAATGCGAGCTTGGACGACCGCGTTTCCGATCCGTACCCCGAAATGTACCTTGCGGCGCTCCAAACGCCCGAATTCATGGGCGAAAGTTCAGACCCGGCCGGCTTGCATATGGAATATCTCACGCTCGTGGTGCGCGGGGAACGAAATCCGGCCGAGTTGAGCCCGCAGGTACAACGGGTCGTCCGATCATTTGACCTGAACCTGCCGATATCGAAGGTGCTCACCATGGACGAAGTAGTCTCGCTTGCGATTGCGGAGCCACGGTTCCAGATGATCTCGCTGGGGTTATTCGCCGCGGTTGCACTCGCTTTGGCGGCGGTCGGAATTTACGGTGTGATGAACTATTCTGTTTCCCGACGTAAGCGCGAGATTGGGATTCGAATGTCGCTGGGCGCTAGCCGGGGCGAAGTATTACGGATGGTGATTGTGCAGGCCGTCAAGCAGGCCTCGGCAGGTTCTATAGTCGGCGTTATAGGAGCGTTCATGCTCTCAAAGATGATGGCCACGATGCTGTTTGGCGTGCAGCCAACCGATCCATTAACGTTTGTCGGCGTATCGGTCATTCTCGGCTTAGCGGCTTTACTAGCAGCTGCCATTCCTGCGCGCAGGGCTATTCAGCTGGACCCTATGAGTGCGTTACGAAGTGAATAGCCCTTCAGCTCGGGTTGGGGCTTGCCGGCGACTACCTGCCAAGTTTGGCTTTCAAGTCGGCCAGCAGCCGATCTACGCGGTCGGACTTCTCCAGCTGGTTCAAACGCTGATCCGGGTTGAGCAGCGATGCGGCAATCTGGTGACCCTGGCCGATTACCTCGGCATCGATCACCCGGCTTCTTACACGATCGAGTGCGAGATCGTTTTGCATTTCGACAGTGCCGTTACCGCCAGTCTGTTTCATCAGACGAGCTCGCCGGTGTTGTGCCAGCAGCAGATCACTTTTGGCTTGGGTTTCCGCCATCTTGCTTTCGAGACGATAGAGCGCGTCACGCAACGTATTCACCTGGTGCGCCTGGTCTTGGAGCTGCTGAGTGAAGTTGGTAGCAGCCATCTCATAGGTCAACGCACGGTCCAGCGCAACGCGGGCCAGATCTTCCTGATTTCGCTGGACCGCTACTTCCGCTTTGCGCGTCCACTCGGTCTGTAAATTCAGATTTTCGCGCTGTTTGCTTTCGAGCAGATGCTGATCGGCTATAGCAATCGCTACTTGCGTTTTGACCTGCATAAACTGGTTCTGCATATCGAGGAGAAGCTGCTTCAGCAGCTTCTCCGGATTTTCGGCCCGATCCACCAGGTCATTTAGATTGGCTTTAATCAACGTGGAGACTCGTTCGAGTAATGCCATATAGATTCTCCTTAACTCTGTCGGCCCGCGCCATTTTCGCCGCGATCGGTGATGCCGCGCACCTTGCCAAACAGTTCGCTCATTTGCATGCCGGAAAGTGTTTCGAATAGAGCGGGTACTTGTGCCGCGATCTTGGTCATATCGCCGGTGATTTTGTTCATCCCGGCAGCGCTGCCGTCGCCAGTCGAAACGATGGTGATCTTGTCTATGTTGGACAAGGGCGCCGCCATGGCTTTAACGATCTCGGGCAACCCGGTAATCAGTTTGTCAACTACCGCGGCCTGGTTCCACTCCTGGTAAGCCTCGGCCTTAACATTCATGGCCTTGGCTTCGGCTTCACCCTTGCGCAGAATAATTTCGGCATCGGCTTCGCCCTGGGCCCTGGTGGCAAACGCAGAACCTTCAGCTTCAATGGTCATTTTGCGGCGGCCCGCTTCGGCGAGCATTTCGATGCGTTGCTTCTCAACTTCCGCGCTCTTCAGCACAGTGGCGATCAGTTCTTTCTCGTGCCGCAGTATTTCGGCTTCCTGCACCTTGACTTCCTGTTCTTTTTCGACTTGGCGAATCTTCACGGCCTCGACGGCGACCTGCTGCTGCATCACGTTGGACTGAATGTCGTAAGCTTTATCTGCCTGGGCTTGCTGCCGTTTGATGGTTTCTGAATATTGCGCTCGTTTGATTTCGAGATCCCGCTGCGCCTCGGCCTGGGCGGCCATGGATAAAGCTTCCGCCAGCACACGTTCCTGATCGGCCTGCGCTTTGGCTACGGCCGCGGCGCGCATTGCCTCCGCCCGGCGAATCGCGGTATCGCGCTCTGCTTCGGCAGTGGCTATTTCGGCGTCGCGCCTGATGCGCGCCACATCGGGGCGCCCCATATTCGTGATGTATTCGTTTTTGTCGCGTACTTCTTTAATCGTGAAGGAGACCACTTCGAGTCCCATCTTGCTCATATCGTCGGCGCAGGTGGCTCGCATGCGATCACCCACCATCTCGGGCTCCTTGACAATCTGTTCCACCGAGAGCTGGCCGATAATGCCACGTAAATGACCTTCCATCACCAGCCGGATCAGACCTTCGCGAGCCTGGTCAGTCTTGGTGAGAAACTGTTCCGCGGCCGTTTGTATGGACTCCGGATCGCTCTTCACTTTGATTTGAGCGACGGCTTCGACAGTTACCGCCACGCCTTGCTTGGTGTAGAGATCCTGCTGGGGGGCAACGTCAAACGACATTAACTGCAGCGAGAGCTGGCGGTAACTTTCGACCATGGGAAAAATAACGGTGCCACGCCCTTTGACAATCCGTGTTCCGCGCAGACCATAGACAATCAGCGCTTCATGCGGGCCGGCCTTACGAAACAGGGTGCCCATGGTGCTCATGGCCAGCAACAACACCAGCACCACGGCCACGGCAATTACAATCACTTCACTCGACATTTCTTGTCTCCTTGTGCAATGTTTCCGGAAGCGAACTGCCTGTTTCCGGCTGGGTTAGCATTGCGTCCCAGGTGCGGACGTACGCCACACCTTTTTCAAAACGGGTAATCACGACTTCGGCGCCGCGCTGAACCAAATCGCCGGAATCACTGCGGGCACAAATCGGGCGGCGCGCTCCATCCTTGATGTAAATGACTTCGCCGACACCATCCGGACGAATGGTGCTGCTGACACGGCCCAACGTGCCGGGCAAATAGTAATCGGCGGGATCGAGCGGCTTCTCGCGCGCTTGCAGAAAGCGGAGAAAGGATGCGATCAGCAGGGCGCCCACCGCTCCCAAGGTTCCGGCGATCGCCAGATCGAGCCAGAACTCGAGGCCGGTATGGCGTGTGAGCAAATACCCGACACCGCCGAACCAGGTAAGAAAGACGGCCGCGCTCGCAGGGTTGACGAGATAGCTAAGCCAGCTCGCGCCTGACGCGGTATGCCCGGGTCTGGCGCTCGTGGCATGGTGTCCAGCGCCCGGTGTGTGTGCATGTCCCGAATGACCATGACCCAGGTGGCCGGCGCCCAGCAGCCAGGCGACGAGTGTCCACACAGCGCCTACGGCAAAACACAACAAAAATATGTCAGACGTTGCCATCGGATTCCCTCACGCTTTCCGGTTTGACCACTTCCCAGAGCCGGTCCACAAGGTTGGGCGTCTCCAAAATCGCGGCCAGCAGTAGAAGACAACGCCGCGTATCATCGTGCCGGGCCACTTTTAGAAGCGCTTCCGCCAGCGGCACATCTTTTCTGAACCGCTCGGCACCCTGCACCAGCCATAGGTCCACTTTGTCCTCCTGCTCGCTCAGGTCCGATAGCAGGCCCGTATGGAAACCCTCCGGATCATCGACCAGATAGCCCGGATGGACCTTAAAAAACTTGGCAAGCAGAAGCCGGGTCGTGTTGGTCAGATGCCTACGCTGTCCGCTTTCAATTTGTGAAAGGTAGGGCTGGCTGATCGGTTTTTCCATTTCGCGTCCGATAGCGTCGACGGCCTCCTTTTGGGTCATCTCGCGCCCGAGTCCACGCAGGTGACCCTCGACGAGACGCAGGTAGCGAACTTTCTCGGCGACCGTCATATTGCAATCTGCTATTAT
>DATAYL010000054.1:0-4979 GCA_036272575.1 Bryobacteraceae bacterium | reverse complement strand
GGTTCCAGCAGGCTCAAGCCCGTGGTACACCTCAGGCACAGCAACCAAATAGCCATGCCCAGCAAGGAACGTGGCAAAGCGGCGAATCGGTCCGGTCATCTGGAAGATCTCGGAATAGAGGATGATTCCGGGGAACTGGGTGTTTTCAATAGCGGGGCGGAAAAAATAGGACCGTTGGCTGTGGGAATATCCTGAACGAGATCGTCTTTGAGGATCATGTGCCTACTTTAGTAGAAATTAGTCGCGTTCCCCTGACGAATGATTCTCGGCGATAAGAGTCCCTGTGTCGTAATCCAACGATCCATGACGATATTGCTTGGTATCTCTGAGTGTCGCTCGATGTGACATCCGTAGTATCCACGGGCCCGACAAGACTCGATCTCGAGCGCGCGATGAACTCACGTGAACGAATAGTCGGCAAGTTGGACACTTGCCGGTTTTTCGACAACTTGGATTATTTCCCGGTTGTCTGTCGGAATTTGGCCTGGATGAGCGGTTTGGCCTGATATCGCCAGTTGAGATCAAACTTCGGGACACCTCGTCACTGGCTGTCTGGAGGCTGGGCTCGTCAAGCCCAGAGGTCAGACGTCGACTACTCACCACTTGAAGAGTGGAGACGCCGCTTTCACGGCTTCTCCACCGCTTCTGAGCTACGGAAGAACGATGACTTTCCCGGACATCCCAAGATCGTCGTGTAACACGCATTTGTAGCGGTAGACACCCGCGTGGGTGAAGGTCACTCGGAAGTGCGTGACGCCCAACGGGGCCTGTGCCAGACCGGTTCGGTCTTGGGGCGCTTGCGTGATGACTCCGGAGTGCACAGCATCGGACGGCGAATTGATATAGGCGTGGCGGGCACCGTCAGCGTCGACTGTGACGTTGGAGGAAGGCGGAATCTGGTTAAGTGCGTCAGGTTCGGGACCAAAGGTAATGGTGTGGTTGGTCACCGCTTCCGAGGTGATCCATTCCACCGTCTCGCCAACATGAATCACTTTGGTCTCATCCATGAAACGCATGACCGAGGCGGTTTCAGTTCCTCCGCTGGTGCCGTGGATCTTGCCTGCACCAGCGATGACGGTGTGATGATCCGGTGTAACTTGGGATGCATCCCGTGCGTCGGAGATCAACTGGGCGCGCTGGCGGTTCGCTTCCCGGTCGTAGAATGCCTGATCGTGGGGCAAGAGCGCCGACGGATCCAGCACATGGATAGTGCCTGTCTGATCATTATGAGCAAGACACACCACCTTGAAATTTCCAGCCTCCGGGAAGACAACCGTATAGCTGGCGCCGTTCATCAGGATTCCGCTGTTTACGCACGCAGTCCCATCGACCACTGAGAAGTCAGCTGTGGAATTGGTACCCGGGCATCCGACTAAACGGGATGGGCGAATCTGCCCTGGTGTCAAAAAGGTGACGGAGTGTAGCTCGCTGGTTGGGAAAGTCCAAGTGATGCTGTCGCCGGCATGAATCCAGAGCTCATTGGGAAGAAAGGCAAGGGCCTGATTAGCCTTGTCGTGAGTCTGGGCGCCGACCTGTACTAGCCATTTGTCGGCCAAAGCCGATGTCGGAATGGTCAGCGCAATCAGCAAAGCGACTTGACCAGCGCGAAGTCGAAATGCAGCTTGGTTCGTCATGTCAGTCTCCCCTTGTTCGGTGCCTTCGGATGAAGGCGTGCATCAAAATCAGTCACGCGAGGCAGGCAGAGCAAGCGGTAAGTCACGGCCCTGCCGCAGTTTCTGGAAGTTGTCGTCTAATACCGTCTTTTGCCGTGCCTTCCGCCGCACCGCACGCTACAATTCCGGGGCAGAAACGCGACCCATTAGGAGATCGCGATGGCCGAGCCAGCCCACGACGCAGCGCCATCTGTCCGGGTAGTCGAAGACCGCGTGAAAGACCGTCTGGATTCATGGAAGGAAATCGCGACCTACCTCAACCGCGACGTGACGACCGTCCAGCGCTGGGAGAAGCGGGAAGGGATGCCCGTCCACCGGCACCTACACGACAGCAAGGGTTCGGTCTATGCGTCTCGGGAAGAGGTGGACAAGTGGGTGAGCAGCCGAAATCTCCGCACAACTCAGGAGAACGGCAACGATGCCACCCCGGATGACATTCCCGCACAGTCGCCGGCGCCGTTCTCCGTCCCGGCCGGGCTGGACGGGCCTCTCGGCAAGCCAGAAAGAGGGTCACAGGCGGTCGCCGTAGAGAAGGCTCCACTCCACCCACTCTTAGAAGGTGCACCGGCTTTGCATACTCAAGCCGGCCCCAGTCCCGGCAGCAAAGGCAGTACCCTGAAACTCCGATGGCGGCTGCTCGCCGCGGGTCTGGCCTTCATACCGCCCGCCACCGAAACCGATGTTCCGCTGAAGCAGCAGGAAAGGTATTTCTGTGACCACCGCAGGTGGCTACTCTCACCACTTCTCATCGGAGTTTGCGTTCTGGCCATCATCATTATTCCCATAGCAATATTTCTGTTAGGCCGCGTCGCCGGCAAATACCCAACGCCCGCACGTCATGTCACCGAACAGCGAGTCACGTCCAGTTCTTCAGAGGCTCCAGTCGAATCGGCAGTGGTTTCTCCTGATGGCAAGTTTGTGGCCTACTACGACCCGACAGGTCTGTACCTGCGCGTCATCGCCTCCGGCGAAACACGCCGCTGGGACCTGCCGAAGGGCTTCATCGCAAAACCTAGCAGCTGGTTCCCGGACGGCACACATTTGCTCGTGATGCGGTGGGAAGGAACACCACCGACGCCCAGCTTATGGAAGCTTTCGCTGTTCGGTGCCAGTCCGCGAAAGCTCATTGACAATGCAGTCTCAGGCTCCGTGTCCCCGGATGGGACCCGGATTGCTTTTGGGGCGTTCCTCCCTTCCTGGGGCAGCGAGCTCTGGGTCATGGGTGCTGATGGATCGAATCCCCACAAGATAGCCGAGGCCAACCAACGCGCGGACCCGAGCTACTCAAGTAGGATATTGTCCGCCTCCTGGTCACCCGATAGCAGGCGAATTGCCTGCATTGAGCGCTATGGATTTGCCGGACTCTCCCCGGCTACAGATCTTTCCACCCTGTGGACTAGTGATGCGGAGGGCGGCGATCTTCAGGTGATCTTCAAAAATGCCTGGCTCGGACCGGCGCTCTCCTGGGCACCAGACGGGCGCATTCTGTTTGCCTCTCGGGCCGACTCAGCGAGTGAGCGCGACGATGAGGATGTGCGGTCCATTCGCGTGGACGAACGCGCGGGGAAAGCAGTTGGACAGCAACAGGTCGTGACCGCTGGCGCTGGGAGTATCGGAGGAATCAGCGTTACCTCGGACGGGAAGCGGCTTGTGTTGTGGAGAACGAACTCCCGCGAGCAGGCCTTTATCTCCGAATTTGACGCGCATACACGAAAGTGGAAAACGCCCCGACGTCTGACCCTGGATACAAACGGTAATCAGGCTACAGCCTGGCTGTCTGACAGCAAGACGGTCCTCTTCGTTTCCAATCGCAATGGCACATGGACACTCTTCAAGCAGGCGATCGATAAAACTACAGCCGATGTCCTAGTAGAAGGACACAGTCTCTACCTTCCGCGATTGAGCGCCGATGGTTCGCAAGTGCTTTATGGATCGCAACCGGATCCAACCAACTCCGCCGCTCCTGTATCTCTCATGCGGCTGCCTGTCGCCGGAGGCCCGCCTCAGTTAGTGGTACGAGATGTCGGTCTTGGGAATTACCAGTGCGGGCGTCTGCCTTCAACGTTGTGCATCGTGCACAAAACCCAAAAAAACGATTGCATTTTTCTCTCCTTCGATCCGGAGCGCGGAATCGGCCGCGAACTTTTGCGGACCCACGACGGCTGCCATAATTGGAGCCTTTCTCCGGATGGCAGAACGCTCACCGATTTCCGTGGTAGCGGCCATACCATCCGGTTTTATTCCGTGAAGAACGGAGTGGCAAAGGAAGACAAGACCGTCACAGTGAATGAATGGCTGGTGCCGTACGGCGATTGGGCTGCGGACGGCAAAGGCCTTCTGGTCCCGAGCTTCACTCCGGCAGGAACGCCTGTCATTCTGGAGGTCGATAGAGCCGGGGAAGCATCCGTCGTTCTCGAGGGATCCGAGAACATAGCATTTGATTATGTGATTCCGGCCCCCGATGGTCACCACAGCATCATTGAAGCAGTCATACCTGGCGATAACAACGCCTGGATGATCGATCACTTTTGAGGTCGCGCTACGCTGCTGCGCCGCACGAATCTTCTGCATTGATTTGCAATCGTCCTAATCCACAGCAGCAATTGCCCGATTTCGGGACTGGGCCGCAAATACGGCAGCCTCTTCTGAAATCTCGATGATGCCCAATCGCCGAAGAACTCATCGACTCCGATTGTCCCTTATCTCTCTGAGATCGGTTTGAAGAGGTAGACGGCGGACGCCGGGATTTGGTCGTCTCAGTAGTCCTTATTGTTTCCCGACCCACACCTTTTGTAGCGGCCGGAATCGATGAGATCCGGCCATTGATTTTGTGTAGATTGGCCCAGCGTTTCGAGAAATCCTTTTGGAACGTTCTTAAGAGCGCGCAGACCCACCGTTCGTGAGAGGCGGTGGCGTCTCAGTTGCGCGAAATCACTAGTGCCGTATCGACAGCGTTTCGCACGCGGAGGTTCGACGCTTTTTGGGATTGCTGGCGTGTCACCGGCAATCCGGACACTACTCGATTTTGCGGTTATTTCCGGATCGGCGACGATACACTCAGAACGAGAAACCGTGACTCAATAGCCATCTGGCATTTCAGGTCGGTTTCAGGTCCTGAAGTGATCCTACGAAAGAGATACTGCACTGTACCGGAAGAGCTACCGCCAGCTCGCGTCGAAGCCAGGGTGCATTTTCGGGACAGTGGACAAGGCTGAAATCGATCGCGACGACGCGAAAAGAGTCCGCAAATGATCGGCATCAAGAATATCGGAAGTCGACAACTGGAAGCGCGGGATCTGGGCGACT
>DATAYL010000053.1:0-8269 GCA_036272575.1 Bryobacteraceae bacterium | reverse complement strand
GGGAATTGGGTTGGAGCTGCCCCCTTGTCCTTGCAAAACAGTGACTTATGCGATAACCACCGACTTCTTGGCGCACTCCATCAAGAGGCAGTTGAGGTTTCGAGATATATGATCTTGGTGGGAGAAATTCTTGAGAACACGTTCCTTAAACTATTTCTCGAGCATCGCCTTCACGGTCGCAGGCATTCTGCTGCAACCGACTCTGGCCCGCTGTCAAGCGGGCAACGCTTCTTAAAACGCTGCTCCAATTGCCGTATCGAACCAGCAGCCAATTTTAACGCCACGAGCGGCTGCAACCCGCACTCCTCCTGCGCTTTTAAGTTTTTTCAACTCCATTCAGGGCACCGATACCATTTCAGGCCAGTTTATTGAACGCGGTAACGACCCGACTTATGGCATGGCCGCCATCGACGCCATTCAAGCGAACACCGGTAAATGGCCTGGCTTAATCGGCTGCGATTACTGGTGGTTCGGCTCGGGCAGTATTACTGCCGACACCACATTTAACTCATATGCGACCGAGTACTGGAACAGCGGCGGTCTCATTGCACCCACTTTGAGCATGCCAAATCCGACAACCATGAGCGGATTGAACGACCGATCAAGCTTCGCGGCCGGCGACCTCCTTACGCCTGGCACGACTACCAACAGCAATTTCATGGCGATGTTGGACAGCGTGGCAGCCGGTTTAGCTGACCTGCAAGCGAACGGAGTGACCGTGATCTTGCGGCCTTTTCATGAATTCAGGAGAAAGATGGCGTCAAGCACGTGAAGATCCCTTTACATCGTGTTCCCGCGAACCCTGAGCGGCGCTAGTTGCATTCGGCATTAACGACTTAAAGTGGCTCAAGCGTTATGTCTTCGCAGTCGCGGTAGGAAGCGCACCAATAGTGCAGCCGATGCCAGGCAAACAGAGTCGAGAATATTTGGTTCGGTAACCCGGACGGTGATCCATCGGAACGGAGTTATGGAGCGGAGTAAAAAGGCGATAAAACAATTGTCTTTTCGAATTCGTGGTGACGTTCACGTTTTCGCCAACGTCTTTCCATTGACTGCTTTGGTTAAGTTCTCGATTGAAATATGCGGAGGCGGACTTGTCATGATGGGTCAACAAGCTCGTTTTGAATCCCTGTTCTGCTACTTCCGGATCGAAGATCACATTCCCGAAGATCACTTATTACGGCTCGTCGACCGGCATGTTGATTTCGCTTTCGTGCGCGAGACCTTGAAGGCGAGCTACAGCCACACGGGGGGCGTCCGTCGATAGACCCCGAAGTGCTCTCGCTCATTCTCTTGATCGGATACCTGTACGGGATTACCAGTGAGGCGCCGTCTGGTCGAGGACGTTGGGATGCATCTTGCTTATCGCTGGTTTACTGGCCTTGGCTTCGATCAAGAGGTTCCGCATCGCTCGTCATTCTCCAAGAATCGGCACGGCCGTTTTCAGGAGTCGACGCTCTTTCTGGAACTTTTCGAGCGGATCGTCCAGCAGTGTATGAATGTCGGGCTGTTGAAGGGTCTAGATCTCTCAGTGGATACCACGCAGATCCGCGCCGATGCCAGCCCTGACCGGACGATGACTCGCGAACAACTCGCCGAGGTCGCCAAGGTGAATCGCACGGTGCGGGAGTATGCGGAGCAGGTCGAACGCGAGAACATCGTGGCGGAGCCAGCCCAGATTCATAGCCCATCTCGGAGCGGAGCGGAAGATGAACCCGAACTGCGCCGTACTTATCGGAATTCGCCACCCATGAAGAGCTCGACAACCGACCCAGAAGCAGCCCTGTCGAGTAAGCGAGGAGCCTCCGAGTTCGCTTATTACGACAACTAGCTGATCGGCAATCGAAGTTGCATCATCGCGGGTGTCACGGCCACTCCAGCGCGCCTCAGCCAAGAAATCATTGCGGCCCGGCAGATGTTGGAGAGAGCAAAAGAACGGTTCGGACTCCAATCCGCCAGCGTCACTGCGGACAAGAGCTATGGCACGGGTGAGTTTCTGTCCTGGCTTTTTAATCGGCAGATGACGCCGTACATACCCGTCTTGGACCGAAAGCAACAAACCAGGGGTTTCTGCACCCAGCATGAGTTTACTCGCGTCCCGGAAGAAAACGCCTATCGCTGTCCAGTAGGCCATTTGCTTCACTACATCGGGTTGAGTCGAGGTGCACAGGGCTTTACGTACAGCGCAAAGCCATCGCAAGGCCAAAACTGTTCCCGCAAGCCCGCATGCACTCCGTCGTCGACTCGCCGTACGCTTAGAGTCAATTGGTATAAGGACGTGCGCGAGCAGGTTCGAAAGCTCAGCCAAACACCAGCTCGCCGTGCCCGAAACAACATTGAGACGTTGTTTTCCGAACTACGCAATCAAATCCGGCTCCGAAAGGTAAGGCTGCGAGGTCTGCGAAACGCGAAAGAGCAATTCATGTTGGCGGCAACGGCTCAGAACGTCAAACGGCTAATAAGGTATCTGAGCCAACCGAAAGAACCGGCAGGAGGAATGGCCTAAGAAGGGGCACTTCTTCAATCAGCAGCTCAGCCAAATCAGGTTCGGAAACATTACGCCGCTTCGCCCAAGAGAGTTTTTCAACAGCATCGGAAGGTTTATGCAACAACGGCGGCCCCCTCTGGGCCTGCCTTCTGCAGACGGCAAAGATCGGTCCGCGCCACACCCTTTGTTCCACAAGCCCTTGACACGAATCCCGGCTTGCTGCAATACTACAGCCATAAGAACCTTATGGGAACGCCGGAGCCGAACGCGGGCGAGCTGTTACGCGACACGCTTGACATGCTCATCCTGAAAACTCTGCAACGTGAGACGTTACACGGCTATGCCGTAGCGGATTTTATTCAGCAGCGATCGGATTCGGCGCTTAAGGTTGAAGAAGGGGCGCTCTATCCGGCGTTGCATCGGCTCGAGGTCAGGGGCCTGCTTGCTTCCGAATGGGGCTTGTCGGAAAGCAACCGCCGGGCAAAGTTTTACCGGCTGACCGCCGCCGGACGCAAACAGCTCGAGAAAGAGACGGTGCGTTGGAAGGTCATGTCGGCGGCCATTGGTCGCATCATGGAGACTGCCTGAAGGAGATTCACAATGCCTGAGTTCATTCGAATTCTGCAAGCGCGAATCCGGGCCTTACTGAAGCGCCGCCAACTGGACCACGATTTACGGGAAGAGCTTCGTTTTCATCTTTTGGAGAAGCAAGCGGCGATGGAGTCCGCAGGCATATCTCCGGAAGAGGCTCGATCGGCTGTGCAGCGGCGATTCGGCAACGCAACTTCACTCAAAGAATTGTGCCGGGATGCCTGGATGTTCCGCAGCCTTGAGAACAGCTTGCGGGATGCCCGCTATGCCCTGCGGGTGCTTGCAAAAAATCCAACTTTCACCACGATCGCGGTTCTTACACTCGCCTTCGGGATTGGCGCAAATACGGCGATCTTCTCCGTGATCGAATCCGTCGTGTTTCGGTCGTTGCCGTATAAAGCGCCAGACCAACTGTTCAGCGTACGGGAAGCCCTACAGCAAGGGGCAGACCGTCATGATCTCACATGTGTGAATGCGGGGAATTTTCTATTATGGGGGCCGCATGCCGGTTCTTTCTCGGGAATTGCTTTAATCGAGCCGGAAACCGATAATCTGAATCTGAAGGACGAGACCGTTCAGATCCACGGGGTGCGAGCTTCGGCCGATCTGTTTAAGATTCTCGGGATGGAGCCGCAGATGGGCCGTTTCTTTACGCCCGATCAAGACCGTTCCGGAACGGCCAACAGCATCATACTCACAAACGCGCTCTGGAGGAATCAATTCCATTCGGATCCGGCGATTGTGGGTAGCACCATTCATTTGAACGGCTCCCCATTTGTGGTCACGGGCGTGCTTCCGGAATCGTTTTATTTTCCTAAGCAAAACGAACTGTACTCCTCGACAATTGCCGGATGGACGTATCCGATCGAGTATTTTGTCAATCTTGCCTTACAGCGCTACGAGATCAATCCCGGCCTGCAAATGTTCAATTTTTCGGCGATCGGGCGCTTGCGGCTGGGAGCCAACCCCAAAAGTGCGGCCGAGGAGCTGGACGTGGGCGAAGTGCAGGCCTCCAAAGGAAACGCGATCGGAGCCAAATTGCAAATTGACCTAATTCCGCTCAAAGCGTCCATCCTCGGACCTGCGGAGCACAATCTCTGGATGTTGATGTCGGGGGCAGGGCTGGTCCTGCTCCTCGTGTGTGTGAACCTCGCGGGACTGCTGATTGCGAAAGGCGCCGGGCGGGTGCACGAGATCGGCGTGCGAACATCTCTTGGAGCGCGCCGGATCGACATTGTGCTGCAGTTCCTGATTGAAGCGCTACTGCTTTCCGCTACGGGTGGTGCGTTGGGCCTCGTTGCCGCGTATTGGGGAGTGCGAGCGCTGGTCCGCGCCGCACCGGTCGAGATCCCGCGCCTTGGATCGATCGGAATAGATGGCGAAGTGCTGTTGTTCAGCGCGGCGCTCAGCCTCGGCGCAGGCGTTCTCTTCTCGTTGCTTCCGGCAGTTCGACTGACGCGTTCCGATTCCAATGGAATTCTAAGGACGGCGGGACCGAATACCAGCTCCGGCCGGTCTGTTTCGCGCCTGCATCAGGCGATTGCGGCTTCAGAGATCGCCCTTTGCACGGTGCTTCTGATTTCGGCTTTGCTGATCGCGCAGAGCCTCGTGCGAGTGATGAAAACCAATGCGTGGGCCAATGTCTCACACGTGGTCACGCTCAATTTCACACCGCCGGCAAACCACTACCGACAGGATTCGCTTCGAGCGCAGCTAGTTACGAGGCTGCTCGAAGAGGCACGAAACCATCCGGGTGTACAGGCGGCGGGAATCACGAGTGCGATGCCGTTCAAAGGTCAAATGTGGGGTGATGACGTGCAGTTTGTTGAGGCTGCCAAGCCGGAGAAAGACACGCCTAACGCGAACTGGCGCTTCATCAGCCCTGGCTATTTTCGTGCTATCGGGCAACCGCTCGTGGCGGGACGCGATCTGTTGCAATCGGATTCCGGGCGACATCTCGTTTTGATTTCGGAGCGCCTTGCGCGCCGCTTACCCCGAGGGACGAACCCGGTCGGAACGCATATTTCGTGGAGGACGCCGAATTCGAAGGGCGATGTTCTGTTTGAAGTGATCGGCGTGGTCGCGGATGCGCGAGCTACTCCAGACGAACCAGCGCCATTCACCGTGTATGTGCCGTATTGGGATTGGCCGCCCTGGGGAACGACTCTGGTGGTGCGGACGGCTTCGCCGGAACGTTCCGTCGCTACGGGCCTGCAACAGCTTCTCCGAAAGATGGACAAAGAAATCGCAATTCCGCCCGCCGAAACTCTGCATGACATTCTGAGCAGCGCTGTCGCGCCTCGGAGGTTCGTGACGATGCTGGGGCTGTTGTTTGCGGCGTCCGCGACTTTTCTAGCAGCACTCGGGTTGTACGGGCTCATTTCACTGTCCGTGGCGCAACGGACTCGCGAGATCGGCATTCGGATCGCAGTAGGCGCGCAGATCAGCCAGATTTTCCGGCTCGTGATTTCACAGGCTGCCGTGCTAGCGGCGATCGGGCTCACGGTTGGAGTAATTGGCGCGTGGGCGGCGACCCGGCTGCTGAGGGGATTTCTATACGAGGTAAAGCCGAACGATTCGGTAACGTTCGCGCTCGTCTGCGCTGCCTTGCTTACCATTTCGATTGCGGCGAGCTATTTGCCGGCGCGCCGGGCGATGCGGGTGGACCCGGTAAAAGCGTTGAAATGGGAATAAGTAGGGAAGGCGAGCCTGGCGTCGCAACGAGTCGCGACGCAGTGGCGGATTAAAAACGGTCGCCGCGGCCGCGCGCCTTTTCGATGTGCATCCGGCGACCGTTTCATGTCTGTTGACCCGAGCGTGAGCCCGTTGCGCGTGAAGGGCAATCCCTCTCTTGGGCAGCAGTGCGGAATCCCCTCGATGCTGTTGAAAAACTCCGCTTGTGCGCGCGTGGCGAGTCTGCTCGGAAAAGCGTCGCGACTAGACGCGTTATGAACGATCGCGGACCGCAGGATAGACGGTTCTGATCCATGTTCGAAGCGTTATTGCAAATAAAGAAGCCTTTTCAACAGCATCCCGGGAGCTAATGAATCAATGACGGCGGAGCAGTTGGTCCAAAACTGTGCGCCGCCTTCGACTCACCGGAATGCGAGAACCGTTTTGCAATATGGCCTCATCGCCGCGAGCCGTTGTTCGTAGCTCTTTCACGCGATCAAGCTGGACAATAGCCGCACGGTGTACGCGGGCGAAGCGCGATGGATCGAGCCGCGTCTCAAGTGAGCTTAACGACTCCCGGAGTAAATGAGTCTTGGCGCCGACGTGCAGCCGGGCATAATAGCTGTCCGCGCCGATCCAATCGATATCCGTCACCGGAATCACTAGGTCGCATTCCATCGTCGAGACCACAAGCCGCCCGATGCCCTTCTTCTCACGTTTGGCCCGCTCGGCCGCCAGCAGAGCCGTGAGTTTGCTGGCGAGATCGGCGGCCTCCGCGAGGCGCAAGCGTTCGCGCACCCGTCGCAGGGCTGCTTCGAAGCGCCCCACATTGAGCGGCTTCACCAGATAGTCGATCGCGTGCGCTTCGAATGCCTGCACCGCAAATTGATCGTGCGCGGTGACGAATATTGCTGCCGGCATGCGGTCCACCCGGCGTGCACGCAGCACTTCGAAGCCGTCCATCTCAGGCATCTGCACGTCAAGGAAGAGTAGGTCGGGTTTCAGCGCGTCCAGCGCACGCAGCGTATCGGGCCCGTTCCGGCTTTCGCCGACGATGGAAATATCCATTTGCGGCGCCAGCAGTTGGCGGACGCCACGGCGCGCCAGCGGTTCGTCGTCGGCTATCAGGACGCGGATCTTAGCCGCCATCTTCCGCCTCATGATACGGCAGGCGCACAGTGGCTATTACCCCGCCGCCCTTCGCGTTTCCGACCTGGAGAGTTGCATGGGCGTCATATAATGCCGAAAGCCGCGCGCGGGTGTTCGATAGGCCCACGCCGCTTTCGGTGTCGGGTGTTGCGGACAACCCCGGTCCATCATCACACACGGTCAGCACGAGTTGATCGTCTTCGCGATCTGCCGTAACTTCGACGCAGCCTGCCTCGGCGCGGCGGGCGATTCCATGACGCAGTGCATTCTCAACCAAGGGTTGTAACAGGAAGCGCGGAACAGCGGCTCGGGCCACGGCGGGATTGATCTCAATGCGCGGACGCAAGCGGTCCGAAAAGCGAACCTGTTCAATTGCGAGATATCGTTGCAGAAATTCGAGTTCACGGGAGAGCGTCGTCTCGTGACTTTCATCGGTACGCAGGACCTGCCGCAATAAGTCGCTTAGCAGCTCTAAGGTTCGCGAGGCAGCGGCGGTATCTTGGTCGCGCACCAACACCGTGATTGCGTTCAGGCTGTTGAATAGGAAATGCGGATTGAGTTGCATGCGGAGCGCGCCCAAGCGAGCTTCGGAAAGCTGAGCGGCCAAACGCGCAGCCTGCGTCTCGCGCTCACGCGCCTTGGCGAAGTAGAGGAAAGAGTGCTGAATCCCTACCAGGGCGAAATAGACTCCGACTCCGAATGGGAGCGTGATAAATACCCAACTAACAAAATCCACCCAGACTTTCAGTGCAGTCGCGTTTTGCTGATGTGAAAATATCTCGAGCCGCAGCAAGGTACCGAGTGCGGCCCACGCTACGCACATGGCAAGTGCGCCGAGAACATGGAGCGAGATATTGCGTAACAAGTGAGGTCGTTCCAGGGGAAGCCGTCGGCTGGCGCGAAACACGAATGGCGTGAGCAGCGCATAGAGTAGCCAATCTATGGAGTTGAAGAGCATCCAGTGCCAGTCCGGAGACCGTCCGCCCAAACGAGCCTGCATATAGGTGTTAAATCCGGAGAGAAGCGCCGGAACCAGCCATGCCGCGAAGATGAGGAGCCCGAACAAGGGCGCGGTGGGCATGCGAGCAGGCATTTCGCGAAGATAACCCGAACCCGCGATGCTGTCTAGTGAGCCGTTACCTTTTGCCGCTGGCTGCATGTGGCGTACCGCCGGCTGCATTTATTTGCTGGCCGGGATGCCCTTGGCTAGCATCGTGCCATGAGCCATTTTCGATTTCTTGCCGGAATCGTTTGGGCGACAATGCTGGCAATACCGCTCTGCTCACAAGTCGATTCCAGGCGGACGGCCGAGCAGCGCAAAGCATCCTACGCCGCACATAAGTCGGATTTCGATTATCTGCTGGGCGA
>DATAYL010000052.1:0-4690 GCA_036272575.1 Bryobacteraceae bacterium | reverse complement strand
GATTGAAAGTTGGATTTCCTTGTTCCCCGGTCGGTCCTGATAAGCCTGGTCGATCACCCAATTGTCAGGGCTGATCTTCGAGGGATCGCTGACACCGTGCAGATAATGCCACTTGGTTCCTTCAATCGTCAGAAGCCAGTCGAGTAGGACTTGGGCATTCTTTTCGCTCCGATCTTCCCAATAGTCAAATAATCCCTTTGCGAACTCCTTATTTAGGGCTTCAACATGGGCGCCCCCGTTTTGGACGATCATAGCGGTGACTCGTTCGGGATGCATGACAGCTAACCGGAAGCGAACCGATGCACCTATGTCCGAGAGGTATAGCGCATATGAAGTAAGATTCAGCTTTTCGGTGAACTTGTCGGTCACACTCGCTAACCGTTCGAAGGAATAGTCGAAATCGTTGACCGACGGTGTTGAGCTTTCGCCGTATCCAGGGAGGTCCGGCGCAAGGACATGATATCTATCCGCAAGCATGGGAATCAGATTGCGGAACATATGAGAAGACGACGGAAAGCCATGCAAGAGCAGAACGGTGGGAGCATCCCGGGGACCGGCTTCGCGATAGAAGATCTCCAGCCCCTCAACGTTAAGCGTGCGATAGAAAGTGGTTGGTGTAATCGTGTTCGACATTTGAACTCTCCTTCGGTGTGTGTGAATAGAAGCATCGGATCCAGTGGGGCAAAGTCAAAAGATGCATTAATTAGGTCCTCTTTTTCGAACTCGCAGACCCATGCTCGCTGGTGATTCTCGATTGGATTATTAGCCAACGTCACATCGTCAGAACCACGCGGAACTCTGCCTTGCCCCTCTTCATTCGCGCGTAAGCCTCTGCCACCTTTTCCAGCGGATAGGTTTCGATCATAGGCCGCACGCCGGTTAGTTCGGAAAAACGCAGTGTGTCCTCGGAATCGGCTGGTGTTCCTGAGGCCGATCCTTGAATCGTTCGGCTTCCAGTGAGGAGCTGCACCGGCGTCACCTCAATGGGATCAAATGTCGCGCCGATAACGACGAGCTTGCCGTTTGGCCCCAGACCATCGATCAGCTCGGACATCGCCTTCGAGCTTGGCGCCGTCGCCAGAATTACCTTTGCGCCGCCCAGCTTTTGCAACTCCTCCGCCGCCTTCGTCGCTTTGCTATCGATGTATACACTTGCGCCAAGTTTGTTTGCAAGCGCAGCGTTTTCTGGCCCACGCCCGATAGCTGCGACCTTATAGCCAAACTTGTTCGCGAATTGAATTCCGAGATGGCCCAGACCGCCGATCCCCAGCACCGCAACAAGGTCGCCAGGGAACGCACCGCTGTGCCGCAACGGGTTGTACGTGCTACTTCCGGCACAGAGCAGCGGCGCCGCTTCAACGTCGCTTAGACTTTCCGGTATCGCCACGAGTGCCTCCACGGGAGCCACCATGTATTGCTCGTAGCCACCGTCATAGCTAATGCCCGGAATCTTCAGAGTCCGGCAATTGCGAAAATCTCCGCGCCGGCACTCGCGACACGTGTTATCGTGACCGCCGTGCCAGCCGACGCCTACACGCTGTCCCTTGCTACACGCGGAGACACCGGCACCCACTTCATCGATGACGCCCACGACCTCATGTCCCGGAACGCGGGGATACTCAATACCGGGCCAGGCGCCTTCTACCGTAAACGAATCGCTGTGGCAGACACCACAGGCCTGTACCTTGATCCGCACCTGCCCTGCAACCGGCACAGGAATCTCACGCTCAACGATCTGGAAATCTGCTTTGGACTTGGAAATCTGCGCGACCTTCATCGTTGCTACTGCGGCTGTTGTCGTTGCCATAAATCCCCCTGTGAATCTTCATCCGTTGTTGAAAAGCTGCTTCGCTGACATTTAGTCCGTGGGCGTAGGCAATCTCCGAGTCCTCATGGAAGAACGCGGATGATCGTCTTGCCCTTGACCCGCTCGGTCCGGTTGAAGGCGGCGACGGCGTCATCGAGGGTCGATACTTTGCCGATGTTTGTCCGCAGCCGTCCGTCACGCAACCGCCGGACGATCTCACTCAGTTGGGCACGATCGGACTCGACGACGAAGTCAACCGTCAGGCCGTCAGCGGGCCGCACCTCGTTCGGGCCGGTGATGGTCACCAGCGTTCCTCCGGCTCGAATCAGGCCTGCGGACCGCTTCGCGATGTCGCCACCGAGGACATCGAAAACCAGATCGACTCCGCCGACGTCTTCCAGCGCGTCGTTCTCAAGGTCGACGAACTCCTGTGCGCCGAAGTCGAGAGCCTTCTGACGGGCGGCAGCGCGCCCAGTGCCGATGACGTACGCGCCGGCCTCACGTGCGAACTGGGTTGCCATCGAACCGACTACGCCGGCCGCGCCGTGTACGAGGACGCTCTGCCCCGCGCGAAGGCGGCCGTGCTCGAACAGTCCCTGCCACGCGGTGAGGCCCGGCATCGTGAGGGCCGCGCCCGCGGTAAAGTCAACATCGCCCGGCAGCGGCGCGAGGTTGCGTGCCTCGACGGCTACATACTCCGCCAGCGTGCCGTCTCGATACCAGTCCGTGAGGCCGAAGACCCGCTGTCCCACCGACAGCCCCGTCGTTCCATAGCCGAGAGCGGTGACCATTCCGGCCAACTCGTGTCCGGGGATTGAAGGCGTCCGGTCACGGCCGATGCGATCGGTCCAGGTCGACGGCCACGACAGCTCATCCCCCGTGAATCCCGATGCATGAATCTGAACAACGACGTCGTTTATCGCTGCCTGCGGCTCGGGCCGCTCCACCAGCTTCGCCCCGGCCGTTGCGGCAGCCTGATCCGTCACCACGATCGCCTTCATCGTCCGCCTCCCTGTGTTGTGAAGCTCGGCCAACCAGAGCCGATGTCGTGTTTTCTTTTTGAATTCATCTGCATTCGTCCATCCTTATTTGCTGTGAAGTACCGGGTAGCCCTTTACGTAAATCCAGTCGTTGGCTTTCGCAGGGATGTGACAGCCAAGGCAGTCTTTCTTGTAGTCAGTCGCGACCTGTTTGTTTGGTGCATCGGATTTAAATAGCGCCCAACCCCAGCCGTCGCCCCACAGAGGATTATGGGGATAGCGGCCTTTCGAGTGCTTGATCAGGACGAACCAGACCTTGGTGTCTTTTGCCGAGTGAGCATCGCCGGTCGTCATTTGCGCATGATCGGTACCGAAGACTTCCTTGACTAGAACCGTGCCATCCGCGAATTTCTTGTTGCGCCGGTAATAGTCGGCTGCCCCCGGCGATGCATAGGTTAGGTGCATCTGATTTCCTCCTTTTGGATCGAGCACGAAGAAAGTGCCGAGGGTTTGGTAGAGGTCGCGGTAATCCGCCGGCTTCTTGATGTTGCCGGACTTGTCGACAAGTGCGAAGCCATCAAATGAATTCTTGGCTTGAGGCTTGGCGGGTTGATTTCCAACCGCCAAAATCGCAAGCATCGCAGTGCCTACTCGTGTGTACACTGGTGTCTCCTTTTTCGAAATTTGTAAAGCCAAGTACTACCGCTCAACCGTTCATCCATGTTTTCCTTCCTCTCGGATTTCTCGCTTGTGATCGGCTGCCATCACGGCGAGCGAGAACGCAGCAGCAGCAGCAGTAAACACGGAATAGTCGAGCGGGGCCTTCATTCCGAGGGTCAGCGCCATCGAAATCCCGAAAATCGTAAGAAGCACTCCGGACCCAATTGCCGCCTCGCGCAGCCGGAAACCTGTGATTAGGGCAATGGCAAAGATCAGCTCCCCGGCTGTGGCCAACACAGCCGCCGCAGGCTGAACGGCGGCGGGCATGTACCAGTTCAACCGGTCGGCATAGATGCGGAAGTGGTGCCAGTCGCCCCAACTCGCCTGCGGCGACCCGTGCGGCCCCCAGGCGCCCAACCGGTCGCCAACCGGGGACAGGAACGCAGTCGCGAGACTCAGTCGCAGGCCCCACTCCGTCCATCGTGCTGCTCCGGCGCGCGTCACTTCCCCTCCACAACTGGACTCCCTGGCGGCGCCACCATGAAGGCGAGGATCTTCGCGGGCATCCCAGGCTGCGCATTCTCGGATGTGGAATGGAGCGCGCCCGTAGGTTCGTAGAACATCTCGCCACTTTGCAGATCGCGTGGAGTCTCGTGATTGATTGCGAAACGGATTTGCCCCTCGAGCACATAGCCGACGATGAAGCCCGGATGCCGGTGCTCGGCCGAGCGCCCCCCGGGCGGATAACTGACTTCCACGAGTGAGGCTTCCATTCCGGCGAATGGGCCAGAGAGCGCCTGCTTACCGATTTCCCGAACGCGCGAGTCGGCTGGTTGCGCGGACGCCTTGCGCCCTTTCAAAGCCGCAGCCGCCAGAATCATGTTCCACAGAAGCATCCGTCGCGATCTCATGCCCCCATGCTACGATTGCGATGGTTACCTGGGTAGACCCATTTTGGGCAAACGCATGGGTCCAATTTTCGGTGCCAAAATTCACTGGAGCTCCTGAATTGGCGCTTGGTCCGCGTCCGCCGGACACCACGCTCACTCGCTGGCTCTATGAGGAGCTGCGCCGTGCGATGCTCACCGGCAGGCTCAAGCGCGGCATGCGCCTGCCCGCCAGCCGCGACTTTGCTGGACAGCATGGGATATCGCGCCGCGTGGTGGTCAACGTCTTCGAGCAGTTGCGAAGCGAAGGATACCTGGTGAGCCGCGTCGGTTCGGGCACGCGCGTGAGTGACCAG
>DATAYL010000051.1:0-39892 GCA_036272575.1 Bryobacteraceae bacterium | reverse complement strand
CGGGTGCTCCTGGCCAAGATAATAGTTTACGTTCCAGGTAAGTTTCTTACTCGGTGTGATCGTCAGTCCGAAAAATTCGTCCTTATAACCGTTGAAGGGCTCCGTTTGTTGCGTGCCGTTCACCAGCCAATAATTAACCGCGACCACATTGTTCACCGCGTAATTCGCTCTTAGCCCCATATGGTAAAAGGGCAGAGCTGTGAACCACAATGACCGTGAGTAATTCATCTGGTCTTTTGTGTAAGTGCCCTCTATGCCAAGGGAGCTCGCGAACTTCCCGACATCGACTCTTAGGCCTCTACCGATTGGGATCGAATACGTTCCGTACGCTTGAAAAATATTTCGGTAGATCTCGGGTCGCGGCTCATTCAGGGAATTGCCTTGCAGACTCTCGGTGGCCTGGCCGTACTGAAAATCGAGGCGGAATCCCCAGCGTTTCCCTTTGTGTACGTCAGGTTCATTATCGAGGATAAGCCCCGCCTGATTCAGACTCACCGCATTGCTGCTTACATCGTAAGCCCGCAGTAGATTGACACGTCCGATTGGATCGTTGAAATTGTATCCATAATAAGTATCCAACGTCAGGTTGAGCGTGGTTCCGTCGAGAAAAGTAGGCGGAAGAACAGGCTCAGAAACCTTGACCGGCGACGCGGCTTGCTCTGGAGCCGCAGAATTCGAAGGAGATGCTGCCGCGGGGGCGTTTACCGGAGGGTCCGGTTTTGGTGTTGCGGGAGCGACATTCGCGACTGCCAGTTTCTTCTCTAAAGCTTCGACCCGCTTCTCTAGATCGGCAACGTGCACCAACAGCATTCGTTCGCGATCTGTTAAGGGAGCTGTTGCATTAGTCTTCGCCGGTGTTTGTCCCACCAAAGACGAACTGATCATAGCCAATACAACTAGACGCGGCAGCACCGCGTGAGTGGAACGCAACATGGTTCCTACAATTGTCCATGAAAACCGCCATTAATGGGGTATGGGCTCGGTGCGATCGAGCGCCAGGTTTAGCTCGAGAACATTCACCCGAGCTTCTCCAAGAAATCCCAAATCACGTCCGCGCGTCTCCGAAGCAATTAATTTGTCAACCGCGGCTCGATCCGCGCCGCGTGCTGCAGACACACGAGCCGCCTGGGCCTGAGCATTTGCCACGCTGATGTCCGGGTCCAGCCCACTACCCGATGTAGTCAAAGCATCAGCCGGTATCGCCCCCTGGTAATCCGGATTCTCTTGTCGAAACTGAGCGGCTGCTGCTTTGACCCGCTCATAAAGCTTCTGGTTTGTCGGTCCCAGATTCGAACCGCTCGAACTAGTCGCGTCGTAGCCATCGTTACCGGCGGCGGACGGCCGCGGATGGAAGTACTTGGCGGCCGTAAAATTCTGCCCGATCAGGCGCGAGCCCACAATCTGATCGTGCTGGAGGATGATGCTGCCGTTTGACTTCTCTTTAAAGAGCAACTGGCAAAGACCCGTCACCAATCCTGGATAAACAAGGCCCGTCAAAACCGTCAGCAGAAGAGTCGCGCGAAACGCAGGATTTAGTTGTTGCAGCATGATATTTTCGTTATGCAAGATGCAGCCAAACGAGTAGTTGGTCGATGATCCAGATGCCCGGAAAAGGCACGATGATCCCGCCCAGCCCGTAGATCAACAGGTTTCTTCGCAGCAAGGCGGCCGCCCCGGTCGGCCGGTATTTCACGCCGCGCAACGCCAGGGGCACCAGCGCAATAATGATCAGTGCATTGAAGATCACCGCCGCTAGCACCGCACTTTCCGGCGTATGCAGGTTCATGATATTGAATCGCCGCAAGGCCGGGTATGTCGCCATGAACATCGCCGGAATAATCGCGAAGTATTTCGCAACGTCGTTGGCGATTGAAAACGTCGTAAGCGCGCCCCGCGTGATGAGCAACTGTTTCCCAATAGCTACCACTTCAATAAGCTTGGTTGGATTGCTATCCAGATCCACCATGTTCCCCGCTTCTTTGGCCGCCATGGTTCCAGTATTCATCGCAAGTCCGACGTCGGCTTGCGCCAGTGCGGGCGCATCGTTTGTGCCGTCGCCTGTCATGGCTACCAGCCGTCCTTCTGACTGCTCACGCTTGATGTAGTCCAACTTGTCCGCCGGCGTGGCCTGCGCCAAAAAATCATCAACGCCGGCTTCTCCGGCGATTGCCGCTGCGGTCAGAGGATTGTCGCCCGTGATCATCACCGAGCGGATTCCCATCGCGCGCAGCTTGCCCATGCGGTCTTTCATCCCGCCCTTAACGATGTCTTTCAGGTGAATGATGCCCAGTGCCCGTGGGCCATCCGCTACCGCCAGCGGAGTTCCTCCCGAGCGCGAGATCTGATCGGAAAAATCATCGAAATTAGCCGGCAACGCGCCGCCAAGTTCTCTTACCAGGTTGGCAATTGCGCCGCTTGCTCCTTTCCGCAGCATGCGGCCGTCCATATCCACTCCGCTCATTCGCGTGTATGCCGAAAACGGAATGAAGTTGGCTTCGTGATCAGCCACCTCTCTGCCCCGCAAACCGTACCGCTCCTTCGCGAGAATCACTACCGAACGGCCTTCCGGAGTTTCGTCGGCCAAGCTCGATAACTGCGCCGCATCAGCGAGTTCATCCTCGGTAACTCCGGGAAAGGCGACAAATTCCACCGCCTGCCGGTTACCGAGTGTGATCGTACCCGTTTTATCGAGCAGTAGTGTGTTCACGTCCCCCGATGCTTCCACCGCTTTACCGCTCATCGCCAGCACATTGTGCTGCATCACGCGGTCCATGCCCGCTATACCTATCGCCGAAAGTAGTCCACCAATAGTCGTCGGTATCAGGCAGACTAGCAGTGAAACAAGCACCGCAATGCTAGGCACCTGTCCTGTCTTGGACGCCGCGCTCGCATAAACCGCAAAAGGATGCAGCGTCGCCACTGCTAGCAGGAAGATCAACGTCAGGCCAGAAATTAAAATGTTCAACGCAATTTCATTCGGTGTCTTCTGGCGCTCTGCCCCTTCGACCAGCGCGATCATCTTGTCCAGAAACGTTTCGCCAGGATTGGAGGTAATGCGGATTTTCACCTGGTCGGATAACACGCGCGTACCACCCGTTACCGCACTCCGATCGCCGCCCGATTCACGAATTACCGGCGCACTCTCGCCTGTGATTACCGATTCATCGACAGTCGCAATTCCATCGATCACCTCGCCATCGCCCGGAATCAAATCGCCGGCCTCCGCCATGACCGTGTCTCCGGCGCGCAGTTTCGAGGCTGGAACCGTCTCGATTTTTCCGTGCGCCAGCAGCCGCTTCGCTATCGAATCGGTCTTCGTCTTGCGTAGCGTGTCGGCCTGCGCTTTACCCCGCGCCTCGGCCATTGCTTCGGCAAAGTTCGCGAAAAGCACTGTAGACCAAAGCCAAAGCGCAATCTGGATTTCAAATCCGTTACCGACCCCTTTCGTGAAGATGTCTCGCGCTATAAACAGAGTCACCAGTGCCGCGCCCACCTCGACCACAAAGATCACAGGGTTTTTGAGCAGCGTCAGAGGATTGAGCTTGACGAAAGCTTCCAGAAAAGCTCGTTTCAGGATCTCCGGATCGAAGAATGAACGCGAGCGCGTGAGTTTCGACGGCAGCAATGACGATTCCGGCGTTGCTTGCTGTTGTTGGGTTGGAGTCACTGGTGTTTCTACTGAGGTGGCCATATGCTAACTCATCAAGGGGAAGAGAAGAACCGAGAAGAGATGCCCCTCTTGCATCAGGTAGTGCTCGGCGATCGGCCCCAGGGCGAGCGCCGGAAAGAAAGTTAACGCTCCCACGAGAATTACCGTTCCTACCAGGAGCCCCACAAAAAGCGGACCGTGCGTGGGAAAGGTGCCGCTGGTCGCCGCGATCCGTTTCTTACGGGCTAGGCTGCCCGCGGCCGCCAACAGCGGTATCAGAAAGAAAAAGCGTCCGATGAGCATAGCGAGGCCCAGCGTCAGGTTGTACCACGGTGTGTTGGCGTTCAACCCGCCAAAAGCGCTGCCGTTATTTCCGGTACCGCTCGTGTACGCGTAGAGGTCTTCGCTGAACCCATGCGGCCCCGAGTTCGTGAAGTTCGCCGTAGCCGGCCCGGGCGGATTCCAATAACTTTGTGCCACCGCTTGCCCCTTCGCATCCTTAATCGGCTCGCCAAAGTGAACCACCGACGAAATCGCAGAGAACACTAAAATGCTAAAGGCGGTCGAAATCAACGCCACCATCGCCATCTTTACTTCCTTGCTTTCGATCTTTTTTCCGATATACTCCGGCGTTCGACCCACCATAAGTCCCGCAATGAATACCGCCAGAATGGCGTAGAGCAGAATGCCGTAGAGCCCGGCGCCCACGCCGCCGAAAATCACTTCACCGGTCTGAATGTTGAACAGTGGCACCAGGCCGCCCAGCGGAGTAAAGCTGTCGTGCATGCCGTTCACCGCGCCGCAACTGGCATCGGTCGTGACAGTCGCAAACAACGCGCTGGCCGCAATGCCAAAACGCGTTTCTTTACCTTCCATGTTGCCGCCCGCTTGTAGCCCGGTCGCGTTCTGCTCCACGCCGAGATGCCCCAGGATTGGGTTTCCTTTCGCTTCGGCCCAGTAACACGCAAAGGCTCCAATCAGAAACATGGCCGAGCACGCGGCAAATATCGCCCACCCTTGCCGCCGGTCTCCCACCATCACGCCAAACATATAGGTCAGCCCGGCCGGAATGATGAAAATCGCAATGATCTGAAGGAAATTCGAAAACGGTGTGGGATTTTCAAACGGGTGGGCCGAATTGGCGCCAAAGAATCCACCGCCGTTTGTGCCAAGCATCTTGATGGCTTCCTGCGAGGCTACCGGCCCTTGCGCGATGACCTGCTTCGCACCTTCCACCGTATGCACGACCGTGTACGGGTGAAAGTTTTGAATCACGCCTTGTGCGCAAAATACCAGTGCCAGCAAGATAGACAGCGGTAGCAACAAATAAAGCGTTCCGCGAACCAAATCAACCCAAAAGTTGCCCAAGCTATTTATCTGCTGTCTCGCAAACCCTCGAACCAGTGCGACTGCCACCGCCATTCCTGCCGCCGCCGAGGCGAAGTTCTGCACCGTTAATGCAGTCATCTGCACGAAGTAGCTCAGAATCGCTTCACCGTCGCTATACGATTGCCAGTTGGTATTCGAGAGAAAACTCACCGCGGTATTAAACGCCAGATCGGGTGTCACCAACTTGCCCGTCATGCCTTGCGGATTAAAAGGGAGAACGCCTTGCAAACGCTGGATCAGGTAAACAAACAGGAAACTAAAAACGCTGAAAGCGAGCAACGCCGCGGCATATTGTGTCCAGCGCTGCTCAGTATTCTCGTTGATGCCGATCAGCTTGTACGCCAGGCTTTCGAGGGGCCGCAAAACGGGATGCAGAAACGTCCGCTTTCCCTCGAAAAGCTTTGCCAGGTAGATGCCCACTGGCTTGGCCAAAGCCAGAATGACCGCAAAGAAAATCAGAATTTGCAGGATGCCGTTCGCCGTCATAAATTAGAATTTCTCCGGCTTAAGCAGCGCATAAATCAGGTAGCCGAACAAGAACACTGCTGTAATGCCGCCCACAATGTAGTCCATCCTCGAAATCCTTTAAAGGCGATCGCAAGCTTTCGTGAAGGCCCAGCACAACCCGAAGAACAAAAGGCCAATCAGCACGTAAAGTAGGTCTGCCATAGTTACAACCCGAATCTAGCAACGGCTAGCTAAAGAAGTCATAAGGACGTACTAACTGCAGCGACGGCCTAATAGTCACGCTGTGTTAATCTGGTCAGGTCCGACGTTTTTCCTTCAAGGGGACGTAGTTCAGCTGGTTAGAACGCCGGCCTGTCACGTCGGAGGTCGCGGGTTCGAGCCCCGTCGTCCCCGCCACTATTTTCAATAACTCACGCGGTTCTTAGCGGTTCCTAGACAGACCTAGGTTATTCGTTTGGCTGCAGCCCGTAAGCTTCAATACCTTCGACTAGCCGCATCGTTCTTCGCCTTATTGTCGCCATACACGCCGGTCTTGTTTTACCATGCCAATTGTGATCCGGGTGGGTGTGGCTGGTTGGACATATAAAGACTGGGAGGGCGTCGTCTATCCTCGGCCCGCGCCGCGCGGATTTGACAAACTCACCTATCTAGCAGATTTCTTTGACGCGGTCGAGATCAATTCGTCCTATTACGGCGCACCACGGGCAACGGCCGCTACAAAATGGACCGAGAGCGTAACAGCGAATCGCAATTTTCGATTTACCGCCAAGCTTTTCCACTCATTTACGCACGAACGTAAACCAGCGCCAAACGATGAGAAGGAATTTAAGGATGGCATCGCCCCACTGGTTGAGGCAAATCGTTTTGGTGCGCTCCTGATTCAGTTCCCCTGGTCTTTCCGTAACGAGCCCGAGTCGCGCGCTTACGTCGTGAATCTACATCGGCGATTCGTGGAATATCCGCTGGTAATTGAGGTCCGTCACAGCAGTTGGATCGACGAAAGCACACTGGATCTGTTCAGCGAACTCGGCGTCGGCATCGCCAACATAGATCAGCCTCTTTTCAAGCGTTCCGTCAAACCAGATGCGCGCGTGACTTCGAACATTGGCTACGTCCGTCTGCATGGCCGCAATTACAAGCAGTGGTTCTCGCCGACCGCAAACGTGCGGGATCGCTACGACCACCTCTACACGCATGAGGAATTGTCACCCTGGATAGATCGAATCAAAGAAATCGCGGTCGATGCGAAGGACACATACGTAATAGGTAACAACCACAACATAGGCAAGGCCGCTGTGAACGCGCTCGAATTGCGTGCCTCGATCGCCGGGCAGCCGGTCAAAGTTCCGCACTTGCTAAGCGAGGCATACCCGGGTCTAAGGGAGATATCGGTGAGGTAGTTGCAGATGCCGCAGCGCTTGGCCTCTCCTGGATTCGCTCAGCTTGGGCCTGCTCAGCTTAGGTCTGCTCAGCAACTCGGCCTCGGAAGTGCCAATACAGACGAGCCGCTTTTGAAGCGGCCCGTTAAAATCGGCTGCCACCACCGGACCTACGCGGACTTTAGCAGAATCGTAAATTTGGATCCGCGCCCAAGCTGGCTTTCGACGGCGACACTGCCACCCATTCGCTCCACCACCTCTTTCACGATAGGCAGTCCGAGCCCGGTGCCTCCGGAAGGTCGCGAGCGTGCTTTGTCCACCCGATAGAATCGCTCAAATACACGCTTCAAATCCTCGCTCGGTATGCCCATGCCTGAATCCGCAATGGAGAGTCGTACCCGGCCGTCGGCTGCCGGTGCACACTCGACCGTAACGAGTCCATTCTCCCGATTGAATTTCACCGCATTGTCTAACAGGTTAGTCACCGCCTGCTCCAGACGAAACCGGTAACCGATCACCGTGCAATCCTGGCAGCAACCGATCTCCACCCGAATGCCGCGCATGACCGCTTGAGCTTCCACCGTGTGCATCGCGGATTGAACAACCGACAGCAACGACACCCTTTCAGGAGGCATTTCCGGAGGAGCATTGCGGTCCAGCTCAGAGATTACGAGTAGATCGGAAGCGATATTGTTCAGGCGTATGGCATGAGACTGAATGATTTCGACGAACTTGCGATTGTTTGCCTGGTCTTCTAATGCGCCATCCAGCAGGGTTTCAGCATAGCCACGAATCGCTGCGAGCGGCGTACGGAGCTCGTGAGAAACATCAGCCACGAAGTCCTTCCGTACTTGCTCCTGGCGTTCGATATCGGTAACATCATGCAACACGATCACTCCTCCCCGGCGAGGCTGCTCGCCGAACGGCAGCGCGCGCGCCTCAAACCAGCGGCCTGCTGCGCTAGGCAGCTGAAAGCGATCGGTTTCCGCTGCGCCAGTTTTCACCACTCGCTCCAGAATGTCTCGAATTACCGGCTCGCGGACGACCTCATATAAAATCCGCCCTTCCGCGACCGGCATCCGCGCGCTGAACGCACGTGCAAATGCTTCGTTGCAAAAAATCACTCGGAGGTTCTGATCGACGGCCAGCACTCCTTCGGCCATACAGGCCAAAATTGCTTCGCGTCGCGACAGTTCTGAAGTTGCCCTTTCCATAACGTGCCGCACGCGCTCTGCCATTTCTCGAAGCGCGCGGGCCAAACCACCAAGTTCGCCCGGCTCGTTCTCCGGCAGAGCAATTTCCGTGGCCGGAAGCGCGGCGGCGAAGCTTTCCAGCCGGTCAGCCGCCACGCGCCACCGCCGGGCAAGTCTCAGGACCAGCACAAGCGAGACGCTGCAGGCGAGAAGATTGGCTAGCAGGAGCTTCGAAAAAAAGGTCAGGTAATTACCAGGAATGACATTCGATTGTAACCACAGGGCGGAGCTGGAAAGCGCAACGAAGAAAACGGCCCCGATTGCGACTAGCCTACCGGTCAAGCCTTCGCGCATTCATCTCGTCAGGCTTCATGCCGCAGGAACCAGGATTGACTGCTCAACAATTTTTTTCCGGACGGAGGCACTCGTTGATAGCTGCCATCCGCCTGCATGATGCGCGCACCGGCCTCGTCTTCCAGATACTTAGCTAGGATGCGATCACGTAAGCGCCGAATGAGCCGCCGGTTCTCGATGGGAAACAATATTTCAACACGTCGATTGAGGTTACGCGGCATTAAATCGGCGCTCCCAACGTAGACCAATTCATCACCGCCATTGTGGAAGTAGTAAATACGGCTGTGCTCCAGAAACCGGCCGAGAATACTTCGCACTCGAATTGTCTCGCTCACCCCTGGCAAGCCCGGCCGAAGCGAGCACACGCCGCGTACGATCAGGTCGATTTGAACTCCTGCCTGCGAAGCCTCATAGAGCAGGCGCACCATACCGGCATCTTCGAGGGCATTCATCTTGAAGATCAGGTGTCCGTCGCCGTGTGCCTTGTGACGTTCAATTTCCGAGTGAACCAGCCGCTCCAGGCCGTTACGTATGCTGTGCGGCGCAACCAATAGTTTGCGGTAGGATTTCTTCGCCGAGTAGCCGGTCAAATGATTGAACAGATCGCTAACATCTTCTCCGATCTCGGAATTACAAGTGAAAAGTCCAAGATCAGTGTAAATGCGCGCCGTCGTCGGATTGTAATTGCCCGTTCCCAAATGAAGATATCGTTTGATAGCCTCCCCTTCCCTCCGCACCACCATCGCCATTTTGGCGTGAACTTTCACACCCGGCAGTCCATAGACGACGTGAACGCCCTCTCGCTCAAGTTTCTGCGCCCACTCAATGTTGCTTTCTTCGTCGAATCGAGCCTTTAATTCGAGAAGCACAGCCACTTGCTTTCCGTTCTGGATGGCGTCCAACAGCGCTTCGACTATGGGCGAGTTTCGTCCCACCCGGTACAGCGTCATCTTGATCGCCAGAACGTTCGGATCCTCGGCCGCCGCACGCAGGAAATCGACCACCGGCTGAAATGATTCGAACGGATGATGGACAAGGATGTCCGCTTCCGAAATCGTCGAGAAGATTTCACTGGACGGCGAGGTGCCGAACCCTTTGGGCGTCGAGGCAATGAAAGGTTTGTCTTTGAGGGCGGGCCGGTCGATGGTAAGCAACGCCCGCACCCGGCTCAAATCTAAGGGGCCATCCACACGGTATACATCGTTCTGGTCCAGCTCCAAATTAGAAGTCAGAAGATCTATCAGGCGCTGCGGCATTCCTGGATTAATCTGCAGCCGCACCGCATCGCGAAACCGTCGGCGCCATACCGCTTCCTGCACACTCTCGAGAATATCGTCCGTTTCCAGTTCCTGGATAGCAAGCTCGGCGTCGCGTGTCACATGGAACATGTCGGATTTGACAATCTGCATCTCGGGAAAGAGCAGGCGCAAATTCGACGTGATCGCGGTCTCCAGCCAGACAAACGCCAGCTCGGAAGCTTCCGAAGGAAGCGGCACCAGTTGCGGCAGAGAATCCGGCACTTTGATGCGCGCGAAGTGCTCAATCTCGTCACCGGCGCTTACCACGGCGGCGATGTTCAGACTGAGATTTGAAATATGAGGAAACGGTCGGCCTTGGTCGACGGCCAACGGTGTCAGAACCGGATAGACCACGCGTTGGAAGTAGTCATCCATCGCTACTTTCTGTTGTGGGTTTAGCTCATCCAGATCGAGTATGAAGATGCCTTCCTCCCGCAGCTCAGGCATGAGCTCGTCGCGCCAAAGACTGTAAATCGAATCCATGATGGTGTTCACTTCATGGCGGATTAGCTCCAGCTGCTCGGAAGGCGAGCGGCCGTCCATACTGATTTCGGTGGTTCGCGTTTCAATCTGCTGCCATAGCCCAGCCACACGCACCATGAAAAATTCATCCATGTTCGAAGCGAGGATGGAGATGAATTTAACCCGTTCAAGCAACGGTGTCGCAGGATCACGAGCTTCCTCGAGTACCCGATGCTGAAAGGCCAGCAGACTCAAATGAGGATTGAGGTAAAGCCCGGGAGAGTCGAGTCGCGGCGCGGCCTGTACGGGTGTCGCTGCAGGGCGACGCACCAGGGTCCGCTTCCGAGTAGAACTTGGGGTTGCCATTAGTCCGCAGCTACAACAATCTCTATACTGCAAAAGTTCATAGCTAATAGTCCAGGATAGCCCCGAAAAAGAGGCAGGGAGGTTGATTCCCGCGGCCATGGTTGTTACGATCTAATTGCGGGGTGGAGCAGTCAGGTAGCTCGTTGGGCTCATAACCCAAAGGTCGCAAGTTCAAATCTTGCCCCCGCAACCAGCCGCTTCAATCCCTTCCCAGCCAAATTATCTTGCCCTGGAGTTTTCTGTATTCGCGTGCGACTCTGAGATGAAAGGCGCTCATGAACGGGAACGCTGGCCTGCTCGTACGGCAGTACACCACTAAACGGTTCGAAACGACGCAAATCCAAAGGTTTACCGATACTGTGGCGACGGAAGAGCCGCTGCAGATTGCCCTGGGGCATTGGGTGAAAGACTCTCATAAGAGTGAATCTCTCGCTCTCACCATGCGCAGCCCGGGAGACGATTGCGAGTTGGCGGTGGGCTTTCTTTATTCCGAAGGCGTGGTGCGCAGCGAAACAGATATCAGCGAGGTCCGTTTTCTGGGTGTCGAACCGTCGAACGAAATCGTGGTAGAACTCGCGCCTGGAGTTGACGTTCAAATGCTGCAAATGAAGCGGGCCACGTTTGTCAACGCAAGCTGTGGTGTCTGTGGGAAAACCAGCATTCAAGCTCTGCAGCAGCGCATACCGCCGCAACTCCCCGGTTCTTTTCAAGTGGATTCGCAGCTGATCCGGCAATTGCCTGCGTTATTGAAGGACCGGCAGGAAGGCTTTGCGCAAAGCGGTGGTCTACATGCCGCCGCTTTGGTGGATGCCTCGGGCGTGATCGAAAAGTCGTTTGAGGACATCGGACGGCACAACGCGCTCGACAAACTGATTGGTTGGGCAGTCCTGAATCGGATTGTCCCTTTAGAGCAGCGAATTCTATTCCTCAGCAGTCGGAGCAGCTTTGAGCTTGTCCAGAAAGCGGCCACCGCGGGAGCCCCTATCCTCGCGACGGTCGGTAGTCCTTCCAGCCTGGCCATTGAGACCGCACGCGGCTGCGGCTTGACGCTCATCGGCTTCGTCAGAGAGGGTCGCTTCAACGTCTATTCAGGCGATTGGCGGATACACTGAGAGTAGATGAAGCTTCGTTTCCGCGACAATTCGCTGCGTCTCCGCGTCAACCAACGAGAAGTAACTTCGCTGGCGGCCGGAAATGCGCTTGAGGGGACAGTGCGCTTCCCCAACGACTCGCGTTTCATCTACACCCTCGAGCCGAACGCCAAAATTGAGCCCGAAGCATCTTTCGACGGAGGTAGGATCCGGATTACCGCCCCCCTACGAGAAGTAAAAGCCTGGGCCCACGGAGAGTCCCTCGGTCTCTATTTCGACCTGCCGGCTGATGATGCTACAACCCTGAGAGTCGCGATTGAAAAGGATCTGGAGTGTGTGGATACTGCCGCGGAGGAACGGGACCCTGACGCGTTTCCCCGCTCCGGTACCAAATGCTAACGCCCCAAAAAAGTAACGGTCGACCCTAGCAGGCATTCCTAGCACCCCTGGTACGCCCTTGCCGTCCAAAGTAAATTAAACTACTTAGAATGAGAGTGTACACAATAGCTCGCCGAGCGAGTCTATTAGTGTACTTCAGTGTTGCGCGTTTGAGGACGTGAGCCAATGATGCTGAGAGCAGCGAACTATAAGGCGGTGAGTGCTTCTCTTTTGATTCTCTTGTCCGGAACGGGAGCATTTGCGGCTTCCGGCAAGTCCGCCGAGGCTCCTGTCACTCCGGCAGCGATCATCCGCCAAGCCGTCGCCGTCAATAACCGCGACTGGCAAGCTCAATTGGATTTCGCTTATGACGAGCGTGACATAAAAAGCAAGCTCGACAGCAGCGGACAAGTTCAGTCGCGGCAATCCAAGACCTATCGGATGTTGATGATCGACGGATCGCCTTACCAGCGATTGCTCGAAGTGAATGGAGAGCCCATTTCCCGGACGCAGTGTCAGGCGGAGAGCGAGAAGTTGAAAAACGAAGTGGTGCGGCGCAGGTACGAGTCCGCCACTCAGCGCCGCTCTCGCATTGCAGATTTTGAGAGCACCCGCGCCGAAGAGCATCTGCTCATGCAGCAGATGGCGGCAGCGTTCAATTTTCGCCTGCTCGACGAAGAGCAAGTGGATGGCACGCCCTGTTATCGGTTGGCCGCCACAGCTAACCCCGATTACCGCCCTCCGGTCGAGAAAGCACGCGTGCTGCTTGGTATGCGCGGACAGATGTGGGTCGACAAGCAGCATTTTCATTGGGTCAAAGTGAAGGCGGAAGTCACGCAACCCGTCTCGTTCGGCTTCTTCATCGCGCATGTAAAACCCGGAACCCAGTTCGAATTGGACCAGATGCCTGTCGGCGAATACTGGTTGCCGAAATACTTCATTGAAAAAGTGAACGCGAACGTCCTCGGATTGTACGGTTATCGAAGCCAGGAAGAATCGTTATACTCCGATTACCAGAGCCAGTCCAAACCCTTCAGCGACTTGGCTTCTGTCAATTAGACCTCGGCTATTTGCCGACATCGCGATGACTTTCCTTCACCGAGTAACCGGCTTTCTTTAGCCGCTTATTGATCTCGCTCGCTATGAATACCGAACGGTGGTGACCGCCGGTACATCCGAAAGAAATCGTCAGATAGCTCTTCCCTTCGCGGATGTAGTGAGGCAGCAAATAAATCAGGAGATCGGAGATCCGGTTGATGAATTCGCCCGTTTGAGGAAACGACTGGATGTAATGAGCCACGCTGCGATTTCGCCCACTCAATTTCTTGAATTCCGGTATGTAATTCGGATTCGGTAAGAAACGGACGTCAAAGACCAGGTCGCTATCGGGGGGAACCCCATGCCGAAAACCGAAACTGTTGACGTAAATGACGATCTTGTTACTTTCTTTCGAATCCTGAAATTTGGCGGAGATGAGCGCCCGCAGATCGTGAACATTGAGCTTGGAAGTGTCAATACACAGATCGGCAATCGTCCGGATCGGCGCGAGTTGCTCGCGTTCGTTCATTAAGCTGTTCAATACGGTGGCTTGGCCGCCGAGCGGATGGGGCCGCCGCGTTTCGCTGAAACGCCGTCGCAGAACTTCGTCTTCCGCATCCAGGAAAACCAATGAGCAGCTGAGACGGCCTTTTAATTCGCGGAATATCTTTGGGAACTGTTTGAGCTGCTCGCCTTCCCGTATATCGATGATCAAAGCACCGCGTTTTTTAGAGTCGTACGTCAGGTCCGCAAACTTCGGCAGTAGCGCAATAGGAAGGTTGTCCACGGCGTAAAACCCAAGATCTTCGAAGGCTTTCAAGGCGGTAAGTTTGCCGGAACCGCTCATGCCGGTGATAATTACCAGATCGTGCGACGGTCGCGTTGCAGTTAAACCGGCGCCCGGACTGGAACCTTCAGATTTCGATTTGGCCATTAAGCTCGTAGCTTGTTTCTGGCTTTAGTGTAGCTAGAGAGGCCGTTTCCTTACGCGCCGATCACGATTCGATAAGATCGAAATTTCCATCTGGCCTTCGCACCAGAACTGACAAACAATTGCGAGAGGAGTCGCGATAGACCACGTAATCGTCGGTTTCCCGCTGCATCTCAAGTAGCGCTTCTTCGAGTGTCATCGGTTTTCGATTCTCGTTGTAATCGACATGAAAAATCTTAGGCCGCCCATTGCCATTCGACCTTTGATCTAACACAGCACTTTTGGCCGTTTCAGGAGAACTCCCGTTCGCCTCCCAGCTCTCCTTTGTCGTGCGCACCGCCTTTGCGTCACGGTGCGTGTCGCGCCAGCGGTTCTTTAGCTTCACTACTTGTTTCTCGAGCTTCTCCACCGCATGGCAAAGCGCCGCGTCGAGATCAGCGTCCAGCCCCTCCCCCACCAGCACATGATCGTAGAAATTGACAATCACCTCGATGCGGTGAAGATGCCGTTCCACTTGGTGAGTCACGTGAGCTTCACGCTCCCCACGCTGCTCGATCATCTTGCTGAATTTAGCAATTTTTGCTGTTACCTTTTCTTCTAATTCAGGAGTGAAGTCCTTGGTCTTTCCGGAAACGATCAGCTTCATTTCTTCCTCTTTTTGAGAATAACCGCGCTGCCGAGGCGCGAACTCTCGGGGCTTTTGGAACTTACGAAAACAAATAAAATTCAGGGTGCGTGCTTCTTAGGCGCGAACCCGCCGCTGATGTGTCGAAGGAATTTTCATGTCCTCCCTATATTTCGCCACCGTACGCCGCGTAACCTGAATGCCTTCAGCTTCCAGGCGTGCCGTGATTTGTTCGTCTGTGAGAGGGTGCGCGGAATTCTCATCGTCAATCATCTTCTTCACTCTTCTCTTTACGATCAGCAGGGGAGTGGCGCTGCCGGAAGGCCCTTGCACGGCCTCGGAGAAGAAGTAGCGCAACTCGAACACGCCCTGCGGAGTATGGGCATACTTGTTTGCGACCGCCCGGCTGACCGTCGAGGGATGCACGCCAATCTCTTCGGCCACTTCCTTGATCATCATAGGCTTTAATTGGTCGATGCCGGATTCCAGGAATTCCGGTTGCCGCTGGACGATCGCCTGACACACGCGCATGATGGTCTGCTTGCGTTGCTCGATGTTCTTGATCAACTGGAGCGCCGATGCGTAGCGCTCTTTCACGTAATTCCGGATTTCGCGATTGGGTTCCTGCTCGCGATCGATCATTCGCTTGTAGTCGCCGTTCAGGCGGAGCTGCGGGATCTCGTCGTCGTTCAAAGTGATGACATAATCTTCGCCATCTTTCGAGATATAAACATCCGGTTCGACCTGCCGGGCCGCCACGCTCGAGTAACGCAGCCCGGGAGCCGGGTCGAGATGCCGGATCACGGCCAAAGCGATTTGAATGTGCTCGAGAGGGCGGCCGAGCACTTTCGCCAATTGTGACACCTGCCGCGTCTCCAAAAGCTTCAGATGGTCCGCCACAATCTTCCACGCCACCGAGTCACGCGCCCCGCGCGCTTCCAGCTGCAGCAGTAAACAGGTGCGCAGATCCATGGCCCCTACGCCCGTAGGATCCAGCGATTGCACCGCGCGCAATCCTGCCTGCACATCTTGCAGTTTCAAATCTTCCGCGACCGCAATCTCTTCAAGAGGTGTAGTCAAATACCCGCTCTCTTCGAGGTTCCCGATAATCGTGTTCGCGGCCTGCCGCACTCGCTCAGGCAAAATCAACACGCTGAGCTGGCTTTGCAAATAATCGCTCAGTGTGACTGGCGAAGACAGGAATGTTTCGAATGATGGCTTTTCGATCGACTCCGACGCCGGACTCTTGAATCCAGGATCGAGATAATCATCGAAGAAACTGCCGAAGTCGATCTCGTCAAAGGGATCGGTTTCGGTTTTCGGTGATTCTTCGGGCGCTGCCGTTCCCGCCGCCAGGCCATCCGCCGCAGGCGTAGGATTCTCAGGAGCAAGATCGCCGTCGGACGGCGCGTCTAATGCGCTCTTGACGGCGGAATCTTCAACGCGATCAAGGATCGCTTGGTCGGCCGGCTCCGCCTGACGCTCGCGCTCAAGCGCGGCCTGCAATTCAGCCGGCGTTAGCTCCTCGCCCGACTCGCTGGCTTCCTCCAACACAGGATTCTCGGCGATCTCGTTCATGATCATGTCCTTCAACTCGAGGCGATTGAGTTGCAGGACCGTGACCATCTGCACCAGCCCGGGCGTGAGTATCTGCTTTTGCTGGACCCCGAGGTGAAGGCGCTGCGAAAGCGAACTCATTGGCTCTCAGTTTAGCACCGCAAAGCCGTCTCGTTGGGTTAGGAAAATCCGTTATCCGCGGAGAACCCCGCTCGTTCTTTCCCCTTCATTGAGCCACTGGCACGGGCGGAAAGTAAAAGTTTTCGCCCAGGTAAATCCGCCGCACTTCCGGATCGTTACCGAGCGAGTCCGGCGAGCCTGCGCGGAAGATTCTGCCATTGCTGATGATATAGGCGCGATCGGTTACGGCCAGCGTCTCCCGCACATTGTGGTCCGTAACCAGGATGCCAATACCCTTCTGCTTCAAGTCGCCGATAATGCGTTGCAACTCGAGCACTTGGATCGGGTCAATGCCCGAAAACGGCTCATCCAGCAGAATAAAATCCGGTTGCAACACGAGCGAGCGGGCAATCTCGACACGCCGGCGCTCTCCGCCAGAGAGCATATAGCCTTTGCTATGGCGCACGGTTTCGAGACCAAGATCATCAATGAGCGCGTTCATCCGCTCCCGCCGTTCGCGCCCGTTAAGCGGTAACGTTTGCAGGATCGCCATCAAATTGTCCTCCACGCTTAGCTTGCGGAAAACCGATGGCTCCTGCGGCAAATAACTCACACCTCTGCGTGCCCGCAGGTACATGGGCAACTCAGTCACGGATTGATCGTCCAGCAATACTCGGCCGCTATCCGGACTGACTAGCCCGACAATGATGTAAAACGACGTAGTCTTGCCCGCGCCGTTCGGCCCGAGTAAGCCCACCACTTCCCCCTGCTCAACGCGCACCGAGACGTTGTCCACAACCTTGCGATTGTTGTAGGATTTGGCAATCTCCACCGTTTGCAACGTTCTCATAAGTGCGATGCAGCGCTCGAAAGCGGGCTGTCTATCTCGTATGTCTTATGATACGCGGTGAATGGATGGAATCGGCGCTCTCAAAGGGCGCGCTCGCAAGCAGTTCGTCACTGCACTGGCGGTGCTGCTGTTCGCCTCTCTTCGGCTCTGCCATATCCATCTGCTTTGGTCCGACGAGGACTACCATCTAGCGGCCGCCCTCAATATTCTGCATGGCAAGCTGCCATATCGCGATTTCTGGTACGACAAGCCTCCCTTAAGCGCCATCTACTACCTCATTATCGGCGCGCATCCCGGCTGGCTGTTACGTCTGCTCGATACCGGCTATGTCTTAACAGCCTGTTACCTGATCTACCGCCTCGCGCGAGCCTGGTGGGGTGAAGCTGAGGCGCGAATCGCGGCGCTTCTTCTCGCGTTCTTCCTGGCTTTCTATTTGCCTTCAGCTGTTCTGCCGTTTGCAGCCGATGCCTTGATGATCATTCCGCACATTGGCGCTATTTTCTACGCCTTTACACATCGGCCTTTCCCCGCAGGACTCTGTTGTGCCGCGGCATTCTTAGTAAATCCTAAAGCATTGTTTGTACTCGCGGTCTGCGCCAGTTGGCTGCTCGCTTCGCTGGTCCCGCTGTTTATCGGTTTTCTGCCTCCCCTGTTCCTGGCATTCGGAGCCGCGTGGCTGGCCGGATGCTGGTCCGGCTACTGCGAACAAGTCTGGCGCTGGGGCTGGATCTACGCATCTCAATCGCCTGTCATTCACCCGCTGCACACCGCCGCAGTACGAATCACCGACTGGCTCGGGTTTCACAGCGTTATCACCGCGGGCACCGCCGTGACGCTTGTCCGGATCGATCGCCGCTCGCGCTGGATGTTGTCTTCCTGGATCGCGTTTTCCTTTGCCTCTAGCTGCCTCGGCGCGCGCTTCGAACCGCGCTACTTTTTGCAATTGCTTCCTCCGCTCGTCCTGGCAGGTTCGCGCGGCATTATGATCGCTTGCGAACGCTACCGCCGCATTACGCTGGTCCTCTTGCTCGCCACTCTTCTCGTACCACTCATTCGCTTTGGGCCGCACTACGCCTCGCTCGCGTACGACAATTTGCAAGATCGTCAACCGCCCTGGACCGACGTGCGGCTTGATCTCGATTCGCAAGCCGCAGCGTCTCTAATAAGTTCTACGGCGCAAGCCGGAGATACTCTTTTTGTTTGGGGCTATCGACCAGACATTTACGTCTATACCCGCCTCACGAGCGATGGTAAGTTCTGGGATTCGCAGCCGCTCACCGGAGTGCCCGCCGATCGCCATCTGCATGCCGGAAACCCTATCTACGGCGGTCCCGCCGCGTCGAATCGCCTGCAGCTCGCCGCAACAAAACCAACCTGGCTAGTAGAGGGCCTGGGGCTGCTTAATCCAAACCTCCGGCTGCAAAATTACCCGGAGCTGCACAACTGGCTCAGCCACTATCAAGCCGTTGGACGGACACGGTTTTGCATCATCTACCACCGCCTGCATCCTTAGACCCCAGCTGTTTCAGCTACTGCGGACCCGAAACCGACATGCCGTTGGAAGACTCAGGCTGAGGCGCCGGCGTTGCCTTCTTCTTCATTTTGGTGAAGGCGACCTGCGCTTTTTTGCCATCGACGATCAAGTGATCATCGCCGCTAAAATACGTGAGCTGCATCCCTTTCGTAATGCCCTTGAAGCTGTCGGTCATTTGGGGAGCGCCGCCGTTCAGGATCACTTTGTCTTCCTTGGTGTAGTATTCGCAATGTTCGCCTTTTCCGACACGCGTGCGCCCCGGTGAAATCACGTCGTGGATGGTTACCTTCCCCGTCGCCAAAGCGTGATTGAGCGACGATTCATTTGAGGGTTTGTCTGATTTCGGCGTCAGAAAGGCTTGCAGGTCCTGAGCCGTGATCGTCATTTTCTGCCGCGTCAGCTTTACGCCATCCGAGTAATTCGCCACCTTCGTATCGTCGCGGTACACCAGCTTTGGCGCATAAACATTAGTGAAAATCGGACCGGTGTTCGCGGCCGAATCCGGCGTCGCGGCGGCCGCGTCAGATGTTGTCGCGCCGGGCGTTCTGTTGTCGAGCAGTTCACTGACCACGTTCCCGGCCGCAATCAAGCCACGCGCGTCGCGGTCGATCGCAATGCTGTCAGCCGAAATGCGGTTCGCCCCCTGCCACATCACCACGTTGCCCTCGTAAAATACCTTTGAATTATCGTCACGCGTCTGCATGCGATCCGCGCGAGCCTGCATCGGTTCGCCGGCATCCAGCATGGATGTGCCCGGCTTCTGATTCTTATCGGGTTCGTGCGTCGAAAGTACGTGCCCCTTGGCATCCATGTCGCCAGTAGCCTGGTTCATCACGATCGTGTCGCCCGTGGCCGAGCCCGTGTCGTCCAGCACGCGCGCGTGATCGCTCAGGGTAATGCGATTGATGCTCTGCTCCAGGTAAGCCTGTTTCGCCCAAGCTTTCCGCGCTCCCTCCTCGTAACGGAAATTCCCGCTTTGATCAATAGTCGCGACCTGGTTTGATTCCGGTGCGAACTTCACCGTCATCAGATCGCTCCAGGTGAGCGCAGGCGAAGGCGGAATCGGCTTGCCGTCCGGTCCTGTTTTCACCTTCACGTTTGCCGCCGCTTTGTCGGTGTGCGTCACAGCCTGCCATGCAAGCAGCGTGTCTACATAGCTGCCTTCGCCATAGATCACCCGTAGATGGGCGGCATCCACCACTCGATGCGCCTGGTCCGGACGATTCGGCCTAAATTCGAGTTGCGCCGTCGAAGGCGTCCGAATCTCCTGCAGGTCTTTTCCGCCCGGCTTCATAGCCAGTTCGATGTGTTCGCTTCTCAAAATACGGGTCTCCGCCAGCTTTACACCCGGTTGCGGCAGCGGAGTTGAGATCGCCACGCTGTGTCCGTCCGCGTTCACCAGGCTCAGCTCGCTATCTTGCACCGTGTTCTTACCCTGCTGCTTGGTTTCGAGCTTAAAGTGCAGATCGGCATGCTCTCCGGTCAGCACCGTATGCGCGCCCGTCTGCCCCGATTCGACACGCGCGTTCCCGTCGCCCCGAATTTCCATCAGAACGCCCTTGTCGTTGAACATCGCGACCATCTTGTCGGCTGAGTAGCCGGTACGCCGGTCGTCCCGCACATCCGAGCCCACAGCGTGGTCGCCGTTGATTTCATGCAAGTGATGATTCTCGAGCGTCACCACCGTACTGTGCGCTTCAATCCGGGTCGACTGTCTGATCATGCGCGACCAAGGCGACATGTAAATCTTGCCCTCGGCCTCCTTATAGATCAGATCGCTCGTCTCGATATGCATCTTATTCGTGGCCGGACCCTTGCCGATCCAGTCCAGCGCCACTTGCGATTTCAAGTGCAGGATCTTGGTATTCGGGTCATAAGCTACGCCGACCGCCTTGCCGTCGCCCTCCGTAAAGACGAAGGACGCCGGCTGGTCTGTTGATGCCTTCCCCGTCTTGGTTTCGTACACCACGCCCGTGGTTGTGACACGCACGCGTTTGTTTGCTTCCGCCTGGTCTTCCGCGTTCTTGTCTTTCGGCACGTTCATCACTATGTGTACGAGACCCTCCGACCGCAGCACACCGGTGCCTTCATCGAACAGCGCCCGCTCGCTCTGCACAAACGTATAAGAAGATCCGCTTTTGTCGTACATCCGCAAGCGAGCGTCGATTAGCTCGAAGGTGGAGGGGTCGTGTGTCCCTTCGAAGGACGCTGCCTTGACGTCTGTGATAAGCCTCCCGGTTTGATCGTCATTCTTCCACCAGTGCCAACCCGCCGACGCGACGCCTTCAAGCCCTGTTTTCATAGGCGGCGCCGGATGGGCATGCTGCGCACGAGCTTTGTCCAGCCGCAGCTTCAACGTGTAACCAACGACCGCCGAGATGACGACTAGCGCCACGGCCAGAATCAACGAGTAACGACGCATCAGAGCTTAGGACAGGGGGGCCACCTTTAGCCTACCAGCTGCTGCCTGCGTTACGAATTGAAGAAAATCTTAGCCCTAGCCTGTTAAGGTTTGCTGGCTTAGATTTTATCTTTTTTAAAATGAATGACATACGATTAGCTATTGTCACTCGCCGCGACAGTGTGCTAAAACTGTGCTGGTGGCCCGACATCAGATTTGTCCGGCCTACGAGCTGTACGCTCGTTCCTAACAATAAATGGAGGTTTTCAGTATGGATATTCGTCCGCTACACGACCGTGTCGTGGTGAAACGGATTGAGGAAGGCGAGACCATGCAGGGCGGTCTCTACATTCCGGATTCGGCAAAAGAAAAGCCGCAGCAGGGTGAAGTGGTTGCGGTGGGTAAGGGCAAACGGAGCGACGATGGCAAACTCAACGCCCTCGACGTCCAGGTTGGCGACCGCATTCTGTTTGGCAAATACTCCGGCAACGATATCAAGCTGGATGGCAACGAGTATTTGATCATGCGCGAAGACGAGATCCTGGGTGTGTTGACCAACGGATCGTCTAACGGCGCGAGTTCCAAGAAGTAAGGAGATTTAAGAAGACAATGGCTGCAAAACAGATTGTTTATAGCGAGGATTCGCGTCAAGCAATTCTCCGCGGCGTAAACCAACTGGCTAATGCCGTGAAGGTGACGCTCGGACCGAAAGGCCGCAACGTAGTTCTTGAGAAGAAGTTCGGTGGCCCAACCATCACCAAAGACGGTGTGACGGTCGCCAAAGAGGTCGAGCTGCGGGATCCGCTCGAGAACATGGGCGCGCAGATGGTGCGCGAGGTTGCTTCGAAGACCTCCGACATCGCCGGCGACGGCACCACCACCGCGACCATCCTGGCTCAGGCCATCTTCCGTGAAGGCGTTAAATCAGTGGCCGCGGGAGCGAACCCGATGGCGCTGAAGCGTGGTATCGAGAAGGCTGTCGATGCCGTGGTTGAAGAAGTCAAGAAGTTCTCGAAGCCGGTTTCGGGCAGCGCGATTGCCCAGGTGGGAACGATTTCCGCTAATGGCGATGCGACCATCGGCAACATCATTGCCGATGCGATGCAGAAAGTCGGCAAGGATGGCGTGATCACGGTCGAAGAATCGAAGACCATGGTGACCGAGTTGCAGACCGTCGACGGTATGCAGTTCGATCGCGGCTACCTTTCTCCCTACTTCATCAGCGATCCCGATCGCATGGAAGTCGTTCTTGAAGATCCATACATCCTGATCCACGAGAAGAAGATCAGCAACATGAAAGATCTTCTGCCGTTGCTTGAGCAGATCGCCCGCTCCGGCAAGCCGCTCCTCGTCATTGCCGAGGAAGTGGAAGGTGAAGCTCTCGCTACGCTCGTCGTCAACAAACTCCGCGGCACCTTGAATGCCTGCGCCGTGAAAGCTCCTGGCTTTGGTGATCGCCGCAAAGCGATGCTCGAAGACATCGGTGTCCTAACGGGCGGTAAGGCGCTCATGGAAGAGACCGGTATCAAGCTCGAAGGTGTGAAGCTCGAAGATCTCGGCCGTGCCAAGCGGGTAACCGTCGATAAAGACAACACGACGCTCGTGGATGGCGCCGGTCAGCAGAAGGCGATCGAGGGCCGCATCAAGCAGCTCCGCGCTCAGATCGAAGAAACAACTTCCGATTACGATCGCGAGAAACTGCAGGAGCGCCTCGCGAAGCTCGCCGGTGGTGTGGCCGTCATCAAGGTCGGTGCTGCTACCGAAACCGAGATGAAGGAAAAGAAAGCCCGCGTTGAGGATGCTCTGCATGCCACTCGCGCAGCTGTCGAAGAAGGGATCGTTCCCGGTGGTGGTGTGGCATTGCTCCGCGCCGGTAAGGCTCTCCTCAATCTGAAGGTCGAAGGCGATGAACAGATCGGCATCGACATCATCCGCAAGGCCACTGAAGAGCCGCTCCGCCAGATCTCTGGCAACGCTGGCTATGAAGGCGCCATTATCCTCGAGAAGGTTCGCGGTAACAACGACACTTCGTACGGCTTCAATGCCGCTAATGGCCAGTTCGAAGACTTGGTTGCATCCGGCGTCATCGATCCTACCAAGGTCACTCGCTCGGCTCTGCAGCATGCCGCTTCGATCAGCGCTCTTATGCTGACCACCGAAGCCCTGATTGCGGAAGTCCCCGAGAAGAAGGCTCCTGCTGCTCCCGGCGGCCCCGGCGGTCACGGCGGCCCGGACATGGATTACTAAGCAATTAGTCCGGCAGAACAGCTCGCCTGAAAATGCAAAACCCGCTTGGCTTGACGGCCAGGCGGGTTTGTTTTTTCCGTTTGCGGTTGGTTGAAGTTTACTTCTTCTTCGCCGCGGTTTTCTTCGACGCTGTCTTAGCCGCCGACTTCTTTACAGCACTCTTCTTGGCTGTCGTTTTCTTTGCCGCAGCCTTCTTCGGTGCTGCCGCTTTCTTCTTCGTTACTGCTTTCTTGGTTGCTTTTTTCTTAACTGCCATGTGATTCTCCCATTTGTGTAACAGGTACTTGTGAAAAGTACTTATAACGTGGAGCCTATCACTTCTCTTCACCTTTCGACAAGTTTTGATTCGAATTAGGTGTATACCCGGGCGCCTAGAAGACGTCCTCGCTACACCGTCCGGTTGTTATTCTGACTACTTAGAGGTCACTTATTGTCTCGAATTGCTGCCGCCTTCCGTTGTTTTTTTTCACTGCTTTTCTCAGGCGAACTGCCTGACGACATAGCTCTCGCATTCGGTTTTACCAAGGCAAAGCCGGCTCCCCTCACATCACCCGAGCCGGTAAAGATCAGCGTGAGCGATGGCGCACTGCAAATTCTGAATATCCTGCAGCGCGATTCGCGCCTCATCGACTTTCTGATGGAAGACATCGCTCAATACAGCGACGAGCAGGTAGGCGCAGCCGTGCGATCGCTGCATAACGACTGCAGAGCAACGCTTTCCCGGCACGTCACGCTCGTGCCGGTCATTGATGGCGTCGAAGGCACGTTCCAAAAACTCGACGCGACGAAAGCTCCAGATCCCAATCGCATTAAACTGATCGGCAACGTGCCTGCTACCGGTCGAGTGCCCGGCGGAACGCTTCGGCATCGCGGCTGGAAAGCCTCATCAGTAGAATTGCCTTTGCTCGGCAAACAGGATGTTACGGTCATTGCGCCCGCTGAACTGGAAGTGGAATAAGTCGCGCCCATGCCGCAATTCGTAATCGGAATTGATCTCGGTACCACCAACAGCGCACTCGCCTTTGCGCCGGTCGAAGACGGTGATGCTAAGCCTGTAGTGAGCCTCTTTCCCGTAGCACAACTGGTTAACCCAGGTGAGGTCGGCTCACTCGATCTGCTTCCTTCCTCGCTTTATATTCCAAACGCGAATGAATTTGTGGAGGGTTCGCTGGCTTTGCCATGGAATCCAAATCCTCCTTACATTACCGGTGCTCTCGCTCGCGCTCGCGGCGTCGAAAATGCCCACCGCTTCGTGAGTTCGGCCAAGTCGTGGCTTTCGAATCCAACGGCCGATCCTACGCAACCGCTGCTCCCGCTCAGTGCGCCGGAAGGCATTACGAAGATCTCGCCGCTTGAGGCTTCGCGCCAGTATCTCGAACATCTGCGTTTCGCCTGGAATCACGCTCATCCCGAGGCTCCGCTCGAATCGCAGGCGGTGCTCATCACCGTGCCCGCCTCGTTCGATGCCGCTGCCCGCGATCTTACTCAGCGCGCCGCGAAACTGGCTGGCTTTCCTGAGGTCACCATCCTGGAAGAGCCGCAAGCCGCTTTCTATGCCTGGATCGAACGCAACGAAAATTGGCGGGAACAAGTCAAGCCGGGCGATTTGATTCTCGTGGTGGACATTGGCGGCGGTACCACGGATTTCAGCCTCATCGCCGTTACCGAACAATCCGGCGAGCTCCAATTGGAACGCGTAGCAGTGGGCGAACATCTTCTGCTGGGCGGCGACAACATGGATCTGGCCGTGGCGCGCCATGCGGAACAACAGTTCTCGGCCAAGGGCAATAAGCTCGATGTCATTCAGTTCCATTCCCTTTGGCAGCAATGCCGGGCTGCCAAAGAATCCCTGCTGGCTGGTGATGATGCCCCGCGTCAACAAGCGCTTACCATCCTCGGCCGCGGCACCGGCCTGGTCGCCGGCACTTCACGCGGCAAAATTACCACCGAAGAAGTGCGCTCTCTGTTGCTCGACGGTTTTTTCCCGGTCGTTCCGTCCAACGCTTCTCCGCAGCGGGCGCGCCGTGCAGCGCTGGTCGAACTGGGCTTGAACTACGCGGCCGATCCCGCCGTCACCAAGCATCTCGCGCAATTCCTTCGTCAGGCCGCGGCAAATCTTTCTGCCCAGGATTTTGCCCGCCCCACTCACCTGCTTTTAAACGGCGGTGTCTTGCAGGCTCACGCCATCGAAGCGCGGGTCTTTGAAATTCTCAATAACTGGCTTGCGGAAGCTGGTGCCCCCGCCGTCGTCGAGCTAGGCAACGAGACCAAACGCGCTGACCTGATGCATTCCGTCGCACACGGTGCCGCCTACTATGGGCTCGCTCGCAGCGGAAAGGGCGTTCGGATCCGCGGCGGTGTTCCTCGCACCTACTACGTCGGCATCGAATCTTCCTTGCCGGCCGTTCCAGGCATGACCGCTCCCATGAAAGCTCTAACCGTCGTGCCCTTCGGCCTCGAAGAAGGCTCGCGCGTTGAACTTCCGCAGAAGCGCTTTGCACTGGTCGTTGGCGAACCCGCCGAGTTTCGCTTCTTCTCTTCTCTCGCTCGTAAACACGACGAGCCCGGCACGCTGCTCGAAGAAACCGGCGATCAACTCGAAGAGCTCGCGCCTATTGAAGTCTTCTTGCCACCTCACAAAGAAGATAGTCGTGAAGAGATCGTGCCTGTCATGCTCGAAAGCAACGTCACCGAAACCGGCATGCTCGAACTCTGGTGCGTAGCAGCTGACGGCCGCCGTTGGCGCTTAGAATTCAATGTTCGTGAACGAGCCGCGGCATGAAAGTTGGCGAGATGAATGTAGGTATCGATCTCGGCACCACCAATTCCGCTCTCGCCTATATCGACCCTGCCGAAGCGGCTGAGTCCGATTTTCCGCCCATACATGTTCTTCCAATTCAGCAGCAGCTCGATGCTACCCGCACGGGCGCGCTGCGTACGCTTCCTTCTTTTCTCTATCTGAGCGACCCGCCCGTCGTAGGCGCGTTCGCCCGCGACCAGGGCGCGCTGCTTCCGACCAAGACGGTTCACTCGGCAAAATCGTGGCTCTCCAATTCAGAAGCCGACCGCACCGCCAAGCTCCTCCCTTGGGATAGCCAGGAAGAGGGCCGCGTCCTTTCACCTGTCGACGCATCGGCTAGCTACCTCGCACATCTCCGCTCGGCATGGGAGAGCAGTCGCGGTTCCCCGCTCAACGATCAGCAGATCGTTCTCACGGTGCCCGCCAGCTTTGACGAAGAGGCACGCGAACTCACTGTGCAGTCGGCCGCCGACGCCGGCATCGAGCACGTCACCCTGCTTGAAGAACCCGCGGCCGCCTTCTACGCCTGGATCGCCGGCCATCTCGCCCGCTCCAATAAGGAACTTTTCAATGGGCAGACGGTCCTTGTCTGCGACGTAGGCGGCGGCACCAGCGACTTCACCCTCATCCGCGTCGACCGCGAAGGTGATCGCGTGCAATTTACCCGCACTACCGTCGGCCGTCATCTCCTGCTCGGCGGCGACAACCTCGATCTCACCATCTCCTGGCTTGCCGAATCGAAATTCGGTAAGACGTTGTCGCTCCGCCAGCGTAGCGCCTTGCGCCGCCAGTGCTCGGCGGCCAAAGAAACGCTGCTTGCGCCCAATGGTCCTGCGTCCGTCGATGTCACCGTGGTTGGCTCCGGCTCATCGCTCATCGGCGGCACGCTCAAAACCGCCATTACGCGCGATGAGATTCTCGAACTCGCCCTCGGCGGCTTTCTTCCGCCCTGCGAATTAACCGATAAGCCCCAGGTTGAAAAGCAAAGCGTCTTTCGTGAACTAGGCCTGCCCTACGTATCTGATCCCGCCATCACGCGTCATCTTGCGGAATTTCTTTCAACACCTTCATCGGCTCCAAACGGCGTAGACGCCATTCTGTTCAACGGCGGCTTCTTTATCCCGCAGGTATTTCGGGATCGTATACGTGACGTGGTGGAACATTGGTTTGGCCGCCGTCCTCTTGTCTTCGAAAATCAAGAACTCGATCTTGCGGTGAGCATCGGCGCTGCTTACTACTCCTACGTGCGCTCGAGCGGCAGTGGTGTTTTGGTGCGTGGTGGCTTGCCGCGCGCCTACTTTCTTGGGCTGCACGATGCCGGATCTTCTGTCATTCAGTCGGTGTGCCTCATGCCTCGCGGCACCGAAGAGGGCGACGAAATCAACTTGGCCGAACCTCAACTGGAGTTGCTTGCCAACACGCCGGTTGCTTTCCGCCTGTATAGCTCGCTGAGCCGCACCGAAGATAAAGCCGGCGATCTCGTCTCCTTCGAGCGAACTGAAAATATGCTCGACCCGGCAAGCGATCCGCGCCTGCACGCGCCTCTCCGCGCTGTCATCCGATTCGGCAAAGGAGGCGAGCGGAAAGTGCCCGTCACGCTGGGCGCCCGGTTGAACGAAGTCGGAACGCTCGAAACCTGGGCCGAATCCAAAATCAGCGAGCACCGCTGGCGCTTGCAGTTTCAGTTGCGCAAGACCGCCGCTGCTGACACTCCTTCCGCCGCCATCTCTGCCGTGCGCTCGAGCGCCGTCGTTGGTCCCGAAGCGCAGAGTGCTGCCGAACAGCTGATCGAGCAATCCTTCACCAAATCTGCGGTGCCTTTGCCACCCGAGCAGCTGCCCGCGCGTCTCGAACAAGCTCTCGGCCTCGGACGGCTTTCCTGGCCTCTGCCCGTCGTTCGTGCTTTAGCCGACAAGTTACTCGCCGTCGCCGATGGCCGACGCAAAAACGCTCCGCATGAAGTACGCTGGCTTAACCTCACCGGCTTCTGTCTGCGTCCTGGCTTCGGTTATCCCGGCGACGAGTTTCGCATCGAGCAGGCGCGCCGCGTTTACGCGAACGGTCTCACCTTCGGCAACCAGGTCCAGAATGAAATTGACTGGTGGATCTTCTGCGGCCGCATCGCCGGAGGATTCAATCGCAATCAGCAGGGCGACATTTTCCAGCGGCTCTCGCCCGTGCTCCTGCCGAAACAGAAAACCAAGACACGGCTCAACCAGGCGCTCTATCGCGAGATGTGGCGAACCGCCGCCAGCCTCGAACTGCTGCCTCAACAAACCAAGACGCAATTGGGTGAGAACCTGCTCAATTCCGTAAAACGCGGGGAAATGCTCGAAGCAGCTACCTGGTGCCTCTCCCGCCTCGGCGCTCGCAAACTATTCAGTGGCCCGGTCAATCTGGTATTGCCGCCCTCCACTGTGAGCCGCTGGGTTGACTCTCTTCTCCGGCTCCCTCACACGCCTTCTCTGCTCGAAGCGGTCGTCCAGATGTCGCAATTGACCGGTGATTCTGCCCGCGATCTGCCGCCCTCCACTCTCGATGCTGTACGCCGCGCTTGCGAAGCTCACGCTCGTTCCGCCGAGTTACTGGCGCAGCTTGCCGGTAATGCCGATGAAGCAAGCGCCGGCCGCGTATTCGGCGAAGATCTGCCCGCCGGCTTCGTCCTCGCCACCGCAAATGCGGCGCCCTGATGCGCGAAACAGCTCTTGTCTCGCTGATTCAAACATTGGCTCTGCGCTACCCGGCGACTTCGAAAATGCTGCAAGGCATAGGCGACGACTGCGCCGTCTTCCAAGCCAGTCCGCGCGAAGACTGGGTCTTCACCTCCGATTTCCTGCTCGAAGATCGCCACTTCGAACGCGACACACACTCCGCTGCGGAGGTCGGCCACAAAGCACTCGCCCGCAGCCTTTCTGATCTCGCCGCCATGGGGACCGAACCGCTCTTCTGCCTGGTATCGCTAGCTGTTCCCGCTGCCTTTACTTCCCGTTGGGCAAAAGCTTTTTATGGCGGTTTATTAAATCTAGCCGCTCAACATCGGATTACACTTGCGGGCGGCGACCTCGCCCGTTTCGATCAAATCGTGATCGATGTGATGTGCTGTGGACGTGTTCCTCACGGCAAGGCGTTGCTGCGCAGCGGAGCCCGGCCCGGAGACGGCATCTATGTCACTGGTGAACTCGGTGCTTCCGCCGCCGGTCTGCGAACACGGCGTGGCCTAAACTGGAAACGCCATCGGCGCCCCGAACCTCGCGTTGCTGCCGGACTGATTCTCGGACGTCTTGGCGTTTCCTCCTGCATGGATTTGAGCGACGGCCTCTCGCTCGATCTCATGCGCCTTTGCCGCGCTTCTAAAGTTGGGGCAGAGCTCGATGGGCAATTGCCCATCGCAAAGGGAGCTACGCTTGATGAGGCTTTACACGGCGGCGAAGATTACGAACTGCTTTTTACTGCGGCCAAGCGCCTGCCCAAGCAGATCGCTGGTCTATCGATTACCCGTATCGGCACGGTTCGAAGCGGCCCTGCTCTGATCCGGCTTAACGACCGCCCGCTAAAAGAAGCCGGCTTCGACCACTTTTCCTAAACCAGGTTCACAGTTCTGCCCATTGCCGCAGCAGATTGTGATACACCCCGGTAAACTGCACCGCACTTGGATGATCCGGCGCATCCTGATTCAGCCGCTGAATCGCCACATCCATATCAAACAGCAACGTGCGCCGCGAGTCTTCTCGAATCATGCTCTGTATCCAGAAAAACGACGATACCCTCGCCCCGCGCGTCACCGGCCTCACGTGATGCAGACTGGTCGCTGGATATAACACCATATGCCCCGCCGGCAACTTCACACTGTGGGTCCCGTACGTATCCTCAACCACCAGCTCTCCACCGTCATACTCGTCCGGATGCGTAAAAAAAAGCGTTGCGCTCAAGTCAGTGCGGATGCGACTCCCTGTTCCCGTCACTTGCCGGATCGCATTATCCACATGTGTCCCGAACGATTGGCCTCCGCTATAGCGATTGAACAATGGCGGAAACACCTTCGCGGGGAGCGCCGACGAGATAAACAGCGCATTCTGCCCCAAGGCGCTCAAAACCATTTCCCCAAGCTGCCGCGCCACAGGATGCTGCTCCGGAATCTGCAGGTTATCCTTTGTCCGCGAAGACTGATGCCCCGCCGTCACTCTTCCATCCACCCACTCTGTTTTTGCAAGCAGCTCACGCGCCTGCGCCACCTGCTCGGCAGTGAGCAGGTCAGGTATAGCCAGTAACAAACCGAAACCCTCGTAGACTAGAAATGAAAATTGAAACCGATAGTCGCTGATCGTCCTGCGCCCAGAACAATATGTGCCGGATGCAGTTCGTCATAGTAATAGCGGTTGGCTAAGTTGAACCCATTAATTTGTACGCTCGCATGTTCTCCAAGCGGGTGTGAGATCATCGCGTCAAACACCCAGTAGCCTGGAACCTGCTTGATCAGGCCTGTCGTCGGGTCAAGCGGCGCCGTCGAACTCGCTGTTCGGCTTGATACGTAATTCGCACCGCCTCCCAAATCGAAGTGCTTCGGCAGGCGATAGGTTTCCCAAGATGAAAAAGTATTGCGTGGCACGTTGGCCAACGGATAACCAATTGCTCCGGGATAATATTTCGAACTAACGACCTTACTATCCAGGAACGCGTAACTGGCAATCATATCCCAACGGCTGGTTATCCGCCCACGCACTGTCGCTTGCATCCCGCTGACTCTCTGAGTCCCCGCCAGCACATACAAGAGCGAGTTAGTGGGATCCGCTTCTCGAGCGTTTTCCTTTGTCGTCCGGAACCACGACGTGTCCGTCGTCAAACGGCCTTTGGCGAACGCCCACTTTGTCCCAAATTCATAACTCATGTTTGTTTCAGGTGGTAAGTTCGCGGTCCCGGCACTTAACGACAGCGTCTCGGCCGAAGGATTAAAGGACATGCCCGCGTCAAAATACAGACTACCCGCCTCCACTGGCTTATAGACCACCGCCGCCCGCCATGTCGGCTTTTGATCTACTCTTTCGAAGTGGGCAGCTGTTGGTATGGTCTGCGTGTAAGTATCATCGAATCGGTCAAAACGCACACCCCCCGTGAAAGACCATTGTTCACCCAAACGCACGGTATCTAATGCATAAACGCTCGCGGAGAGCGCCGAGTCCGTCACCTTACTCGCTATCGTTGCTCCCGGGTTCAAACTCTGGAGCGGATTCGGATCAACGAGACTGGTCGTAGGCGCGGTATAGGTCGGACGCCTCGGATCCGACATTTCCCGTCCGCCCTCTACACCGGTTACCAGCGTGTGTTTCAGGAAACCGGTTTTGAAGTTAGCAATCAGGTCGAGCTGGTCGTCCAGGAACGTTTCTGTGCTGTTAACCCCGATCTCATGCCGCGTTACCTGAATTGAATCCAGTGGTGTCCCTAAAGCGAACCCGTTGGTCTGGGGCTCCGTAATCAGCACGTCACGCACGTAATTTGCGTAGCGCGCTTGGTCCCGAATCGTTACGTGACTGTTGACGTCGTGCTCGACTTTGGCCGTTCCGATATCGTCGTACGTTCGCAGAAAATTGCCATCCGCCAGGCCATAGTAGTTGGTACGATTTACCGGCGCTGCTTGGTTGTAGAGCCAGGGCAGGCCGTAGTCCGGTACATCATCGGCGTTCTGATGAAAATAGCTAACTGTGACCCGAGTTGCCGTCCCAAGACCAAATGCCAGAGAAGGTGCAATGCCGAGCCGCCGGTTCTCGGCCACGTCTCGTCCTGCAATATCTCCGATATTACCCATTGCATTCAGGCGAAAAGCCGCACCTTCGCCGAGCTTCGGTAGCGGAATATCTATATCAAGAGTTCCCCGCCTGCTTGCATCCGATCCAAACAGCAAACCTCCGTCGATAAATTCCGTTAACCCCGGCGTCTTACTTGCCTGATTTACCGCGCCACCGGTAGAACCCCTCCCGAACGTCACTGACGAGGGCCCTTGCAGGACTTCTACTTCCTGCGTGTTGAAAGGATCCCGGTAGTAACTTCCGAAGTCGCGCATTCCATCGATGAATAAATCGTTACGCGCTGTAAATCCGCGAACAGTCAGGTTGTCGCCCTGCGCTCCGCCTTCGCCCGCGGCGAGGCTGATACCGGCTACGTTGCGCAGCGCATCGCGCAACGTAGTCGTCGCCTGCTGCTGCATCGTCTGCTGCTGCACTACGCTGATCGTTTGCGGTGTATCGAGCAGGCGCTGTTGATACTTTGGCATCGAACTGCTAAGTACCGGGGCTTGATCTTTTACATCGACCGTCGTCTTCGATGTACGCAGGCTCAGCACTACGATTCCGTTGTTGGTAAAGATATACTCCAGCCCCGTCTCTGAACAGATCTTGTCCAAGGCCTGCGGCGGCGTGTATGTACCGGAAATTCCGGCTGAGTGAATGTCTAGAATTCCTTCCGTGCTCGCGTTAACGGTAATGCCCGTAGCTTTCGTAAATGCAGCCAGAACTTCTCCCAGCGCGCCGCCCCGGAGAGTAAATCGTCGCACCGGGAGAGCTTCAATCTTCGGTGCCGCCGATGAATTACGTACCGGGTTCGTCTGTTGCGCAATCGCCAGTTTCCCCGAACTGGTAGCCGAATACGCAGCCAAGGTTCCGACCGTGAGCCAATATTTGCGGCCCGTCAGTCTCTGGGGGCGCGCCACTCTTTTCTTGATCCGTTTGCTCGCCAAATGTAAGCTCTCCCATGCTCCGGTTTGAAAAGAACCGAAGGTCCGCTCTTTCGCAAGCTGGCGAGCGCTAGAATCGAGAGCAGTCGCCAGCCTTTGGTTGTCGATCGCCAGAGCCGGGCGCCTCTCCGCCAAGAGTTTGGGTGCCCGGCTTTGGTCTCTAAAATGGCCGCTTTCTGTGCGCAGCCTGGATATAAGACCGTTAAGGTCCAGAATAGGAGCGCGGTCTCCGCCTTGTCAATATTTTTTCGTGAACAGTCTTTTCCCCGCCCCGAACGGTGTCGCCAGCCCCTTAATTACAGTGGCGTTTATAAAACCGCCGCACCGGCAAGTCTCAGATTTGCATTCCAGAATAAAAGCCGCCTCATCTGACGCCAGTAGTTCCCCAGCCGCCCACATTATCCGCCAAAGCGGAACTGCTGCCTTATGTTGCCACTGCTTGCATCGCCAATTGAGTCGGCCATCGTTCGTTTCGCCGGAATTACCATCTAACCAGCAATGGAAAAATCGCTGGTTACCGAGACTGTGAACAGCGCTACTGTGCGCCGTCAGACGGCCGCCATGCTCTTTGCCTTCTTCGCTATCTACTTCGTTTGGGGCTCTACTTATCTCGCCATTCGCGTTCTGGTCGCAACGGTTCCCCCGTTCTATGCCGCCGGACTACGTTTTCTTTTCGCCGGTCTCTGCCTCTACGGTTGGTCGCGCGCCCGCGGTTTCCCCTCTCCTTCGCGCTCGGAGTGGCGCAATCTTTCAATACTCGGCGTCCTAATGTTTCTCATCGCCTACGGCGGTTTGTTTTGGGCGGAGAAAACTATACCGTCCGGTGTGGCTTCGCTACTGGTCGCCACCATTCCCGTCTGGACGGCCATCTTTGAAATCTTCGTGTTCAAAAAAGACCGGCTGCGGTTTCCCGTCTTCGTTGCTATCCTCCTGGGACTGATCGGTGTTGCGCTTCTGGCTTTCCGTTCCGGCGCTGGACACATCAATCTGCTGCCGTGCCTTGCGATTCTCGCCGCCGAAATCTCCTGGTCACTCGGTACCGTATTGTCGAAAGGCTTCGCTCTCCCCGCCTACAAACCGATGAGCGCCGCCGGCCAAATGATCACAGGCGGTCTTCTGCTCCTGATCACGTCGGCCCTCAGCGGTGAGCTACACCCCTGGCCACACGTGAATCAGCAGGCCGCCTTGGCATTGCTCTATCTCATTGCCGCCGGCTCCGTGCTCGCATTTACTGCCTATACTTGGCTCCTCGGCCGTATGCCCGCCACCACGGTATCCAGCTATGCCTATGTAAATCCCGTAATCGCGCTCGCTATCGGCTACTGGTTTGGTGGTGAATCGCTTTCCTTGCAGATCTTTCTCGGTGCCGGGCTCGTCTTGGCCAGCGTCTTGCTACTGCTGATCAAACCTGCAACAAAAGTTTCCTCCCATTAGTCCTATGAATTGCTATGCTCGTTTCAGTCTCACCGCGTTCAGCTCCGCCCTTATCAGCCTGAATGACCCCAGCAAATTTTGACGTAATCGTCTTTGGCCTGGGAGGAATGGGCAGCGCCGCAGCCTATCATCTGGCGACGCGCAGCCAACGCGTGCTTGGACTCGAACAGTTTTCTCCGGTGCATGATAAAGGTTCTTCACACGGTGCTTCGCGCATCATCCGCCAGGCCTATCATGAAGACCCCGCTTACGTTCCTCTCGTGCAGCGCGCCTATCAACTCTGGGAAAAGCTCCAGCGTGACGTCGAACAACCTATTCTTCGTCTCACCGGTGGCTTGATGATTGGATCAGCTACAAGCTCTATCGTGACTGGAACCCTCGCTAGTGCTGCCCAACATAATCTTCCGCACGAAATATTCAGCTCTGCTGATCTGCAGCGCCGTTTTCCTGCTCTGCGGCCCCGTCCCGATGATACTGCTGTCTTCGAATTGCGTGCCGGTTTCCTGCGACCCGAACTTGCCGTGCAGGCACACCTGGAATTAGCGGCTGCGAGTGGCGCAGAACTCCATTTTGAGGAACCGATCGTACACTGGACCGCGTCGCCGTCCGGCGAAGGCGTCGAAGTCACCACGGGCAAAGGGTCGTACCGAGCGCGTAATCTGGTCTTAGCTCCTGGCGCCTGGGCTGCTCAATTTCTACCCGAGCTTGCCGTTCCCTTTGACGTGCGCCGCCACGCGATGTGCTGGTTTCAACCTCCGGCGGGCGTCGATTTGTTTGCGCCGGACCGTTTCCCCGTTTACATCTGGGATGTCGATGGCAGTAACGTATTCTACGGCTTTCCAGCCATCGACGGTTCTACTGGTGGCGTTAAGATAGCCATGCACAGCGGCGGCGAGCCCTGCACGCCCGCTGCGCTATCGAGCGACATCCCTGCTTCCTCCGTTGAGGAACTGCGAAGATATATCCGGCGTTTTCTCCCCGCGCTCAACGGAGAACTTCTGCGCTCCGTCCCCTGCATGTATACACTGACTCCCGACGAACACTTTGTGATCGCGCAGCTATCCGAGACGCCTCAGGTAGCGATCGCCGTCGGCTTTTCAGGGCACGGTTTCAAGTTCTCGAGCGTCATTGGCGAAATTCTTGCTGACCTAGCCATCTCGGGTACGACGTCACAGTCCATTAGCCTATTCTCGCCGGATCGTTTTAATGCGAAAAAAGTCAGAAATCAGGAGTTAGAAGCTCCCTGATTCCGACGCAATTGCCTGATATGCTGCCCGGCGGCCGAGTCGTCAATCAATTGCTTGAACCGCTTTTCACGCGTCTCTGGCCGCTTGGCGCTCATCACCCAATACAGCGCCGTGTGCTTGTACCAATTTGCCTGCGATTCAAAGAATTTCCAGGCTTGCTTATTCTTCTTGAAGAGCTTTTCCCGCGCAGCATCGAGTTGGATCAGGTGTCGCTGCTCATACGCATAACCTGCCGGTTCCTTGAGGACACGTTCATCGAAGCATTTCCGCCCCGCTGTCTGCATCAGCCCGCAAGCAATTAGCTCTTCGACACGCCGGATGTTGACCGCACTCCATTTGCTGTCTTTCTTGCGCGGAGTAAAACGGATTTTATAGCTGGTTTCATCGATACTTTTGCGAACCCCGTCGATCCATCCGTAGCAAAGGGCCACATCAACCGATTCAGGCCACGTGATACTCGCGCGTCCCGAATCTCGCTTATGAAATCCGACCCACATCTCCGTAGCTTGATCGTGATGTGTTTCGAACCATGCCCGAAACTCCGCCGCGGTAGCAAAGAATTTGACCCGGCCTCCCATCACCGTGGAGCCGGCTGCGCGGCGTCCGCCAAATGCCGCAACTCGGTCATTGCGTACTCATCCTTCATGGCGTCGTCCGGCAATCGCTCCATGGTCGCTATCTGCTCAGCGGTCGAGGCTCCCGAAGATGGATTCAACATCGCATTGATCCGATCTTGAAACGTCTGCGCGGATAAAGAAGCGCAGAGCAAGGCCAGCGCAAAACTCACGGGCAAAATGAACTTCCGGCACAATGGCATAGCGCATCCTAACATGGGCTTTTGCTACCTGAACTCTAAATCAAATTCGAAGAAGCCCTCATTGTCCTGGAACCCGGTGCCGCTTCGGTCGTTCACTGAAAACCAGGTACGTTCATCGCGGGTTTTCATGATCAAGGCGCCCCCCGCTTTGTCTTCTGCCAGGAATCTCGCGCCCGCGGGCGTGCTGTTTCCAGAGGGCCCGTTGCATCCCTTCGAGCCCTGTGCCGTAAGGTCCCAGCAAACGACACCGTGAGCATTGCTTACGACCACAGTGCGTCCGGACAAGTTGGGAATGCTCGCGCCCCATTCCAAATTGGCAGGCAAAATGATGTGGTATCCATTGCCCTTTTGCTCCACGGTGGCGTGTTCGGGCGTACACAGGTTGCGATTTGGCAGACATGCCGACGTTGGGAACGTAATGTCGGACGAAACCACGGATGCACTGGAGGAAACGTCCGTGCTCGAGAAAGACCAGTTGAGAATGTCGTGATTCTCGTACCCTGTGCCGGTTGCGGCGGTGAATCCAACCCAGGCGCCGCCTTCGTGGTCCGTTGTGATCGCAAAATCCACTGCCGTTTCCAAAACGGGCGCGATCGAGCCATCGAGAAAAACCGAAAGGAGGGGCGGCTGAAACACAATGCGAGCGGTGTGCACCTTGCGGTCCTTCAAGCGAACGCTCAGGTTCGGCGTGAACGCCAGCCGGGCCGCAGGCCAGCGCATTCCGCCGGGCCCCCCGTTCGCGCGTATCGCAACGTAGTTTGAGGAGGGATCTCCTTCCTCAGGGTTTCGACACGTATCGAAGAAAACCGCGATCATCCATGGAATACCCATTTGCCTGGGATTCGTGGGGGCGGGCATGCCGAACCCAGCGGCACTACCGCGGCCCCCTAATGCTTCCGGACCGGAATTCTGTAGGACAAACGCAAAACCGTCGGCGCCGTGGAAAAACCAGGATTGCTGCGTCAACTGAAATTGGAACGTAGTCTCGAAACCCGATCTCACGGACTGCTTCTCGCGAAACCAGACTGCGCCCGCTCGATTGCTCCGGGCCGGCGTGAGCCGCAGCACCTTGTCGAATACTTCGGCATTGCCAACCAAACTGAGCCCCTGGATCGACGCGAAGCTGTCAAAATGGATCGCGGCCGGTGCTGACTCAGTAGCAATCGCGATCAGCATCAACGCGCTCCAAGCGGATCGGCAGGAAGCGGGTCTCATGCACTACCGCTTCATTTCTCGCCCAGCAAATGCTTGCGCGCGGTCGTCAGATCGTCCTTCTTCGCGGCATCTACTGTCGGATACGCCAGCTTAAGGCCTTCGAGCGTATCGGTCACTACGTTAGCCACCACCAGCCGGGCAAACCACTTGTTGTCCGATGGCACCACGTACCAGGGTGCCTCGGCTGAAGCCGTGTGCCGGATCGCTTCTTCGTAAGCCTCCATGTAGTCGTCCCAGTACGCGCGTTCCTGTACGTCGCTGTCAGAGAATTTCCAGTTTTTATCTGGCTCGTCCAGGCGCCTCAAAAATCTCTTCTTCTGCTCACCCTTCGATATGTTCAGAAAAAATTTGCGCACGATCGTGCCGCTGCGTTCCAAGTGTTGTTCAAATGCTCGGATGTCTTCAAAGCGATTCTTCCAGACATTTTTTTTGAGCAGTTCAGGCGGGATCTGCTGGCGCTTCAGCATCTCCGGATGCACTCGCACCACCAGCACCTCTTCGTAATAAGACCGGTTAAAAATTCCGATGCGGCCGCGCTCGGGCAACGCCTTAGTGGTTCGCCACAGAAAATCATGGTCCAGTTCTTCCGCGGAAGGCGCTTTAAACGAGTAGACCTGGCAACCCTGTGGATTTATGCCGGACATCACGTGGCGAATCGTGCCGTCCTTCCCCGCCGCATCCATTGCCTGGAAAATAAGCAGCAGCGACCAGCGGTCTTCCGCATACAATTTCTGCTGCAAATCGCTCAACTTCTCGACGCTCTTCCGTAGCAGTACGTTTGACTCGTCTTTCAGGTCAAGACCCTGCGTATCGGCCGTGTCGAAGTCCTTCAGCCTGAATTTTCCGTCGCTCGTGACACGATAGGGACGGACGAAATCGAACGAATTCTTGATCTTTCGAGGCACGGATTCGACTATATCGGATCCTCGAGCGATAAGCTCGCGCTTCTCAGTGAAGCGAAGACTCAAGTTAGCCTAAGAAGACCGCATGCTAAAAGAAGCACTCTTCGGCACCCATCAGGACTTCACCGAAGGCAGTCTGAATCGCGCGATTGTGCTGCTCGCGATCCCGATGATCCTCGAAATGGTGATGGAGTCCCTTTTCGGCGTCGTTGATGTTTTCTTTGTCGCGCGACTCGGCGCTAATGCCATTGCTACCGTAGGGCTCACGGAATCGCTCCTCACGCTTGTCTTCGGGGTTGCTATTGGACTGAGCATGGCGACGACCGCGTTTGTTGCCCGGCGGACGGGCGAGAAGGATCCGGAAGGAGCGGCCAATTGCGCCGTGCAGTCTATCCTGCTAGCGATGCTGGTGTCCGCAGTGGTCGCGGCGATTGGCATTACCGAGGCTCCCCAACTGCTCCACTGGATGGGCGCCACGCCCGATATTGAGGCGAATGCCCGATATACGCGCCTGATGCTGGGCGGCTCAGCCGTCATCTTCCTTCTATTCTTAATCAATGGCATCTTTCGCGGAGCCGGTGATGCCGCGCTCGCCATGCGCACGCTCTGGCTGGCCAACGGTATTAACCTGATCCTCGATCCCTGCCTTATCAACGGTTGGGGTCCGTTCCCGCGCCTGGGTGTCTTCGGAGCCGCCGTCGCGACCACTACCGGACGCGGAATCGGCGTTCTGTTCCAGCTTTGGCAGCTTGGCTCCACGCGCAACCGCCTCACTATCCGGCGCGACCAATTACGACTCAATATTCCGGTCATGGTGCGGCTTCTTCGTGTTTCAATCACCGGCATCATTCAATTTCTACTGGCCACGGCCAGCTGGATGGCGCTCGTGCGCATTGTTGCAGTTTTCGGCAGCGCGGCCGTCGCAGGCTACACCATTGCGGTGCGGCTGCTCATCTTCACGATCCTGCCGTCGTGGGGCTTAAGCAATGCCGCTGCAACGCTTGTTGGGCAAAGCCTGGGCGCAGGCAAACCACAACGCGCCGAGTCATCGGTTTATCGCACCGGCTTCTTCAATATGCTCTATTTGGGTCTTATCTCGCTGGTCTTCCTGTTCTTTCCGGCGCCGCTCGTCAGTGCCTTCAGCAGTGAGCCCTCCGTTGTGACAACTGCGATCTCCTGCTTGACCATCTTTGGTATCTCGTTTGTCAGCTATGGCTGGGGAATGATATTGATTCAGGCCTTCAATGGCGCAGGCGATACGCTCACTCCAACTTATCTGAACTTCTTTGCGTTCTGGGTTTTTCAGCTACCGCTCGCCTGGCTGCTGGCCATTCATCTCAACCGCGGACCGCGGGGCGCATTCTGGGCCGTTCTTTTTGCCGATCTCGTACTGACCGCCGCATCCTTCGTATTCTTTCGCCAG
>DATAYL010000050.1:0-35673 GCA_036272575.1 Bryobacteraceae bacterium | reverse complement strand
TTCATCGCAAACATACTGATCATCGACGTGAGCGCTGCGAATAGAATCATGCATTCGAAAGTGATCGGTATGTAAGCCGGCCAGCTATTCAAGGGACGGCCGCCTACGTTGTGCGGATAGGCAACTACCGTGATCCACTCCAGGAGTCCAAAACCGAAAATTACTCCGCAGATCCCGGCGATCAGCACGCAGAAAGCGACCTTGTTCCTCTTGTATCCAACCGCTTCGGCCAGCCCTTCGACAGGTAAAGGCGCGTAAGCATCCATTTGGCGGAAACCCTCCGCATAAGCGCGCTCACAGGCTGCCACCAATTCTTCCGGACTGTCGAACTCCACCATCGCGCCATAAATATCGGGCAGGGGATTTAGTTTTCCGTGACTCATAGCGCCTCCGTTAATTCACGCCTCTCCATCGCTTCGTGATGCACTACCTCACGCACCTCGAAAATCGAAATCGATGGCAGCGCGCGCACGAAAAGAAAAATCAAGAACATGAAGAAGCCCAATGTTCCGGTAAACGTTGCCCAGTCCCACTTCGTCGGAATATAAATTCCCCAGGATGAAGGTAGGAAGTCGCGGTGCAGGCTGGTCACCACGATCACGAATCGCTCCAGCCACATGCCGCAATTCACGATGATGGAAATGATCCACACCAGAATGATGTTCTGGCGAACCTTTTTCGACCACAGGGCCTGCGGCAGAACGATGTTGCACATAATCAGCAGCGCGTAAGTGAAGCCGTACGGTCCCGTCATGCGGTTCCAGTACATGAAACTCTCGTACTTGTCGCCGCTATACCAGGAGAAGAACGCTTCCATTGAGTAGCCGTATGCCACAATCAATCCGGTGCCAAGCATCAGCTTGGCTGCCGATTCGATATGGCGCAGCGTGATCAGGTCGCGCATGTTGTACCAGGCGCGCAGCGGAATGATCAGCGTCAGCACCATGGCGAAACCAGAGTAAATGGCGCCCGCCACAAAATAGGGCGGGAAAATCGTCGTGTGCCAACCGGGGATGATGCTGATTGCAAAATCGAAGCTGACGATGGTGTGAACCGAGAGTACGAGTGGCGTCGCTAAGCCGGCCAGCAAAAGATAAGCCTTCTGATAACGGTGCCAGTGGATAGCGGAACCGCGCCAGCCGAGCGAGAGAATCCCGTAAATCCGCCTTTGCCAGAGGTGCGGTGCGGTATCGCGCATGGTGGCGAGATCGGGAACTAAGCCGACGTACCAGAACACCAGCGAAACCGTCCCATAGGTCGAAACCGCAAAGACGTCCCATTCGAGTGGGCTGCGCGGCTGCGGCCAAAGCCACATCGAATTGGGATAAGGAAACAACCAATACGCAAGCCACGGACGCCCCAGGTGCAGAATTGGAAACATCCCGGCGCAAGCCACTGCAAACAGCGTCATCGCTTCTGAAAAACGATTGATTGACGTCCGCCAATCCTGCTTCAGGAGAAACAAAATAGCCGAAATGAGCGTCCCTGCGTGGCCGATACCGATCCACCACACAAAGTTGATAATGGCGAATCCCCAGCCGATCGGAATATTTACGCCCCAGACGCCGACTCCGCGAGTAAACAGCACATACATCGCCAGCATCAGCAGGTTTACAAAGCAAAACGCGATGAACGCGCCCACCAGCCATTTCTTCGGTGCGTTCTTCCACGGCAGATAAGCGACACCCGCAATCCGGTCACTGACTGAGGCATAACTATGGCCCGGAGAGAGAATGCGGTCCGGACCTGGATCCGGTATCAGTTCTGCTGGTAACTCAAGCTTGTTGTCTGGTGTTTCCACGCTGACCTCTTAGCGCCTCATTGGAATTTCGAACATAACCCAGATATTGTGTGCGCGGACGAGTATTCAGGTCGTCCAACAATCCATACTTGCGAGCTAGCTGCTGGGATTTCGCCACCTTGCTGCCGTGATCGTTTAAATCGCCGAAGGTAATCGCCTGTGTGGGACAAACTTGCTGACAGGCGGTCAGAATCTCTCCGTCTCGCACCGAACGGTCTTCTTTATCGGCCGTGATCTTCGCTTCCTGGATCCGCTGCACGCAATACGAACACTTTTCCATGACACCGCGGCTGCGAACGGTCACATCCGGATTGCGTGCTCCGTACAGACTCGGGGTGTTCCAATCCGAATAAAGATAAAAGTTAAAACGACGAACTTTATATGGGCAGTTATTCGAACAGTAACGAGTCCCGACGCAGCGGTTGTAGACCATCTCGTTCAGACCCTCATTACTGTGAACCGTCGCCGCTACCGGGCAAACGACTTCGCACGGCGCGTTCTCGCAATGCATGCACGGAACCGGCTGGTTATACATCACCGGCTCGTCGAGATCGCCGCTATAGTAACGATCCACGCGAATCCAATGCATGTGTCGTCCGCGCGCCACCTGGTCCTTGCCCACAACCGCGATGTTGTTCTCCGCCTGGCATGCCACGATGCACGCGCTGCAACCCGTGCAAACGTTGAGATCGATGGTCATGCCCCACTTGTATCCGTCGTATGGCCACTTGACGTCTTTGTATAAGCTCTCGTTCTTGGGCAGCGGCTTCTCATCCATCGTCGGAAAATCGGGATGCTCGCGGAATTCCGCCAGTTCCGCCGCGCGCACCGGATCGCGCCCGGCCATGGTCTGTGTTTCCTGGACATTCGCGATGCGGTAATGTTCGCCGGTCTTGGCGATCGATCCACCCGCCGCGTAAGGCGTCGCCGCATCCTGAATAGCAAAGGCGTTATAACCGATGTTGTTACCCACGCGGCCCGAGCCTTCGCGCCCATAACCAAAGTGAACTGTGACGCAATCCTCGGCATGCCCGGGCAGAATCCAAGCTGGTCCAACCGCGCTCTTCCCATTCACCGTAACGCGCAGCATGTCGCCCTTTTCCACGTGCAACTTGCCAGCGTCTTTAGGACTGATGGAAACCACGTTGTCCCAGGTCATCTTGCTTTGCGGCTTCGGACACTCTTGTAGCCAGCCGTTATTTGAATACGTACCATCGGCGATCGTTGGATCCGGCCTGAACACAACCTCCAAACCACCCACTGCTTGTTCCGTCAAGGCAGGGAGTGCGACTGTTTTTCCGTTTACCGTTCCGATCCCGCTTCCCGCGACCCAACCGTTATGTAGAGAGATCTGCCAGAAGTTGTCGAAATCGGCCGCCGCCTTGACTTGACCCGCCCAATAATCCTTAACAATTTCGTGGCTATTCTGGTCGGGCTTCCCAATGAGGATCGACAGCACTTCATGGCCACACTTTCCGTCGTAGAGCGGTTCGATCAGCGGTTGCTGAATCGTAATGGTTCCATCGAAGGCGCGCGCGTCCGACCACGTTTCCAGATAATGCGCCCCCGGAATGTGCCAATGGCACCAGCGCGATGTTTCATCGAAAAATTGCCCCACTCTCACAACCAGCCGCGCCTTCCGCATCGCCGGCTGGAAATTCAGCGAAACCGGCGCCGTGTAGATCGGGTTTTGATCGAAAATCACCAGCGTTTCTACCCGGCCATTGTTGAGATCATCGGTGAGATCTTGCAAGCCGTGCGTGTTTTCGGGCTCGACACCCTCGAGCACCTGTACCGTCTGGCCCACGTTGCCCAGCGCTGCGTTCATCGCGTACGCCGCTAGATGCACACTCTCCGGCTGAAACTCACCCGGAACCACTACACACTTGCCTTTACTCTTCTGTAGATCCGCCGCTACCGCATTCAGCCAATCCGGAGCCGTGCCGCCGGCCGCCGGCGCGCTTACGCCGCAGGCTTGTGCCAATTGATAAGCAATTCCTGGAACCGCGCTGCTCTTAACCGCAAAACGATGGTCTGCTAGCGAACCGCTCACCGACGGAGACGATTCAATCGCATACAACCGGCATGGCATTTCACCGTTGTCCACTCCACGCCGCTTCGCAAACTGCCGCGCGTACTTGAGAGCCGCCGGGCCGACATTTAGGAAGTCACTCTCCAGGCTGACAATCACGTCCGCCTTTGAAAAATCGTAAGCAATGAAAGCATTGCGTCCGGCGATTTTCTTAGCCGCGCTCGCCATTGCCGGGTTAACCATTGGATCGGAAACGTACCATTTGGCGGCCGGCATGAGCGTCCCAAGCGTTTTCATCTGATCGATGAAAGTCGGCGACGTGGTGGGCCCGGTTAGAATTGCTAATCCTTCGCCCTTCCTCGAGGTCAGTGCCTGCGCTTCAGTGCTGAAGCGACCGGTAAACTCGCCCCAGGTGCTCAGGCGTCCCTCGTTCATCACCGTTTCAGAACGATCAGGATCATACAGGTTCAGAATTGAAGCTTGTTCGAAAATTGTGGTAGAACCTAGGCTCGCCGGATGATCGGGGTTGCCCTCGACCTTCGTCGGCCGGTTCAAGTGGCTCTCCACCAGCAAGCCCCGCGCATACCCGCCGGTGGTCATGGCAGTAGCGTAAAACAGCGGTACACCGGGGATGACATTTTCCGGCTGGCGCACGTACGGAACGATCAGCTCTTTCGGCTGTTTGGTGCATGCCGCTGCCCCCGCCATTGCGAGCGACGCGGCCATCACCTTGAGCAGATTACGCCGGTCCACACCTTGCGGAATTTGCCCCGAAAGGCCCGGAAACTCCTGCTCGACGTACTCGGTCAGTTCCTCTGATTCAGCCGCTTCTTCAAGTGTTCTCCAGAACTGAGGCCCACGCCCGGTTGCCAGTTTTTCGCGCAGTCTTTCAATGTTGATCGCGGGCTTGCGGGCCGGTTCGAGCAGCGACTCTAATGAGATCAGGCCTCCATTGCCGCCATGCCCGTGGTGTGAATTGTGCGAGGATTGCAAAGAGTCTTTCATCGGTGGCACGTTACGCAGTCGGTCAATGACTTAACGTGATACTCCTTTATCAGCTGGGCGCCCAGCTCTGCCTGATTTGCCGGATATTTGTAATCGATATTGAACACCTCTGAACGCGGCCTCACGAACTTTGCCGGATTTCTATGGCACTGTATGCACCAGTTCATATAAAGCGTGTTGACCTTATACATCAAAGGCATTTCATTCACTTGCCCGTGGCAGGTAGAACACCCGATGCCTTTGTTGATGTGGATGCTGTGGTTGAAGTACACAAAGTCAGGCAGATCATGCACTCGCGTCCACGGAATTGACCTTCCACTCGCCCAGCTGTCGCGAATCGGTTGTGTAATGTTCACGTTGTTCCAAATTTGCGAATGACAGGACATACAGGTCTCAGTGGGCGGAAGTCCGGCGTAATGCGAAGTCTCTACACTCGTGTGGCAATACCGGCAGTCGATTCCATCGTCCTTCACGTGGTGCTTGTGGCTGAACATGATGGGCTGTTCGGGTGCATGCCGAACGTCGGTGGTCCAGGAGCCGCGATCCATCATATAAGCCACCGCCAGCGTCGAGCCGGCTAGTAGAATTACTGCCGCGATTGACACTTTCGCGAGCGTGTTTGAACTTGGTCGAAAAAGTTGTGCCATGGGAAGTTCTAATGCTGTGCTTTTCGGCTGCTCCTCGAATCCACCAAGAGCAAAGTATATAACGCTGCAATCTGAGAATCTTGCGCTTTAGCAATAACGTTTCCGGTTGGGCAATAAAATCCGGCGTCAAACTGTATAAATTCTTCGTAACACTCACTACCGGAGCAGGGCGTCTTATTTACGCATGCCGGCAGAGCCGAAAGTCGAAACCAACATCCCGCAGCGCCTGGACCGCCTGCCTTGGAGCTTATGGCACACGAAAATGGTCGTCGCCCTTGGCATCACATGGCTGCTCGACGGGCTTGAAGTAACGCTCACCGGCTCATTGGCAAGTGTCCTGAAGAGCCCTGAAACTCTCGGTTTGACGGATGTGCAGGTGGGCGCGACAGCGACTGGCTATTTGGCTGGCGCGGTCTGCGGTGCACTATTCTTCGGGTGGCTCACCGATCGGCTTGGCCGCAAGAAACTCTTCCTGCTGACGCTGGCGCTTTACTTGATCTCTACTGCTGCAACTGCGCTTTCTTGGAACTTCTGGAGTTTTCTTTGTTTTCGGATGCTTACGGGCGCGGGTATCGGCGGGGAATATGCGGCCATTAATTCGGCCGTCGACGAGTTGGTGCCGAAGCATGTTCGTGGCAACGTCGATCTGGTAATCAACGCCACGTTCTGGATCGGCGCCGCATTGGGCTCGGCCGGTACTCTGTTTCTGCTTGATTCCAACCGCATTCCTCTAACCGTCGCCTGGCGCTATGCGTTTGGAATTGGCGCCGTGTTGGGCGCCGGCATTCTGCTTCTGCGCCGCTCTGTTCCCGAAAGCCCTCGTTGGCTGATGTTGCGCGGGCGCGAAGAGGAAGCCGGGAAAATCGTCTCCGAAATCGAGACGGACGTTCGCCGCCAGAAAGGTGACCTGCCTGAGCCCGAAGGCAGCATACAGATTACGGCCCGCGCCAACACTCCATGGAAAGACGTTTGGAATGCCATGCTGCGTCAAGAACCCAAACGCTCTCTACTCGGCTTAGTGCTAATGGTTGCGCAATCGTTCTTTTACAACGCTGTCTTCTTTACTTACGGGCTTGTGCTCACTCAGTTCTTCAGCGTCAGCGATCGCCACGTGCCGCTCCATATTCTTCCCCTGGCGCTCGGCAATTTCGTAGGACCGCTTGTGCTTGGCCGTTTCTTCGACACTATTGGACGCAAAAAAATGATCACCGCTACCTATGCGCTTTCCGGATTACTGCTCATTGGTTCGGCGGTGATGTTCCAACAAGGCGCTTTGACCGCGTTCACGCAGGGTGTCTGGTTCACGGCCATTTTCTTTGTCGCGTCCTCGGCCGCTAGCGCTGCGTACCTCACCGTAAGCGAGATCTTCCCACTCGAGATTCGCGCCTTTGCAATCTCCATTTTTTACGCCGTCGGGACATTAGCCGGCGGCGTTGCCGCTCCGTCTCTCTTTGCCCGCTTGATAGCGTCTCATTCGCGCACCCAGTTATTCTTTGGTTACTTACTCGGTGCGATTCTCATGCTAACCGGCGCGCTTACTGAGTGGAAGGTCGGTATTGCGGCGGAAGGGCAATCGCTCGAGGCTATTTCGAAGCCGATTCAGTCTCGCTGAAGAGCTATTCCGGTTAGTATGGGATTCTTTAGTCTGCGATAAAATCTCTGGGTTACGCATTCGAGTTCATCCATGCCACCATGCGCAGTTCAGCTATCGTACATGCATCGCTGACGTCGCTGCGCACACTTGTAGTTAGCAGCGCTAAGGTCTTATGCCATCGCCCAAAGACGCGAGTGTTGAATGTGAGGCCGGCGCTATCTCCGGCGAGAGCCGCTGGAGCATTCTTACCCGCTTCGTGTTCCGCTTCGCTTTTGTATATTTTCTGCTTTACTGTCTGCCCTATAGCGGCCGGCCTAGTTTGCTCGAAACCATTCCGCTTCGAGGAAAGCCCGGCGAGTTCGTCGCAAATGCTTCGATCTTCCCTGGCATGCACTCTGCCCCTGGGTCGCGAGCCACGTCTTCGGGTTATCGGGGCCCGTCGCTCGATACCATCCGACTGGCAGCGGTGACACCACACTCGATTACGTTCAGGTTTTCTGTTTTGTTGTTTTAGCTTTACTTGCCGCCGTCGTTTGGTCCATCTTTGACAGGAACCGCCTCACCCACCACACCCTTTATGCTTGGCTCCGGCTCGTCATTCGTTTCACTTTAGCCGTGAGCCTTCTCAGCTACGGCTTTGCCAAAATCTTTCCCTTGCAGTTTGGGTCTCCGTCGCTCTCCGTTCTTACCGAAACCTACGGCGAGTCCTCACCGATGGGTATTTTGTGGACCTTCATGGCTGCTTCGACCGGATACACCATTTTTGCGGGACTCGCCGAAGCGGTCGCTGGTCTGCTGCTTCTATTTCGCCGGACCTCTACGCTTGGGGCTTTGCTGGCGGTCGCTGTTTGTGTGAACGTCGTCATGCTGAATTTCTGCTATGACGTTCCGGTCAAACTCTACTCTGCGCATCTTCTTCTCATGTCGTTGTTTTTGTTGTTGCCCGATCTCGGTGCCCTCTGTGATTTGCTCGTCCGTCACCGGCCCGCGGAGCTCTCAGGCGTTTGGCTCCCGCCTTGGGAGCGGACTTGGTTGCGGGTCGCTAGCATCGGACTACAGGTCTTGGTTATTTGCGGCGTCCTTTATAGCACGTTCTGGGGATCTCTGCAGTTTGCGCGCGAACGGGCTCGCGAAAAACCTTCGCCAATTGCGGGAGCATGGGAAGTCGGGCTCATCACGTCTCCTGCGCCCGATCAAAGCACTTGGCAGCAGTTCCTTTTCGAAAACCAAAACGCCTTCATTCGCCGCGCCAGACGGCCGCCGTTGTTTTTCCGCACTCAATACGGCGATCAATCTTCGGAAGTGAAGTTATCGAACCCACAGACAAAGTTTCAACTCCAGTTTGGATATCGGCGTAACGGGAAAGACACACTAGTCCTCTCCCAAGCTTCTGGGTCTGTCATCGAACTTCACCGCGCCAAGCCATTTCTTTTGACTACTCGCGGCTTCCACTGGATTAGCGAATATCCTTACAACCGGTAGCAATCGCTAAGCAGGTGGTCAGCTGGTTCGCAATGCCGTCATCGGGTCCACCGCTGCGGCGCGGCGAGCCGGTACGAATCCCGCGAGCAGCGCCACCAGCAGCAGCGCAACCGCTGCAACCGCGAGTATCGATGGATCATTTGCCGCGACATCGAAGAGTATGTCCTTCACTAGTCTGCCAACAGCTAGACTCGCTGCGAGCCCGATCCCACATCCCATGGCGGCCAGCGTTATCACTTCCCGCAAAATCATCGTCAGAATTTGTATCCGCTGCGCGCCGAGCGCAGTTCGAATGCCCACCTCGGCTGTCCGCCTGTTGACGTGAAACGACTCCAACCCCTAGAGCCCTATGCAAGCAATCAGCAGCGCCGTAGCGCCGAAGAAGCCAGAAAGCCAAGCTGTCAATCGTTGTACCGTCAGATAACTGTCCAGCCTTTGGTTTACCGTCATCGTGCGCAGCGAGTAGAAATGCCCCAGCGAGCGCACCGCTTTCTCGACCGAGGCTTTCATAAGTTGCGGATCCAAACTGGGGCGCACATCCATCAGCGGCTCTACAAAGTAGCTCCTTTGCGCGGCACTCCTATAGATCGCCAGGGGGTCGGCTGTCTCGACCTTCCATAGCCTGGCGCTGTTTACCACGCCCACGATCCTGCAAGGCGTGGAGTATGTTTTCGGGCCTACAAAAACCATGTGTCCTATCGGATCTTCATTTCCGAACAGATGACTCGCCAGGCTTTGGCTAATTATCGCTACCTGCCGGGCGCACTTGTCGTCCGTCCAGGTGAACTCGCGTCCTCGCAAAACGCGCATGGCTAAAGTTTCGAAGAATTGTGGCGCAACGTCTTCCACCACGGCCTGCACCGTCTCGCTGTTCAAGGACCGGTAAACCTGCTGCCTGGATTCGAACTCGCTGGCCGGTGCGCTGGCGGAATAGCTTACGCTCTCAACCCCGGGCACACTCCTCACCTTCTCAGCCAGCGCTTGGTAAGAGGCGTCGAAATTCTGAATCCTCGCTGCGCCGGGCAGCGGAAACAAAAGCAGCGTGAGCAGATGGTCGCGCCGGTAGCCCACATCCACCTGATGCAAGCGCTCGAGCGTTTTCCCAAAAAGCAAGGCGCCCACCACCAGCACCAGTGAGAGTGCCATCTGCGCAACGAGCAGACTTTTGCCCACGAATCCCGCTCCACTGCGGACCGAACGAGTGCGCCGCGCCAGCGACTCCATAGGGTCCGTCCGCGCCGCGTACCAGGCCGGTAAAGCGGCGAACAACAGACTGCTGGCCAGCGCCACGCCGCCTGTGAATGTCAGAACGCGCCAATCGGGCGAAGTGCTTACGGGTATCTGCACCAGCCCTGTCCAGGTGACGTGCAAAATTGTCGCGCTCGCCCAATAAGCCAAAACCAAGCCCAGGGTCGCGCCTAACGCCGAGAGCAGCACGCTTTCCCAAACGGCAAGCCGCACCAGGTCCCAGGCGCTCGCGCCGAGGGCGGCCCTCACACCCATTTCGTGCCGGCGCGCAGCGGCTTTCGCGAGCCCCAGATTGGCCAAATTCAAACATGCAATCAAGAGCACCGCGCCCACAATCGCCAGCAATACAAGTAGTGAATCAGAAAATCGTTTGCGTAAGAAGGAGAAGCCGGTGGCCGCAGATTCCATCGTGCTCCGCCGCGCGAAGAAGCGCGCCCGTTTGGCCCCTTCGTAGTCCGGAGGTTGGCTCGCTTCAAGCACGTGCGGCCAGAACATGCTGAGTGCCGCTTGCGCCCTGCGCAGCGTTGTGCCCGGCTGTAAGCGGCCATAGATCGTCACCCACAGCATCTTCGGGTCCCGCGGCGCGTCTGAGCCGGGAGCAAACAACGGCACGCTCACATCTGACGAACCATCGATGATCAAACCTGAGTAGCCCTCCGGCTCGACACCGATAATCGTAAAGATATGGCTCTCGACGCGGATCGTTTTGCCAACAATCTCGGGATCGCCTTGATACCAGCTCCGCCACACACGAAAGCTAATCACCGCCACTGCGTTCGATGTGCCGCTATGCAAAGCCACATCCCTCGGCTCGATAAAACGGCCGAGCAACGGCATCAACCGCATGCCTCGATAATAATTTCCCGAGACCGTGGCCAGCGCCGCCGTATGATGCTGACCGGCTGCCTCGAAATTACTGATGCCGCCGCCATCGAACGCAAACAAATCGGCAACAATTCTTTATTTTTCTGCAGATTTTCAAACATCTGCAACGAAAATGGTTCGTCCTGATTGGTTTGGTCCGCAACCCTGGTATTTAGAGCAACCAGTTGCTCCGGATGCGGTACCGTCAGCGGGCGCAGCAATAGTGCGTTCACCAAGCTGAAGATAGCCGTGTTTGCACCGATACCAAGCATCAAAGAAAGCAGCGCGATCGCCGTCGTACCCGGCGTCGTCGAAAGAGCTCGAGCTCCTGCGCGAACGTCTTGCCAAAGCTGCGGCATACGGGTATTCGATCATACCGGCCGCATGGCCAGAGAGCTTTCCGTTCAGCTCCGCGCGGCGTATTTCTCTTGCAAAATTCGGTAATGATGCAATTCGTGTCCGGCCGCCGTGTATGCGATACCGCGCACGGTGAGTTGGCGGTCGCTTACGATTCCCTCGCGCGTCCAAGCCTCACCCGGAAAGCTGCGAAATAAAGCGACGGTTGATGCTCGCACACTTTGCCACTCGCTCAGCAGATCCGTTAGGGTACGGAGATTAGCGTGGCTCGCCGTCACATAATCATTCTGCTCAAACCCCGGCAGAGGCGTACGGTCGCCGCGGGCGAGCCGCAATGCACGGTAAGCAAGAATTCGTTCCGTATCGGCCAAATGGCCGAGCACCTCTTTGGCCGTCCATTTGTCAGTCGCATAACGGAATGAACCGGCGCGTTCGTCGCCTAGGCTCTCGAGCAAAGTTCGGGTAAGCTGAGCTTGGTTTACCAGTACTTTTACAGCGTCATCACCCGGTACCAAATCCACATAACCCTGAGCGTGGAGTGGATATTCGGTTGGCCGAGGTCTTCCGATGCTGTGCGTCGTCATCATCATTGACTGTCCCATGCTCCGTGATCTGCGGTCATAGCACTAGTATTGACTACAGCGACACGAGAGTCATAGCAAAAACGGGCTCGGCTGGCTAGACTAAGGGGAGTGTCAATCGTCGCCGCTGTCGGCAGAATTCAGCGACGCAAGGTTTTCCTGTCAAGGAGAACTATCGTGCGGCTGTCCCTGCTCGCATTCTCGCTCTTCTATTTCGCTGATGTTTGTCTCAGGGCATCAGCTAAGTATTTTTGGTATGACGAGATCCTGACTCTTTACTTCTCTCGTTTTCCAAACTTGCATTCACTTTGGGGTGCCCTCCAGACCGGCCTGGAATCAAACCCTCCGGGATTCCATCTACTCACCCGCGCCAGTGAAACGGTTTTCGGCGAGGGGCTTATTGCGACGCGGTTGCCGGAGATCGTTGCGTTTTGGGTCCTTTGTCTTTGCTTCTTTAAATTCGTCGAGCGGCGCGCGGGAGCTCCAGCGGGATTCATTGCCATGAGTCTCCCAATGCTCACGGGCGCCTACTTTTATGCTTACGAAGCACGCCCTCTAATCATCGTTGTCGCTTTCGCCGCAATTGCCCTGCTTTGCTGGGACAACGCTTTGGGCGGGTATCGTGACAAACGTTGGCTGTTTGGTTTCAGCTTTGCACTCCTTACTGCCTTCATGTTGCATTGCTACGCCATTCTCATTGTCATTCCGTTCGGTATCGTCGAGCTTGTCCGGAATGTGAAGAACCGGCGCATCGACTGGCCATTCTGGATCGCGCTAACAGCTCCGTTGATACCGGCCACTCTGCTGTATCTGCCGCTACTTAAGGCCTTTCGAAAAGCGGCGCAGGGAACAGACTTCAGCACCTTCTATGGTGCTGTTTGGCCGGAAGTAATCAAGTTCTACGGCTTTCTTCTCCTGCCGTGTGCCGCTATTCTGCTGCTTGCGCTTTCGCTGTTCGCTCGTGATCGCGTCATGACTCGAGCCGCTACCCGAACAGAAATCAGCCAGTCCTATTTCACCTGGAGCGATGCGCTGGTGTGTCTGGGATTCGCCGCTCTCCCTGCGTTTGGAGTAATACTTGGGCAGATTGTCCACAGCCCTTATTTCGGGAGATATTTCCTTTCCGCAATTATCGGATTTTGCATTCCCTTCGCCATCACTGCCGGCGCCGGGCGCAACAAACGGTGGATCGTTCCGGTGCTCTTATGTGCAATCGTCTTCGGATTGGGTGTGAATTTTGCTCGTCTGGTGCGCCACCGGATGACGGGGACGGGGGAAACGCTGGAGGAACCTAGCACCAAGGCCTATCTCTCCACCACGGCTGGAAAGCCCTTAAACTCTTATCCACTGGTGACTCACCTGGACGGAGATTCAAAGCCCATCGCGGTTCTCGAACCGACTGATTTCCTCTATCTGTTGCAATATGCGCCGCAACTTGCTTCCAGGCTCTACTACATACACTCTTCGGATCGCGACGAATCGTTCCGCGGCTTGCGCGCCTTTCGACCTTGGTCTCCGGTGAAATACAATCCGGTGTTGGCAGGCCCGCAATTTATCAGATTGCATCCAGATTTTTACATTTATTCAGATGTTCTGCATATCGAAGAATTCTACCGGCTTTCGCATTTAGCATCGATCCAGGCATTTCAAGCGCGGGAACAACACTTCTTAGCAAGCATGCAAGCCAAGACTCCGGTCGAGGTTGCGGCAGATCGGCGAGCACGCTGAAGGCATCGGCTTCATCTACCAGCTCAGCTGAACTAGTGAAACAGCCTGCAGAGGCAGCGAGAAGCTCACAGATGCTCGGCCGTTGCGGCTGTTGATCCAGTGCGGCGAATCAAATAGCTCCAGCTGTCCTGCAGCCTCCAGCCGCTCGCGTTCTTCCCCCGTCGGAGCCTCCGGTGAGCCCATTTCCTTCCACAAGGTGTATGCATTGCTGTGTGTTCGATCGATTCTAAAATGCCGCAGCAACAAACGTGACGTGTTCGCCGGTAAATCGGAGAAGGTGAGCTCGACGTTTGCGTCAGGGCCGATTGCGTCATCATCAAGATAGTTCCATAGCAACAGGGAGATCTCATTGTTGCGCCGCGTTGCCAATCCGTCTATCACCGGCTTGTCCCTGACGCCGTTTTCAAGCAACCTGTCCAGATTTTGAGCGCCATCCGATTGCACGCTGATGCGATCACCGGTCAACATACCGGCCATTCGAAAGAAATTGAGAATAGGCTTGTCAATTCCATTAGTGGCAAGATCGCGATAACCTGCGAAATAATCCTTGTCCTCAAATTCAAATGCCCAGGTGAGAATTCCTTGCAGATTTGCTCTCCAATGCTCCGCCAGGTCTAGGAGTTCCTTTTCCGCCATTGCTGTGTAGGTCGGATAAAGCGGCCCGTTGCGATATGCGTTGGCTGGATTATCTTTAGACGAACACGCTGCGCAGCCTTCGGGATCAGCCTCGCTCAAGATTACTGGAAGGTTCTGAAATTTGTTGAACGATCTGACGATCTTAAATCCTTGGTCGGCATCCTCGAGCTCCTTCGACAAGCCCATCCTCACGTGGCCACCGTTGATGTCCGGCGAGCCTTTGGCATGGAAGCTGACGAAATCGAGCGGCGCGCCCTTTGTTCGGGTTGCATAATTGGTTCCGCTCGAACAATGCTCCAGAAATTGTTGCAGGAATGCCGCTGCTTTCTTGTTGCGGGGCGAGGTGCTCGCTGGGCCTCCGATGTGCGTTGCAGGAAGCGCCCTCTTCACCGCCGCCGCCGAATAGTCGTAAAGCTTGTCATACTCTTGCGCCGTACCGTGCCAGTAATCGACATTCGGTTCATTCCAGACTTCCCAATCCCAAGTCTCCACCTCTGCTCTTCCATACCTATTAACCGAGTGCTTGACTAACTGATAAACCAATTCGCCCCACTTGGAATAGTCTTTAGGCGGATACGACCACCCGAGGTAATAATTCTTGAAATCGGATGGATTATGAAATGTGGGGGTGTACGGTTCCGGTTGGACCGAGAGCGCTTTAGGCATGAAGCCTAGCTCGACCAGAGGCTTTGCTCCTAGCGCGAGATACGTGTCGAGAATCTTATCGACGATGGTCCAGTTGTACACGGGCCGGCCGAATGGGTCTTCTGTATAGACATTTGTTGACCCAAACTTCAAGCCAAACGTTCCATTCCCGGTGGTTAATAGATTGTGCGTGCGGATGTGGACCGGAACCCGGCTGCTGGCTGCCAGCTCGTTAACGAGTTTTTTGCCATTGTTGGTGTAAGTACTATTCGGTTCGTCATACCCGAAATAGGCCCAAGGAGCATGAAGAGACCCCAGATGCTTGGTACTATCCACGCGGATCGAAACCGCTCGTTGGGCATAACCGTTGAATGGCTGCAACGCTAGAAAAGCGAATAGAGCGGAACGATGCACGTAGATAGCTCTCGCGAGAACTTGGGTCATTCGATAAGATCGAAACCGGCTAGCCATGACATTCCCTAACAAGATCGGCCGAAGAAGTATCTTACAATCGCTCGGCGCCGGCGCTGCTCTATCTGCGGCCCATTCCACGCCGCTGTTGGCACAAGAGTCCGCGCAGAAGGCAGATAAAGGTCCAACGACGTCCACCGTAGGCGATCGCGACCGCCGTATGCAATGGTGGCACCAGGCCCGCTTTGGCATGTTCATCCATTTTGGACTCTATAGCGTTTTGGGCCGCCACGAGTGGGCGATGGAGGAAGAAGGTATTCCGGTCGCGGAATATCAGCTACTGGCCAAGCAGTTCAATCCCAAACCGCATGCGGCGCGCGCCTGGGCGAAGCTGGCGAAACAAGCCGGAATGAAATACATGGTGATGACTACGAAGCACCATGAAGGTTTCTGCAACTTCGACACCAAACTGACGAATTATTGCGCGCCGAAACAGGCGGCCGGCCGTGACCTGGTTGCCGAATACTACGAGGCGGCCCGTGGTGAAGGAATGCATGTTGGCTTTTATTACTCGCTGATGGATTGGCATCATCCGGATGGCGCCCGCTGCGCCCATGATGACGCGGCCAGACGCCGGTTTGTCGATTACACGCATGGCTTGGTGCGCGAGCTCTGTACGAATTACGGCAAGCTTGACATTCTCTGGTATGACGTCGATTGGCCGCTGAGTCCCGAAGGCTGGGAATCGGTCAAGATGAACAAAATGGTGCGCCAACTGCAGCCGGATATATTGATCAATAATCGCGCCGGCATTCCTGAAGATTTCACGACGCCGGAACAGCATATTACGGCAACAGTCGAGCCGTGGGAATCGTGCATGACGATGAACGACAGTTGGGGGTTTCAGCGGGCCGACGATGATTGGAAAACCCCGAAGACAATCGTGCGGAATATCGTGACCTGCGCGCAAGGTTATGGCAATTATCTGCTGAACATCGGACCGAAAGGGGACGGGTCCATTCCGCAAGAGTCGATTGACATTTTGTCCAGCACAGGCAAATGGATGGATCAGCATGGCGAACTGATTCACCAGGCGGAAAAGTGCGACGTGACCCGCTCCGAGTTCGCCCACTTCACACGTACCGGTAACAAACTTTATGTTCACGTGCATTTTTGGCCGGGCGAAACCGTTGCAATTGGTGGACTGAAGAACAAAGTACTCAGTGCGAGGCTTTATCGCTCTGGAACGCGATTGAAAGTTCAGCAGGATGACTTTCGCACACAGATTATCGGGTTGCCTGCCGACGCGCCGGATCCGCTGGTGAGCGTGATCGAACTAGAATGCGATGGGGAGCCGCAACAGGATCAACGGAATATCCGCGTGAACCGGCCTCGCCTGGAAGTGGGCATTTGATTGCAGGCGGGCGGCCTGAATGAGCTCGACTGTATCGAAGCGCCTCGCGATTTAGGATAGATTCTTGCCAGAACCGCGCTGGCATGGACAAGTGGCGTGATGATGGCGTTTCGTCGCGGCGGTTAAGCTAGCAGACTCAGCTCCTGACCGCTGTCCAACTTAATTTCCTGCGCCAGCGCGAAGCTGATTCGGCCGTCCCGCAACTGAGTGGTGTGATCGACCGTCTGATTGCCCACGCGCGCGATTGAACGGCGCCCACTTTTGGTTGGGAGTTCGACTGCCCGCAGCATAATGGATCCTTCAGTTACGCGCAATGACAACTCTGCTCTTCCTTTCGGGGGCGAAAGCGTGAAAGAGCCCCAGCCTTGTCCCGCTGACCAGAATGATTGAAAGCCGGCATGTTGGATGCGCGGCGTAATGGTGAGCTTGCGTTCGGCGCCGCGATACTGGAATCCGCTTAGCGCGAGAAAGCTGGACCAGGAGGCCATTGCGCGAGCATAATGATGACCGCATTCCGCTTCGTCCCACGGATTGCGCCGGATGCCATCGTAACGGCGGCGTATGTCGTTGATGCACTCGATGCCTTGGTCGAGCCTGCCTCGATAAAGCATGAGGGCTGCGGTGGCGTGTTCGAAACCCGTCATTACCTCGGCATAGTAAGGGAACGGAATTTTGGGCCGCTCGCCTCTGCCGTAGTCGCAGATCACCAGCGCCGCCTCGTCATTGAGTGCGAACGTTCGTTGTACGGTGTCGTGATCGTAGAGATGTGCTTTATGGTTGTAGCGGTAAATCGAGTCCAGTGCCTTTTCAAGGTGCTGCGAATCAATCAACGTGCCCAGGCTGCAAACATCGGCGAGATACTGTCCGAGAAGCTGATCGATCAGGCAGCCGTCACCGACCTGATATTGAGGGTGTTCCGGATCATCGGCGCCCGCATTGCCGCGTAGCCCTTTGGCGATGCTGTTTTCAGGCCGGCCCTCAATCTTCTGGACATAATATTGTCCATTGAACAGATTCGCGTCCAGCCAAGTGCGCCCACTTTCAAACAAGCGCCGGTATTCAGCCGCGCTCGATTGATCCTGCACAGCACGAGCCATCTCCTCCGCAGCACGCAGCGCGCCGAGATAGTAAATGGTGCAGAGCGGGTTGGGGCCATAGAATTCTACGTCATAAGTGTTGTGCTGCACGCCCTCCAGGACGCCGTCTCGGTTGGCATCCCACCCACCCTCGATCCAGGCAAATTCGAGCGCACGCTTAGCCCTTGGCCAGAATGCCTCCAGGAACTGGCGATCGCCGCTCAGTTGCCAGTCCATGTACACCTTTATGATCTGGCCCATCTGTCCATCCGCCGCGGCAAAGCCTGAGCGTTCGTGTCCATCGGGCAATAGCTGGCGAAAGTACATGGCCCCGCGTTCATCCATCGAATAACCGAATGCGCTGCGCCGGAGCGACTGTGAGAAGGCGGGAAAAAGGTGAGCCGTGGCGGTCTCGTAGTTCCAGACGTGCGTGCAATTCCCGAAGCAGCAGCCGACATGATCGTCTACTCCTTCAAAGCCATGGAACTCGCCGTCCGCTGTGCGAAAGGAAGTCGTCGAGACCAAGGTGGAAAGATTCGACATCGCCGCTTCTTTGATCGCGTCTGGAACAGTAGTTTCCCGAATTGTACGAACAAACTCATCGGTGCGCTTCTGCAGCTCGGCAAGGTTTGCGGCGGCGAACTCCGCGACTGCCCACGCATCTTGAAACTTTGTGGTGTACCAATTTCCAATCACGGTTTTCTCCTGGCCTTCCGGCGCGGTCCAGCCGCATCGTTGCGGAGTGCGATTTGGGAAGTGCCAGGCAAGCAGAAACGAATAGGAAGCCGCTTCGCCTGGTTGAATTCTTTTCTTGACAGCAAGAGCTCCAATTGCGCTCGGGTCGGCGGGCGCGGGACCTAAGGCACCGTCGGTCGAGAAGTCGTCCCAAAAGAGCAGAGCGCTGTTCCACCATTTACCTGCTGGCCAGCCTCGTACATGCGAGACCTGACCGGGCTCAGGATTCAAGGTTGCTAAGGCGAAGGTGCCGCGACCCTCGTCGTCGTCGGTTAGAGACGGATTGGCCATGAAGAGGCCATGCAATTGGTTGTCGGTGCGAAATTCGTTGGTGCGTTTGTCTGGCGCGGCATGCGAATTGTCTACATGTCGCAGGGACTTGACCGGGTTTTCAATTGAATAGGCAATACTGACAGTCGCCGGCACTTTTCCGCTGTTGCGCACGAGATATCGCAGCGAAGCGAGCGGCAAACCAGAAGCGTCGCCATCAAGAGGTATGAATGGCGTGCCCGCCTCGAGCGTGATCTGCAATGGAAGGCGGTCGTCATGAAAGTCGATGCGCGCTTTGGGAAATTCGCCAGTGAAGGTGGCGCCTTGCAGCCTGGATAAGCCGGGTGCGTTGCGGGAACCTAAACCGTCCTGCCCTTCATATGGAGTCTCGATGCGCGCTTCAAGCACGTGGGTCATGGCGGCGCTGCCTTCCGGCTTTACCCAGATGCTCGGAAATGCATAGAGCAAGGAATTTCCTTTGTCGGCACGATTAAAGATCTCCCAATCACGCAGTTGCCCGCGACCGCCCAAACCGATACTTCCCGCGCCAATGCCGCCTAACGGGAACGAGAGCATGGCCAGTGCAGGACCGGTAAAGTTGCGCGGATATTGGACATGTCCGTCGGTATGTTTGCTGGCGAGGGCTGTAGATTGCGCGGGGGCGCTTTCAGTAGATGTGGCACTTCCAGCTTGCGGGAGAGTGGCGCTTGCGAGTGCCATAGACTTGAGGAAGTTGCGCCGGCCTGTCTCGATTTTATTTGGCATGAGATGCTGTTGACGCCATTACATCAAAGCCTGCTACTACTGCTGGCGCTCGCGGTCACAGGCAATCACCCGGCACAGGTGCAAGTCGAGCGCTCGGCAAATGCGATGGGCACGGTGTTCTCTGTTGCCATGTATGGTTCTGATGTGAATAAGCTCGCCACTGCTGGCGACCTGGCCCTGGCGGAAGCACGCCGCATCGATCGACTGCTCTCCAACTATAAGCCTGATAGCGAACTGAGCAAAGTGAACGCCGAAGCGGCGCGTAAGCCAGTGCATGTCAGCATGGAATTGTTCGACCTTCTTCTGGAGTGCGGACGCGTCAGCCAGGAGAGTGAAGGCGCTTTTGATATTACGGTAGGCCCTTTGATGAAGGCGTGGGGATTTTTTCGCGGCGCCGGTCAGTTGCCAGGACAGGACGCAATTCGCGAGGCGCGCGCCCGTGTCGGTTACCAAAATATTTTGCTCGATCCGAAGACGCGCACGGTACGTTTCCAGCGCGCGGGCGTGGAGTTAGATCCCGGTGGGGTCGGGAAGGGTTACGCTGTCGATCGAATGGCAGCAATTCTGCGGCAGCAGGGTGTCGCTACGGCTTTGATTTCGGGAGGCGGCAGCAGTATTTACGGGATAGGCTGTCCGCCGGATGAGGTGCGGGGATGGCCTGTGCACATCGCCGACCCTCGCAACGACCGAAAGACGGCGGCAGATGTGTTTCTTAAGAACATGTCTCTTTCAACTTCGGGCAGCTACGAAAAGTTTTTTTGGGCAGATGGCAAGGTGTACAGCCACATCATGGACCCACGAACCGGCTTTCCGGCGCAAGGAACACTGGCGGTATCGGTGATTGCACCCACCACACTCGCGAGCGAACTATGGGCAAAGCCTTACTTCATTTTGGGATCGGGCTGGACTGCTCGCCACAAGCCAACATACTTTCGGGTGTTTTTTTGTTCCGCGATAGCTGGTTCAGCCTGTTACTGGATATCATAAAAAAACAAAAGTGCCAGGGATTGGTAACGACTTTGCATAGACGAACCTTTCTTCAACTTGCCGCCGCCACGCCCTTGCTCGGCAACACCTCAGCTCCGCAAAGACCAGTTCCAAATTACAAGATCGTGGTGCGCGATTCGCTCGGCAAGACACCCTCTCGCACGCCGAAGTTTCCGGGTGCGGCGGTGCGGGTCCAAGCGGCAAAGGCGGTTGATGCCGCATCCAACACAGTGGATGCGCCCACCGTGCGAGCAATGCTCGGGCGCGGGATTTGCGAACTCACGGGATCTCGGCGGGAACAGGATGCCTGGGGAGAATTCGTTTCTCCGCAAGATATTGTCGGGATCAAGGTGAATTGTTCGGGCGCGCCGGACATCAATACGAATCCTGAGCTTGTTTCCGCCATTATGGATGGTTTGTTTTCGGCCGGAGTAAAGCCGGAAAATGTTTACATCTATGACCGGTTTGCCAATCAACTTGCGATCGTAAAATACCAGGCTTGCGTGACGCGAGGCGCGACGATTGCCGCGGCTGAAGAAGAGCGCGCCTCGATTTTGAGGTACGATCCGTTCACTTATGTGGAAGTTGATTTCTTCGGAGAAGACGATACCCGATCCAATCTCTTTCGAATGATTCCGGAAAAATTTACCAAGATCGTCAACGTGCCGACAATGAAAGAACACCGGGCGGCCGGCGTTACGGGATGCCTTAAGAACATGGCGTACGGCAGCTTTTCGAATGTTGCGCGTTCGCATCGGCGCGAAGTGAGCAACACGTATTCGTTCATTGGAACGTTGGCGTCTGTCGAACCGCTGCATTCCAAGGTAGTGCTAAATGTCATGGATGGACTGCGCAGCTTATGGCATGGGGGTCCTTTCTTGCAGAGCCCTCAATTTCTGTTCTTCCCGAAGCGTATCGTCTTGGGTACTGACCCGGTAGCGATGGATCATTTACTGATCGAGATGATCGAGGAAAAACGAAAACAGGAAGGCGCGCCGTCGATCTTCGATCGCTCCGAGTCGCATATCCGGCGCGGACCGGAACTGGATCCGCAATTCAACAGTTTTATTCGTGAGCCCGGGCATGTAGAGTATGCGGGGCACTTAGAACTCGGTGTGTTCGAACGCGGCCGAATTAAAGAAAAGATCATTCAACTGTGAATCTGCTGATCCTGGCGGCGTCTCTGCCGATTCTGTTTTGCCCGAAGGGACCAGAGACCTTGCCTGCATTGAAGAAAGCGGGCGCGACGGCTATTGCTGTCCCTCCCGATTTAGTCTCTAGCTGGAAAGCGAACGGGAAGGGGATTCAGGTAGAGGCGCTTGATCCTCGAACGCTCATCAAATTGTCCAAGCCGTCGGTGAATTTTCGGATGGGTTATGCGTCTGCCACGCGGGAGCCTTGGGTGGATTCGAATGGTTGGCGTATTTTGCGGGAGCCCAATGGACGTTTCTTCTACGAGGCTCCCGGCAAAGCGAGCGCATTAGCCGCTGCGGAAGCTTTCAGCTACGGAGCGACGGGGGTCGTTCAGACCGACCAAGCGGGTTTGGAACCGTTTGAGCGCATGCTTGCGGTGCTCCAGGCGGCTGGTCGCAGCAATTTGCCGCCGGAGTTCAATTTCGAATATTTCGATGACGGGTCGAAGAATTCCGCCGAGTTCATGAATCTGCTGGTGAGGAGCAATCTGCTGTTCAAGGTGGTGGCGCGTCGGGACGCTACGGGTCAAAGCTTGCAGGTCGCATTGGGAACGCCTGATTTTCCGCAGTCAGAGGCGGCCAACCCAAAGTTACTAGCCGAGAAAGTTCGCGCGAAGATTACCGATCCCAAGCGTCTGCTGCGCGTTTACGGAAGCTCGGTGGTGATTGGCCGGTTGATGGGCGACGGAGCTCGCGCACGGCTCTTCCTGCTGAATTACGGGGCGGGGCGGGGAAGCGTCAATGGAGTGCGTATTCGTCTTTTGGGTGAATACCGGCGCCACAAGGAGTGGCAGTTCGATTGTCCAAATGCCCAGCTCACCGACTACGTGGCGCAAAGTGGCGCTACTGAGTTCACGGTGGCGGATCTGCCGATGTTTGCCGTCATCGACCTGTCACACTAAGCGGGACGCTGTTTCAACACGGCCGCGAGTTGTTCTCCGACGATTTTCTCTTCGCCTGGCTTGAGCAGGAACGTCGTGATCTCTATGCCGTCTTCGCCCATGCCCACAGAGATGGAGGGCTTGCCGTCGCGGAGAGCCTGTCCGACCTGTTTGGGGCTCATCGGGATCTTGGCTTGATCCCAGGTCACACGCATGGTGGGGAAGTGGTTGGCGATCTCGGGTTCAAAAAAAGAAGTTTGAATGCCGGGTATGCCGGCGATCTTGCCGGAAATGCTTTGCAGGCGGTGGCTCCATTCCGTGGCGAGCGCGTCGTGATCGGCCTGCATGAATAATTCGAGCGCTTTGACCATGCCCACGATTTCTTCCTTCCCGACCTTCGAGGCGCGGCCGAGAACGTCTTCGTAGGGACTGGTATTCAGGGTGGCGTAGCGAATCAAATCCTTGCGTCCGATCAGGAGCCCGGCACACTGTGGCCCGCGCATGGCCTTGCCGCCGCTAAATGTGACAAGATCGTAGCCCATGTTGATGTAATCCCAAAGATGAGAAACAGGCGGGACATCGGCGGCAGCATCGTTGAAGCACGGTAGATTGTGTTTTTTCGCGAGTCGCGGCCATTCATCCACTTTGATCTGGCCATCGGGATTCAACCAGTTAGCAAAGTGCATCATGGCGGTTTGCGAGTTGACGGCCTTTTCCAAGTCCGCTACCGTTTCGATTTCCACAAACTTGATGCCCGTGGCACGCAATTGATGATCGAACGCGTAACGGTGGCTCTTCTGGATGATGACTTCGGATTTCATGCCGGTGAGGTCGGGCAATTGCCGGATGAACTGCTCATTGTCGCCAGTCAGGATGCCAGCGAGACCGGACTGCAGCGCTGCGGCGGCGCCGCCTGTGACGACGGCGGTGTGAATGTCATCAAGTTTGAGCATTTGCGCGATGCGATTACCCGCGGCGATATTCAATGCGGGAATGCTGACGAAGTGACGCGCGGCTTCGGCCATGACCGTTTCGACTTCGGGAGACATGAGCGAGCCGCCGAGCGTGGTCATGGTAGCATCCGCGTTGATGACCGGAGTGACGCCGAGCTCGGCGTATACATCGCCGCTCGAGCCGAAGCCGGTCAGCTTCGCAGGAGGCGGCACCTTGCCATCGGAAGGGGCTTTTGCAACGGCCACACCGCCGCCCAGCACCGCGCTCAACGAGCCCAAAAAACCACCCAAGAAACCTCGGCGATTCCAGAATTGATTCAGACTCACTGTTTTCCTGCTTTCGGAGAGACTCTTCTTTCAGACTAGCTTAGAGCGCGGCTTGTTTGATCGGGTCATAACCCAAGCGCTTGGAAATTGTGAGGCTCGCGCCGCGCAAGAGCGGAATTAGCTCGCGGACCCGGCTCCTGGGCATCCGCATACTGGGCGCAGTGACGCTGAAGGCCGCGGTCACCTCGCCCTGAGCATCCCAAATGGGCGCGGCGATACAGCGAATATTGGGTTCGTGCTCCTCATTGTCCTGGCCATAGCCGAGGCGTTTCACGCTTGCCAATTGGTCCTTGAAGGCTTTCAACGAACAGACGGTATTTGGGGTAAAGCGGGTCAGCTCAATATTCTCGAGCAGATCGCACTGTGCAAGCGGGTCCATGAACGCGAGCAGGATTTTACCCGCAGCCGTGCAGTGGAGTGGCACGCGCGCGCCCACTCGGGAAAAAGTGCGTAAGGGTTCGAGGGACTCAAACTTATCGATATAGACGGCGTCGGCGTGGTCGCGAATGATCAGGTGAACCGTTTCGCGAGTTACGCGATTTAGCTCTTCGAGCGTCGAGTAGCTGACCCGCCGGACATCGAGCTGTTTCAGGGCGGATTGCCCGAGAGAGATGCAGCGGGGACCGAGGCGATAGATGCCATTGATTTCACGATGCAAATAGCCGGCCTGTTCGAGATTGATCAGAAAACGATGGACGGTGCTGGTATGAAGCCGCGCGGCCCGTGCAATGGCGGTGGCGCTGAGGCCATTTTCCGACTCCGCCAGGAGCGTGAGAATGCCTAAACCGCGCTGTAGAGACTGGATTTCATATGGGGCCGCGCCGTTTTTGGCCATTCGGGAACCAGTCTACAGGACGAAAAAGTTGGATTTGCGGGGGTTTGAGAGTTTTTCCCGTCTATAAAAAAGGACGGATAAAACTCTCCTGCCAAGCAGGTTTTTAGTTTCACAATGTGAAAACCACTTTCGCATTGTGACAGATAATTAACCGCCCGGAGATTTTTGTTTTGACATTTGCAAAACAGCGTGGTGAAATCCTCGTAATCTCTATGCGAACAATTTGCCGAGCAGCCTTATTTTTGATGCTTTGTTGCGTGAGCGGCTGGGGACAATTAGCGAACACAACGTCTTTGCTGGGAACGGTGGTGGATAGCGCCGGAGCGGCGGTGGGAGGTGCTGCGGTAAAAGCAGTAAACAGCGACACGAACGATTCCTACTCGGCCGCGACGAACGGCGATGGCAACTACACTTTTGAATTTGTGAAAGTTGGCCGGTACAACGTGACGGCAACGCTATCGGGCTTCCAGACGATCACGAAGAGCGGAATCGTTGTCGATTACAACCAGACGGTGCGGGTGGATTTCGCGCTGCAGATCGGCCAAGTTTCGGAAAAGGTCGAAGTCACTGCGTCAAACCCGCCGCTCTCGACGGATGATGCGAGCGTAAAAGAGACGATTCCACGGCAATCGGTAGCAGATCTTCCGTTGAATGGGCGCGACCCGCTCCAGCTGGCTACTACGACGGCGGGCGTGCTTCCGGGGCAGAAGTCAGCGAATGGCATTCCGCCGGGAGAAGATTTTATCGGAGCGGGGACACGCGAGATCCAAAACAGCGTGTCTCTGGACGGTATCGCGATTATGAACAATCTGATCACGACGGTGCCGTATCATCCTTCGCCCGACGCCATCCAGGAACTTGAGGTGCAAACGGGGACGTATTCGGCGCAATATGGAGGATACCTGGGCGCGCACTTGAATCTGATCACCAAAACCGGGACGAACGATCTGCATGGGGCGGTCTACGAATTCTTCAGGAACGACGTTCTGGACGCGCGCAATTACTTTCAGACTCCGGGATCGCCAAAGGCGCCGCTGAAACAGAATCAGTTCGGGTTTGAGGTGGCCGGGCCGGTTCTGATCCCCAAGGTGTACAACGGCCGCAACAAGACATTTTTCATGATCACTTATGAAGGTCTGCGGCAGGTAAAGGATGTAAGCAGCCTGAATACAGTGCTAACACCGTTGATGCGGGTTGGGAATTTCACCGAGTATGGCAAGCCGTTGAAAGCCGTAAACGGGCAAACCTTCCCCGGTAACATCATTCCAAACACGCAACTGTCTCCGCAGGCCCAAAAGTTGCTGGCATTCATGCCGCTTCCCAATCTGCCGGGGATTACCAGCAACCTCGAGGCGACGTACCCCAACAACGATCACTACAACCAGGTCATCGGACGAGTGGATCAGAATATCGGAGACAAGATACGGCTGTTTTTTCGCTATGCGTGGAACAACGAGACCTTTTTGACAGGCGCCGAGACGCAGTACAACAATACTTATTTACCGGTGCAGACGCGCAACTGGGTGGCCGGCTACACGCAGACGCTCAGCCCGAATATTGTGAACGATTTTCGGCTGGGGAAACAGCATTTAGTGACCAACGCGCTGAATTACTGGTATCAAAACGGGCTGCCGACGGCCGGAACGGATCTCGGGATCCCGGGTTTTACGGGTGATACGACGTACAACGATCCAGGCATTCCGTACATCTCGAACAGCGGCTTTTTGAGTTTAGGAAATGCGGGGACAAACTGGTTCCAATTCGACAATACCTGGCAGGGAACCGATTCGCTGACTTACACTCACGGCGCGCACACGATCATTGTCGGCGCAGAGTTGCGCAAGCTGACAACATCGCGCGCGGCGGTGAACAGTCCTGACGGGCAGTTTAATTTCACGGGTTCGTTGACGGGCTATGCGCCAGCGGATTTCATTTTGGGTTATGCGCAAAGCAGCCAGACGCCGGGTCCGCAAATCCGAAATCAGGTTGCCAGCTGGCGCGATGGATTTTTCGTGGTGGATAATTGGCAAGCAACCAAGAAACTGACGCTCAATCTGGGACTGCGCTACGAATTGCCGACCGTTCCCTACACGGTTAATGGCTATGCCAGGATGTTGAATGCCACTGAGACGGCGCTAATACCTGCGACGGTGCCGGATCCGGGTTTCCACTTCATTAACCCGAATCACAAGAATTTTGCTCCGCGCTTCGGGTTGGCGTACCGGCTGACGGACAAAACGGTGGTGCGCGCGGGTTACGGGATTTACTACAATCCGAACCAGAACAACACGTTCACGTTTCTCAGCTCGAATCCACCGATCGGAACGGCAACGACGTTCAATACGTCCTTAACGCCTCCTGCCGTGCTGGTGACATTAAACGATCCGACGGCGGGCGCCGCGCATCAGAACAGCCTGGCGAATACGTCGATCATCTCGCCCAATCCGAATTTACCGACTGCTTATATGAATCAATGGAGCTTCGACCTGCAGCAGGGATTGTGGGCGAACGCGGCGCTTGATGTGCAGTACCTTGGTTCGCACTCGGAGCATTTAGACAGAAGTTTCTATGACAACACTCCGCTGCCTGGGCCGGGATCGGTGAACTTGCGCCGGCCAAACCCCTTGTTTGGCGATATACGTCTCATTCAGAACGACGAGATCGCCAACTACAACGGACTCAGCGCGACGCTGCGGCAGCGTTTGAGCCACGGAGTGACGGTATTGGCGTCGTATACCTGGTCGCACACGCTGGACGTTTCAACCGACTCGAACAATAGCGGTTATCCACAAAATCCGTACGACTGGCGGGCCGATTACGGCAATTCAGCCTGGGATGCGCGTCACCGTTTTGTAGGAAGCTTTAATTACGCGCTGCCGTTCTTTGCCGGGGCCCAGAATGCCTTGGTTCGGCAGGTATTGGGCGGATGGCAGACAAACGGGATCGTGACGCTGCAAACCGGATTCCCGTTTAACGTGACAGTGGCAAGCGATACGGCCAACACGGGGCGGAGTAACGAGCGGCCGAACCTAGTCGGCGTAGCGAGCAGTGATTGCGGAGACTCGCATCTGACAAATTGCATTAGCACGTCTGCCTTTGCGAACGCTATATACGCCTATGGCAATTTTGGCCGGGATGTTTTATATGGACCAGGGCTTTATAACGTGGACTTTTCGGCTTTCAAGAACTTCCCGATCCGGGAGCGGCTCAATCTGCAGTTCCGCTCGGAGTTTTTCAACTTTTTCAATACGCCGGCGTTCAGCAACCCGAACGCCACGTTTGGGACGACTGCATTTGGGACGATTACTTCGACGAAACATGACAATCGTGAGATACAGTTTGCTTTAAAGCTGATTTTTTAGAAGACAAGGTGAGCGCGGAAAACTATTGGCGCCGATAAACGCCAATGAAGATGAAGTCCGTTCGGACTTAGGCCAGGTGAATCGGAGAGTTTTCAAAGCAATTAGGGGGCGATATGAGCGAAGTGAACCGGCGGGAGCTTCTCCGGCGAGGCAGTTTGTTGACGTTGGCGGGAACGTTACCGACTGAGGCGAAGAGCGCGGCGGCGTCAAGCAGCGCCGGGACGGGCGGGGCGGCAAGCGGAGAGATCTACCGGAAGATTGGGGTGCGTCCGGTGATAAACGCACGCGGAACGTTCACCATCATTACCGGTTCCGAATCGTTGCCGCAGGTAAAGCAGGCCATGGATGCGGCATCGCGCAGCTATGTGCAGATGGACGAACTGATGGAGGGTGTAAGCGAGCGCCTGGCGGAAGCCACCGGCGCACCGTGGGGAATCATTACCGCAGGCTGTTGCGCTGCCCTGACGAACACGACGGCGGCCTGCCTGGCGGGTACAAATCCGGAGCGTATGCAGCGCCTGCCAGACCTTACTGGTTTGAAGAGCGAGGTCATCATTCCCGAATATTCGCGCAACGTGTATGACCATGCGATCCGGATGCTAGGTGTCAAGATCATCGAGGTGAAAGATCCGGCTGACCTCGAACCGGCTTTTAACGAGCGGACGGCAATGGTGTATATCCTGGCCGGTCCGGGCGACACGGGACCGCTCGGCACGGAGGCCATTTGCAGCGTAGCCAAGCGCCACGGTGTTCCGGTGATTGTGGATGCGGCCGCCGAGATTCTGACCATGCCCAACGTGCATCTGCAGCGCGGCGCAACGGCGGTGGCGTATAGCGGCGGGAAATGTATCCGCGGCCCGCAAGCGGCCGGTCTGCTACTGGGGGAGAAGAACCTGCTGCAAGCGGCTTGGGCAAATAGCGCTCCGCATCATGCCTTTGGCCGGTCGCTGAAGGTCGGCAAGGAAGAGATCATGGGTCTGCTTGCCGCGGTGGAAGCCTGGAAGACGCGAGATCATGAAGCGGAATGGAAGCAGTGGCACACTACGCTTGGTTACATTGCTGAGCAGGTGACGACGGTTAAAGGTGTGACGACGAGGGTGACGGAGCCGGAAGGCTTATCCAACAAGACGCCAGTGCTGCACATGAGCTGGGATGCAAATGAGCTTGGCATCACTGGGTTGGAAGTCAGTAAGCTGTTGCTCGACGAGGAGCCAAGGATTGTATTAGGAAGCGCCAGAGGAAGCCGGCCGAATCAGATGGCCAGCGAGGTGTCCGTAACGCCGTACATGATGATGCCGGGCGACGAGAAGGTCGTGGCGGAACGTTTGCATGCGGTGCTGAGCCGGCCACCGAAATTCGAGAATCCGGTTGTGCCACACGGTGAAACGGCGGCCATTGCCGGGCAGTGGCAGGCCACTCTGCAATTCGATCGAGGGTCCGCCGTGCACACGCTCATCTTTGAACAGCACGGAGATGATCTGGTCGGCACGCACCAGGGGGAATTTGTGAGCGGCGATCTGACGGGTAAGGTCACGGCGAATCAGGTCAGTTTTCGGAGCAGTCAGAAGATTCAAGGTCAGCGCCTTTCCTACACGTTCAGCGGAGTAGTTAATGGCGACGCGATCGCAGGGGCGGTTGATCTTGGGGAGTACGGACACGCGCAGTGGTCGGCCAAGCGGCACGAATATCGCACGCTGCAGGGCGCGGCGCGTCCGATAAAGAAGGCGTGAAGGGAGCGTTTTCTCAGGCAGGATTCTCGAAGAAATAGGTTCTGGTACCTATTTCGACGCGCGATCTCTTTCCAGCTTTCGCCAGGAGGCGTAAGCTGAAGGTTTGAGCGTTTTTCTCCACGAATCGATTGAAGTGGGCAGGCTCGGCTATCTGGACACGCCGGCGCGCCCAAACGGGGCCGGAGTCGTTCTTACCCATGGGGCCGGTTCGAACTGCCGATCCGCATTGTTGCTGGCAGTAGCGGAAGGCTTTTTGCGAGCCGGTACACACGTGTTGCGCTATGATTTGCCCTTTCGACAGCAGCGACCGACAGGGCCGCCCCGGAGCGCCGGAGCAGAAGATCGAAAGGGTCTAGTAGAGGCCGTTCACGAATTGCGAAGGCTTGTGCGAGACGACGTGTATCTTGCCGGGCATTCTTATGGCGGCCGACAGGCAAGTATTGTTGCCACGGAGGAGCCAGGTATTTGCGACGGGTTGCTGCTGCTGTCCTATCCTTTGCACCCACCGAAGGAGCCTTGGAAAATACGAACGGAACATTTTCCGCGGCTCACGACTCCGGCGTTGTTCGTACACGGCAGCAAAGATCCCTTCGCCACGGCTGAAGAGCTAAGCACGGCGGTCGGGAAGATACCGGGCATCACGGCGATTATCATGGTCGAAAATGCGGCGCACGATTTAAGAAAAGGAAGCTTCGAAGTCGGCAAGCAGGTGATCGAGCCGTTCACCGAGCTTATAAAGACGAAACGGCAGCAGAGCGAGCAAAGTACCCAAAAAAGTAAATGACCTCTACACAACTAACAGGCAATTTTCCCGATTGGAAGAGCCTTACCGGCACCACTCTTGACGGAGGCTACGAACTGAAAGAGATCGTAGAGGCTGAGCAGGGCGTAGCTACGTTGCGGGTTCGCGTGTTGGGAGATTACACACTTAAAGCGCTAGCACGCTTTTACGTAGCCGAAAAGACCGCCGCGCAAGAGCAAGTAAACATCTGGCAGTCGGTGCACTGGTTGGATCGAAAAGACCACCTGAGTGTTCCGGTCGGCGCAGGCCGGCTGCTACTGAACGGCTTTACGCTTGCCTACCTGGTGTTCCAAGTACCCGACGAGACTCTGGCGGACGCGATTAAGGCGCGCGTTTTGCAGCCGCAAGAGGCGATGGAAGTCCTGCGGGCAGCGGCCCAAGGGCTTTCAGAATTGCATGCCGCCGGATTTGTACATGGCAATGTCGCCCCCGAGGAAATTCTGGCGGTGGGCGATTCAATTAAGTGCTCAACAGAGCGGGTTCGCAGAATTAATCAGGCGCTTTCCCTTAATCAGAGGCCGGCGAGATATCTGGCGCCGGAGAGCGGCAAACAGAATGTAACGATTTCTTCGGATGTCTGGTGCTTAGGGGCGACCTTGTTTGAGACGGTGACTCAGAAAAAGTATCAACCCGCTCTTTTTGAGGAAGCCGAGAGCTTAAGACATCCGTTTGGTGTTTTGGCGACGTGTTGTTTAGATCCCGATCCGGAGAAGCGCTGCAAGTTATCGGAGCTCGACCGAATCTCGAGATCGACGCCGCCGCCGCCCAAGCCCAAGCCGATAGCGGTTCCCGTGCAGGAGAAAGCACAAATAGGGACGCAAGGGCCGCCGCAAAGCATGGCGGCCGCGGCAGGTGCGGTTTCGGGAGCAAGCCAGACGGGGACCTCCGGCACGCCTGAGAAGGTCATTGTGGTTCCGCAAACCGCCGAAGGGCTTACTGATGCGAACGGTAATGGTGTCATCCGGCCGAGAGCGGAATCGTTAGCGAGTGCCCCAGCCATTCCTTTGGGAACGCCTCGAGAAAAGGCATCACCCGGGCCGGCAGTATGGCCGGCCGCGGTGCGACCCGAGGGCACCCCGTTAGAAACGGGCAAGCGCGAACCGATGCGCGGCGATAGCTTACGCAGGCACGACGCCGCATCGTCCGCCCATGAAGAGGCTCATCGACCGACGGGTGAAAGGGATCCTTCTTACCGGCAAACCGCTCGCGAATGGCTGGAGGGAGGACATGCCAAAGAAGACGGCGAGAAATCTTCGGTACGGCGCGGATGGATCTATGCGGTAGCGGGATTCGCCGCTATTTTTCTGCTTCTCTGGTCTTTCCGTTCCCATCCGCGCCGAACGACGCCCATCGCCAGCACCTCCGCCGGCTCATCTGCAACAGCACCCCCCACGTCGGGACCATCCGCGACGGCGAATCCTAAATCGTCCGGGCAGACAGCCTGGCCAACCAAGACGTTGACACCTGACGCGAAGACCGCGCCGGGAGCAGTTGACTCGCGAGCGACAACTTCGACGGCTAAGCCAGTCCCGGGAGCGAATGCAGCGGCAAACGCAAATAATGCAAATGCTAACGGGCCGACGCGGAACGTTTGGCGGGTTATTCTTTATACCTATAACCGCCAGCAAGACGCGAACACGAAGGCTCAGGATTTGGGCGCTAAACGTCCGGATTTGCATCCGCAAGCTTTCGCTCCGAACGGGAATGGCGGCCCGTTTCTGGTGGTGGCAGGCGGACAGATGAATCGCCAAGAAGCGGCGCGACTGCGACTGCGGGCGTTACACGAAGGCATGCCGCATGACAGCTACATACAAAATTACAGTAAGTAAGTGTGTGCGCACTGCCGAGCGCTTTCAATCCAATTGAAAAGTTCGTTTGTGTAATGTAGCCTGAGAGCTACCCAACCTCCGTTCTGGGTCGTTAGCCTACCCTGTTAGCGCAAATCTGGGTAGAATGTCTATGAACATCCATGCCGAAAGATTCTCCCGACCGGATCGAGCTGTTGCAAGGAACCTTGGACATGCTGATCCTGCGCACGACAGCCCATAGCGGAAGAGTCGAAATGGAAGCAGCTGAGCGGTGCGATCGCACGCGAATAATGTGGCCAGCTGAGGAAGGCTGAAATGCGCTGGCGGCAGCGAAAAGAACGCGAACAGGATCTGGAGCGCGAGCTGTGTTCGGATCTGGAACTGGAGGCCGCTGAACAACAGGAGAACGGCCTCACGGCCGAGGAAGCTCGCTACGCCGCTCAGAAGGCTTTCGGTAACCCGACGTTCGTGAAGGAGGAGGTGCGCGAAATGTGGAGTTGGAGCTGGTTAGAGGACCTAATCAAGGATGTTAGCCACGCGATCCGGTATCTGCGGAAGTCTCCAGGATTTGCCACCGCGGCCGTGGTCAGTCTCGCTCTAGGGATCGGCGCCACTACCGCGATCTTCACGATCATCAACGCGGTACTTCTAAAATCGCTGCCTGTGCGCGACCCGCAAGAGTTGGTCGTGCTCGGCGCTGCGCACGGCTCCGGCAGTGGGACGGGAATTCCTCGAGACGGGTCATTCTCGCTCTACTCTTATGATCTTTACGGGCATCTTCAAAACACAAACGTATTTGCAGACCTCTGTGCCGTCCAGAGCACGACGCAAACTAGCGTCGCCGTGCATCGCGCAGGTTGGAGCCGATCCGAACTCGGCCAGGCCAGACTTGTATCCGGTAATTACTTTCACGTCCTCGGTGTTAACGCCGCCTTCGGCCGCGCGCTCGCTCCTTCCGATGATTCGGCAAACGCCCAGCCTGTTGCTGTAGTAAGTTCGCAGTACTGGAAGGGCAGGCTCGGCGCCGATCCTTCAGTAATCGGCTCGACCATCTACGTTGGCGGTACCTCGTTCGCAATCATAGGCGTGGCTCCACCCGGATTTTACGGCGAAACGCTCCAGCCTGACCCTCCGGACTTTTGGCTCCCGCTCTCTGCGGACCGGAGACTAAATGGCAATCGTGCCCTGATCAATCAACCAGACGAGCACTGGTTATATCTCATTGGGCGCATATCGCCTGGAGTATCAAAAGCGCAAGCACAGAGCCGATTGACCGTAGTCTTACGGAATTGGCTGCTTACTCGCGCAGGATCGAGCATCTCCGCCGAGGACCGCGCAGAAATCATGCGAGCGCACATTGAACTCACGCCCGGAGGTAGTGGAATCGTACACATGCAGAGAGCCTATTCCGTAACGCTGTATCTGCTGTTCGGAATATCGTTAGCGGTTCTGCTGATCACGTGCGCAAACGTCGCCAATCTTCTGCTCGCCCGCGGGGCGGCCCGAATGGCTGAAACGTCTGTGCGGCTCGCCTTAGGAGCCAGCCGGGGACGGCTTGTGCGGCAATCGCTTGCTGAAAGCCTTACCTTAGCGCTTGCCGGGGGAGCGCTCGGATTGCTAGCGGCTTGCGCGGGGACAAAGTTGCTGATCGCGCTTTTCTTTCGGGGTACGGATTACGTGCCTATCCAAACCTCGCCCGATCTCCGGATTCTTGCATTTGCGTTTATCCTTTCGTGCGGCGCGGCGATCGTCTTCGGTTTACTGCCGGCGATCCGCATGAGCTCACAAGTTGCGCCTGTAATGAAGGGCGCGAGCCCCGGCATTAAGGGTTCCCGGCTATCTCACCCGTCATTCGGGTTGGGTACAGTCCTGATCGTAGCTGAAGTAGCTCTCTCGCTTGTCGTATTGGCAGGAGCCGGCTCATTTGCTCGCAGCCTTGCGAATCTCAGCGGTCAACAATTCGGCTTGAACCGCGAGGGCGTGTTGTTAGTAAACGTCGATATGAGTCATGCTGGCTACGACTACAGCAAGCTCGGGTCGCTATACAGGCAGATATACATACGGCTGAATTCGTTGCCCGGCGTAAAGAGCGCGAGCCTGTCTTACTACAGCCCGTTCAATGACTGTTGCTGGGCCTTCAGCGTCTCGGTTCAAGGCTACACGCCCAAGCCGGGGGAAGAAATTCACGCTCGCCTGAATCGTGTTTCGCCCCGCTATTTTCAAACTCTGGGCACGCAGTTGCGCCTTGGTCGCAGTTTTGACGAGCGCGATGCGGCAGGCTCGCGGGGGCCCGCCGTCGTCAATGAGGAATTTGTTCGTAGGTTCTTTCCGAATGAAAATCCAATTGGGGGGCGGTTTGGCATCGGCGCGGAACGCCATGCGGGTGATTTTGAGATTGTCGGGGTGGTCGGGAATACGAAATACGAAAGCCCTCGCGAGGAACTTGTGCCGATGGCATTTCTTCCTTTGCCGAACGGAAAGGCCACGCCATCGGGTTCCTCTGACGACGAATCAAACCTTATCAATGTAATCGAGGTACGGTCGTCGACCGCTCATCCCGAAACGGTTGAGGCTGAAGTCCGCCATACCCTGGCCGAAATCGATCCGGAACTGCCGATTCTGCGCGTCACTACGCTCTCAGAGAACATCAAGCTCATGCTGAACCAGGAGAACGTCATTGCCACTCTCGCCATCTTCTTTGGATTGGTCGCACTCTTACTGAGTTGTCTTGGTCTATATGGATTGATGGCCTACTCGGTTCAGCGGCGAACCAGCGAAATCGGTATTCGCATTGCCTTGGGAGCTCAGCGTCCGACCATGATCAGAATGGTAGTTCGGGAGGCCCTATTGCAGGGGCTCACCGGCGTAGCGATCGGCATTCCCGCCGCTTTTGCCGCTCTTAGAGTCGTCACGAATCAGCTGTACGGCGTAAGCCCAAATGATCCGAAATATTCCGCCGCGGCGGCTTTGATCCTTCTTCTGTGCATCGCAATCGCGGGCTACGTCCCCGCGCTTCGCGCCTCGCGTGTAGATCCGTTAATAGCGTTGAGATACGAGTAGGCGCTGCAGATTTTGGCGGAGAAAAGAGCCCGAGCGGGATCTGGAGCGGCAGAAAGGCACATCGGCTCGGAGCAACCGCGCCGTCTGCCATGCGCAAAGGTTCGATGCTGTTGAAAAAACCCGGCTTGTGGCGCGCGTGCGACTCTGCTCGGACAAACATTGCGATTAGACGCGTTATGATCGATCCCGGACGGCAGAATAGACGTTTCTGATCCCCTTTTCGAAGCGCTGGGGCAACCAAAAATGAGTTTTCAACAGCATCGTTCGTTGTGTAACGGTCCAGTTACAGCGTTTCGACCATAATTCGCCAAGATATTTCGCGGTCCGTTTTCGTTTTGCAAGTAACTAAAGCTGGCCAAGTGTCATCACCTTGCTGTTGTTTGGGAAAAAAGTGCATCTAGCTTTCCCGATGAACCCAAGCGAGGCACCACCAGCACGGAGGCG
>DATAYL010000049.1:0-6054 GCA_036272575.1 Bryobacteraceae bacterium | reverse complement strand
CCACAGAACGTTTCCCTTCGTGCTGATCGCGGTCGCCGAGTGGATGAACCAACATCAGTTGCAGATCATCGAATTCCTTCGAGAGAAGAATGGGGTCCTACGCGAGCAAGGAACGAAGGGCAAACGTAGCCACCGCGGTGTTTCGTCAAGCGAGTGAGCTGGAGGAACGCCCATGAATAACACGGGCCACGTGCTCAGGAATAAACCCGGTTTCGGCGTGTTCCATCAAATATAGGAGTCCACTTTACCCAAAAAGCCGGATACCAGAATCTGATGGCAAATATTCTTGTCGCTGCAAGTCCCGCTCCAGGTCACGTTAATCCAATGTTAGCTGTGGCCCAGCACCTACACTCCCTTGGACATTCCATTACCTTTCTTTCTGGAACGCTCTTTCATGATCGGGCTGCTGCCTTAGGGTTTCGATTTGTTCCTCTGTCAGGAAAAGCCGACTACAACTACATGCGTGTGTATGAGGAGTTTCCGGAAATAGCAACCGCCCAACCGGGTCCAGAGGCAATGAATGCAACATGTATATACACAGGCATTGATCCGCTTCCGGATCAATATCGGGCTGTACGGCAGATACTTTCTGAGACGCGGACAGATCTCATAGTAACGGATGTTTATTTTTGGGGCGTATTTCCAATGCTTTTAGGACCCAAGGATGCTCGTCCTCCTGTCTTAACATTCGGTGTGTTGCCACTGATGTTGAGCAGCCGCGACGTATCGCCGTTTTCCGGTCCTGACACGAGTCCGGACGGTCTGTTACGCAATCACCGGGAGACACAGCAGCTTCTCGCGGCGATGCAGCCTTCGACGGCCCACTTCAACCAAGTACTGCGCTCTTGCGGAGCACCGGAACTGCCCGAGTTTTTCATGGATTGTGCGCACCATTTGCCGGATCGGTTTCTACAGCTGACGGCTGAGGCCTTTGAGTATCCCCGGAGCGATATGAAGGAAAGTATCCAGTTCATCGGAAATCTCATGCCCCGCGCTCAGCGTAAGAACAGCATGCCCGTTTGGTGGAATACGCTGGAAAATTCAAAACCGCTGATACTCGTGACGCAGGGCACGATTGCAAATTGGGATTTGAGTCAGTTGATAGAGCCCACCATAGCTGCGCTGGAAAACGAGCAAATGACGGTGGTTGTTGCTGCGGGGCGTTCCGATCTCGAGGCAATTAGCTTGCCCCAGGGGCGTCCCCCTGACAACACGAAGATTGAGAACTTCATACCTTTCGAGCACATCCTGCCGAAGGTGGATGTGTTCGTAACCAACGGCGGTTTTGGAGCAGTGAATCTGGCTCTCAGCAAAGGAGTACCTATGGTTGTAGCCGGTGACACAGAAGACAAGATCTTCACTGCAGGGCGCGTTAGCTGGACTGAGACCGGAATTAATCTCGGAACCGGGCGACCAACCAGCGAACAGATACGTACCGCTGTGTACGCTGTGCTTGGTGACCGCAGGTATAAGAAGAATGCCGCAAAATTACAACGGGACTTTGCGCGATACAACGCGTTCGATCTGATCAAAAAGACGCTGCAATCACTACTCTGCAGAAACACTGAAGTTGTGTGACGATGAGCGCGTGCCCGACTGCGAATTCGAAATGGCGCCCGCCCATTTACTTCGATGAACGGTTGTCAGCGCCCTTCGATCACGTCCTCTTTATGACGCCAATGGCCTATGGGGCCGCCGCGCGCGGTTGCCATGAACCCGGGAATAACCCGCGCCGGCGCGGGTTACTACCAATGAGATCGCATTAGAACAGAGCAGGCGCTATTCTGCTCCGCTATCAGATTGGCGAATTTTTTTCTGTGAAGCGACGTTGATGAGTGACAATCCCCGGATCGGTGTTACGTCCGGTTCCGGCATATCTTCGAGCCGCACATATGAGTAAGCCGCCCTCGCATCCGCGCTGATACACTGCCAATTTGAACGCGAAGATCAGCCGACGAGTTGTTTTGAGTCTACTCGGGGCACCCGCCGTGGGGGCATTCGGCCAGGGCGTTTCCACCCGTGGCGTTAAGGCCCAACCCCGCGGCAAACCCTCCGGACTACCTTTCCACGCCTGCTTCACCGACATCGCCGCCCAGGCTGGTCTTCATGCGCCTCTCATTTACGGCCCGGCCGAGCACAAAACCTACATCGTCGAAACCACCGGCTGCGGCTGCGCCTTCATCGACTTCGATAACGACGGCTGGCTCGACATCTTCACCCTAAGCGGCACCCGGTTTGAAGGGTCGCCCTCAGGAACTACCAACCGGCTCTACAAAAACAACCGTGACGGCACCTTCACCGACATCACCGAAAAAGCCGGTCTCGTCAAAGAGGGCTGGGCCTCGGCCGTCACCATCGGCGACTACGATAACGACGGCTTTGAAGACCTCTTTATCACTTATTACGGACAAAATATCCTCTACCACAATAACGGCAACGGCACCTTCTCCGATGTCACCGAAAACTCCGGCTTGCTGCATGAGGGAACGCGCTGGGGCTCCGGCTGCAGCTTCATTGATTACGACCGCGACGGTCGTCTCGACTTGGTTCTCGGCAATTACCTCCAGTTCGATCCCGCCAGAGTCCCCAAGCCGGGCGAAAGTAGCTTCTGCAACTGGAAAGGCATCCCGGTAAATTGCGGTCCGAAAGGTCTGCCGCCCGGCGACGTCCGCCTGTATCACAACAATGGCGATGGCACCTTTTCCGATGTCAGCGAGAAGTCCGGCGTAGCGAAGGCCAAAGGCAGCTACTGCATGACCATCGCGGCCGCCGATTTCGATAACGACGGCTGGCCCGATATCTACATCGCCTGCGACTCCACGCCCAGTTTTCTCTTCAAGAATAATCACGACGGCACCTTCACCGATGTCGGCCTGGAAACCGGCGTAGCGCTCAACGAAGACGGCATGGAACAGGCCGGCATGGGACTCGGTATTGGCGACTATAATCTCGACGGCAATCTCGACATCTTAAAAACTCATTTCGCCGACGATACGGCCGTGCTCTATCGCAACGATGGTAAAGGAAACTTTGAAGACGTGACGAATGCTTCGGGGTTGGGAGTCGAAACGCGCTTCATCAGCTGGGGCGCCGGCATGTTTGATCTGGATAACGATGGCTACCCCGACTTGTTCTGGGTCACCGGCAGCGTCTATCCCGAAATTGAAAAACAACTGCCCAACTATCCCTTCAAAAGCCCGCGGATCGTTTTTCGCAACCTGCGCAATGGCAAGTTTGAAGAGCTCCTTGAACAGGCCGGTCCTGGCATCGCCGATGCTCACGCCAGCCGTGGCTGTGCGTTCGGCGACTTTGATAACGATGGTGACGTCGACGTTCTCATCATGAATCTGAACGAGCCGCCGTCCCTGCTGCGCAACGATGTGAAGGGCGACAGCCGCGCACTCAAAGTCAAGCTCATCGGCACGAAGTCGAACCGTAGCGCCATCGGAGCCCGGGTGATCGCCCGTTACGGCGGCAAAATTCAGGTACAAGACGTACTGAGCCAAGCGAGCTATTACTCAGTGAATGATCTGCGCCTTCACTTCGGTCTGGGATTAATCGACAAAGTGGACCTCGATATCCGTTGGCCCAACGGCGGCACGGAGCATCTGGCAAATCTATCTGCCGGTCATCTGGTCACTATCAAAGAAGGTACCGGCGTTATCAAGACCGAAGCCTTCTCTCGCAAAATAGCTGGAAGCTGACTCTGACAGTTATATCTGCGAAAATGAGTTTGCCGGTTGGGCGGACGGCTCTCATGCGAACAGTGCTCGTTGCAATTGTGCTGGCTTCGGCAACGCCTTCTTCTTTTTATGGTCAGAGCGGTCCGCTGGATTCTTCCGCGATGCAGCCCTATGAAGCGCACGCAACAGCGGTAACCGGCAAAGTATCTCGTGAACAGGATGAGCAACCCTGGGCCGTCAGCGCGGGTGAAAGAGTTGCCGTCCGGCAGGTTATCTCCACCGGCAATGACGGTTATGCTCGCTTTTCCGTAGGTGGGGGCGCTTACTTCGCGCTCTTCAGCAACTCGCGCGTGCTGTTCCGCCAGAATGCCGCAAGCGCTGGCGACTTACTCGATGTATTGTGGGGCCGCGTGCGCGTTCATCTTAAACCCGCCGCCGGCCAGCCGCAGCAGCGGATTTTTACTCCCACCGCCATTATCACTGCCAATCAACCGGCCACCGTCGCGCTCGCGCTAGACCAGGATAATAATCTCCGCATCGATGTGCTCGAAGGAGAAATCAGCGTGCAGCATACCAAGCTGCCTAAGTCCGATTCCACTGTCGTTCGCGCCGTTGATGCCATCCTGGTTCGCCCCGACGAACCTATCTCGCGCAAAGTAGATCGCGGCTCTCTCTACCGTTACACCGTGAAGCCCTTTAAAGACATTTGGGTGGCCGTCACACCAGGTCACTCCGGCTCGCACAACGGTGATGTCATTGAAGGTAACAAGTTTCTTGCCCGAAATCTCCCGGCTACCCGCGAACAATTTTCACCTGGTCCTTAAATCGACATGCGGCGCGCCGTCTTCTTCCTGTTCATTGTTGCTGCCGCCTGTCAGGCCCAGCAACCGGCGGGTCTCGAAAATCCCTGGGATGTGCAAACCATCCTCAAAAAAATCAATCAGGATAACGCCGACCTGAAAACTCTCCTGGACGGCCTCAAACCGCAACAATGGGTCTCGCAAAAGGGAGCGCCCACCACCTACGTTCTGCAGTGGCAAAGCACTGAGCAACAATTGCACGACATTAGCGTCTCTTCCGACCAACTCGCCCACAAAACCGACAGTCTCCCGCTCGCCCTTGACAATTATTTCCGCCTCGAAGCGCTCGACGTCACCGCTCGTAATATCGAACAGGGCGCTCGCAGATACGCCGACCGAGCCAGCGCCGACAAGCTCACGGAGCTTATCGCGCGCAATTTCAACGACCGCGAACGTTTTCGTCAATACCTGCAGGATCTGGCGACCAGCTTCGAGCAAACTTGCAAAATCGCCGACGAAGAAGCGCAACGTTGTCGCGGTATCATCAGCAAGGAGCCGGCATCAAGTGCCAGGAAATCTCATAAGTAAAACATGGAAGTAAGTACGTTTAACTGTTCAATTTGCGGCGAATCTTCCTCGCAAATCTGCGTCCACTGCACCAAAGATGCCTGCACGAACCATCTCTGCGAACGGTGTCATCGCTGCAGTGATTGCTGCGCCTGCGGCATGCCGGTTTTCAGCGAGCACTTGCTCGATTCTGCCGCAAACGGTCACTTGGCGGAGCCGCTATCCACCGACGAAGCTCCTCAACAACCGTCCGAGCCGTGATTCACTGCAAATTATCGCTGACGCGCCCATGATGCAAGAACCCCGACCGCTTCGTTACGGTAGCCGCCGCTTCCTTCAATACCGTCTCGCGATTCCCGTTCACCCAAGCGGTCTTGATTGCCGTTTCATCTAGGCCTGCTAGTCGTCCAGCCAGGATAAACGCCGGCAAAGCTTGTTGCAGATCATGCCAGCGCGCCATCTCGAGCACCGAAGGCAGCGCGCGCTCCCGCAACAATTCGAGTGCGTCCGGATCGCGATTCTCGGTCAGATTCACCAGTGCGTGGCTCGCATCTCTGCGGTCCGACCACACCACAGAATTCATCAGCTCCACAAACCAGGTCGGCTCCAGTTTTATCTTCTGCTCGGGGTGCAGCTTGGCGCCCACCGCCACCGCTCTCAATGCTCGCGCCGCATTTTCCCGCACCGCATCGTCATCGTCTTGCAAAGCGTATTGCAGCGCGTTCACGATCACATCTGTCGTGTGCGGCCCTCTCGGACCATATTGCATCAGGTACGCTGCCGCAGCCCGCTGCTCCGGATCCGCCGACTCTCGCACGACTTGATCGAGTAACTGAAAGTTCATGGCGACCGCCGGCACGAACGATTCCTGCAGACGCCGGCACTCCGGATCCTGCATCAGCGAGTACCCCGCCGTCAGGTCCTCGTCCGCATTGCGTCCGCGAATGCTCCCTGCCACCTCGTCCAGAAAATCGTGGTACGAGTTCATTAAGCTCGCCGGAAGC
>DATAYL010000048.1:0-35750 GCA_036272575.1 Bryobacteraceae bacterium | reverse complement strand
CGCGTCGTTGGAGAAAACGCAGGCTGGTCAGAACGCGATTGCGCGCCTGATCGCGCGGCACCCAGCCATGCTCTGCGCCAATGCAGAAGGCCGTCAGTCCGAAGCCGGTAGCCGCGATGCTGCCGATGTGGATGGAAGGCGCGCCGTCAATGCGGGCGCGATCCAAGACGAGCCCGGTACGCTCGTTCCACTGTTCCCAAAAATAGCGAAAACAGCGTTTTTCATAGTCTTCCAGGAATTTCAAGTCTTCGGTCTTGAGGTGACTGTCGGAATGATAGCCGTACGGATGCGGGGTAGGTTTGCTCTTCGAGCGGGCAACAGCCAGCACATTTTGAGCGGTTAGCACCGCTCCAGCGCTCGAGGCAAGGAATCCCCGGCGCGAGATATCAGAACTCTTGCGACTGACCAAACCAAAGACCTCTGACTGACGAGTGTGCCTTCATTTTAGCGGACAAAACGGGGAATTGGGGGAGTTTTTCCCGTCGATAAAAAAAGGGGCAATTTGCGTACCAAAAGAGAAGTAGCGTAATGAGCGGAAGCGTCTCGGAAAATTCGTGGCGAGAGTTTATTTGCCGTTTCCGCGAGGGAGGGCGAAGGCTACGTAGGCGCCTGGAATGGGAGCCTGCGAGGCGAGATGGCCCGATACGTTGTGGGTATAGGTGGTGGCTTGGGCGGCTGCGCAGAATACTACATATTCGCGTCCATCAACTGCATAAATCGCGGGCATCCCTTCCAATCCTGCATCCAGCTGCATTTCCCACAGTTCCTTGCCGGTTGCCGAATCCAAGGCCCGAACTTTACGGTCTCGTGTGCCGGCGAAAATTAAGCCGCCAGCGGTTACGACCGGAGCGACCTTCGGGAAGTGGCTGCCGGTATTGGGAAATCCTTTGGCCGCCAGTTCGGGAACCTCGCCCAATGGAATCTTCCACTTGATGGTTCCTTGATTCAGGTCGTAGGCGGTCAGTGAAGTCCATGGCGGGGTGATCGCGGGCAGTCCGCTGCTAGTAAACATGAAACCGAAACTGCTTTTGTAATGGGCGTTTATGGGGTCTGCCGGCGGCCGGCTTGGACTGGTGGCTACGTCGCGGGCGGGTGGATGTAACAAATAGTTGAGTAGCGCCTGGCAGTCGGCAGACGAAATTTTGGAGAAGGCGGGCATGGGTCCACGGCCGCCCCGGACTACGGTTTCGATTTGGGAGCGATCCAGGTGCGCACCGATATCGACGAGGGAAGGGATGGCGGGCGGTTTGCCCCTGCGATCTTGGCCATGGCACAAAGCGCACTGCGCGGCAAAAACGGCTTCGCCGCGGTTGGCGGTTGAGAGTTGGGGCGCCAATTGGAGTTTGAGCATGGCGGGCAGATCTTTCGAGACGACGTAGAGAGTGCCGGTGGCAGGGTCGATGGCGGCGCCCCCGAAGTTTGCCCCTCCGTTGTTGCCCGGCATCTCGACGGTATTTTGGAGACCCGGCGGGGTAAATAGTCCCTGATTACGCGCGGAACGCATTTCAGCGAGGAGTTCATTGCGTTCGCGAGAATCCTCAATGAACGGGCTTAGATCTCGCGCCGTGAAGGACTGCCGGGCGAAGGGCGGCGGTTGTGAGGGAAAAGGCTGCGTGGGCCAAGTCTGTTCGCCGGGCATGTCGGATTTCGGAACCGGACGTTCGGTGACCGGCCAGAGTGGCTTCCCGGTGTCGCGGTTGAACACCCAGACGAATCCTTCTTTACCAACTTGCGCGACGACATCAATGCGATGTCCATCGTGATTCACGGTGAGCAATTTAGGGGAGGTCGCGTTATCGTAATCCCAAATATCATGGTGCACCATTTGGAAATGCCATCGGCGTTTACCGGTGCGCGCATCCAAGGCAAGCAAGGAATCACCGAAGAGATTGGTGCCAGTACGGTCGGCGCCATAGAAGTTGTACTTTGGACTGGCGGTCGGCACATAGACCACGCCCCGTTTCGCGTCGAGCGCGAGTTCACTCCAGGCATTGGCGCCGCCTACGCGTTTCCAGGCATCTTTGGGCCAGGTATCGTGACCGAACTCGCCGGCATGAGGGATGGTATGGAAGGTCCAGACGAGGCGGCCGGAGCGGACATCATAGGCGCGCACGTCGCCGGGCGCGGAATCGTATTCTTCGTTGGTGGCTGAACCGAGAATCAGCAGGTTTTCGAATACGCGCCCTGGCGTGGTGGATTGCACGAGCGTGAGCGACGCGGGATCGCGGCCGAGGCCGGCTCGCAGATCGACGCGGCCGTCGAGACCGAACTTCTGAATGGAGCGGCCGGTTTGGGCGTCGATTTCCTGGAGGTAGTTATCGACGGCAAAGAGGAGGCGGCGGTCCGAGCCATCGCGGCTCTCCCAGTAGTTGATGCCGCGGTTGGTAATGAGTGTTGTTTTAAGGCCGTTGGAGTGGATCCAAAGTTGGCGGCCGGTGGCGGCATCGAGGGCAACGATGGATTTGTGCTGCGCCATGACGTAGAGGACGCCGTGGCGGAGTAACGGATTGAAAGAATACTTCTCGCCGTCTCCAGTCAAGTACTTCCAGGCGATTTGGAGGTGTTTAACGTTCGAGCGGTTGATCTGCTGGAGGCTGGAGTATTGAGAAGCGTCTGGGGAGCCGCCGTATTCGGACCAGGTTTGGTAAGGGAGGATGGTGGGCGCCAACAACAAGGCGAGGGCGAACGGCGAGAACAGATTTTTTCTCAAACGTTTATCTTGCCATGAGGTATGTTCGGATTCATGAAATTAGTTGTTTCAGTTCTGTTGAGCGCGGCGATGCTGACAGCGGCCGATCTCACGCTCGATCATCCGGATCCGAACGCGGCCGGTATGAGCGCCGATATTCTGGAACACATCCCGCTTCGGATGAAGGAGTTTGTGAGCGAGGGAAAGACCGCGGGCGTGGTGACAGTGGTCGCGCGCAAGGGACAAGTAGCGAGCGTTGAAACGGTTGGTTATCAGAGCCTAGAGAAGAAAACGCCGATGCGGGCGGACACTCTGTTTCGCATCGCTTCACTCACGAAGCCCGTGACCTGTGCGGCCATCATGATTCTGGTGGACGAGGGACACCTGTCGCTGAGAGATCCGGTCGAAAAGTATCTACCGGAGTATAAGGGACTGCGGATGAATTCCTGCGGGACGCTGGCGGGCTTTAATTGCGCGGGCCGCCCACCGGCGCGACCCATAAACATAGAAGACCTGATGACGCATACCTCAGGATTGCCGAGTTCGCTTGACTCGGCGAAGGGTGAGGAACCGAAAACGCTGGCCGAACTGGTGGCGCGCGGCGCGAAAACTGAACTATTATTCGAGCCGGGTACCGAGTGGAACTACAGCAATCTTGGTATCGATCTGCTTGGCCGGATCGTGGAAGTGATTGCGAAACAGCCGTTCGACCGATTCTTGCGCGAGCGAATCTTCGAGCCGCTGGGGATGAAAGACACGTTCTTTTTCGTGCCACCGGAAAAACGGAGCCGGCTCGCTTCGCTCTACACGTATCAGGCAGGTAAGCTCATTTTGACCGACGCCGATTGGGGCGAGGGACATGGGCAGGGGATTCCTTCACCGGCCGGCGGCCTGGTCAGTTCCGCTCTCGATTTGTTGCGGTTTAACGAGATGATGCGCGAGGGCGGGTCGCTGGGCGGCCGGCGTATTCTGTCGCCGGCCGCGGTGCATTTAATGACGATTTCACATACCGGCGACATGAAAGCGGGCTGGTCGCCGGGCGTCGGTCATGGTTATGGATACGAAGTAGTGCGCGATGTGGAAGGGATGTTTCGTTATAGCTCGCTCGGTACATTCTGCAAAGGCGGGGCCTACCGCACGTACGAGTTTGTGGATCCTAAGAAAGAGTTGGTGGGCATTATCCTGATGCAGAGGACGAATGGGGGTGATGTGGACGATGAGATCAACAGTTTCATGCAAATCAGCGCGGCGGCGGTGACTGGACCAGCTTCAAATCGCGATAATTGATGGTCTTTGCGCTTGCTACAGATCTGTGCGGAAGAAGCCTGGTCTCTTCTTCCGTAACCTTCGAAGGCTGGTTATTTACATGACTGGGTGGAGCAGGCAGTGCCTTCCCGCTGTTAAAGATTTACTTCGCAAAGACGGGGCTTGAATACGGCGCGTTCTCCCCCAGTGCCCGCTGTTCACAAACGAAGAGTTACGCACCCGCGCAGAAACCGTGCAGAAGATGCGTGCATAACCGTTGCATGCAGCTTGAGATTGAGAATGAAGCAGGCGCCTGCTGTATCTACCGGAAGGATTCTCGACTCGACATCCGGGAGCAAGAGGCGCAAAAACCGCCGCCTTCGGTTTGCCGTGGACATTCTGCACGTTAAGGCGTGGTCTACACGGCGGGCGCGTTAACAAGGCCCTCGCGCTCAAGCACGAGTTCTACATCGTGAAAGGACGCCTTGATATTGCCCTTCGGGAATCTGATTTGCCCTAGTCCCGTTATGTTTGAGAATTCTTCGCAACCTTCCTCAAGCATGACGATTGCACGATGGAAGCCAAGACGTCCTTGGAACAAACCCGCTTCGTGTATTACATTCATTCGCGCTTGCCATTTGCCATCAGTTTTTTCATCTTCCGCTGTAAGTACCAGAAATGCGATGGAAGCGGCGTCAAGCATTTCAGAAAGCCGAACTACATTGGGGATTCCTGCTACAGCCACTCTGTTGAATTCATCCAAGGCAATCTCATCCTGTCTTTGATGAAGTCCTTCAAATCCTTCCATTCCTTCGAACGGCCATGACCAATGAATACATTTGTACCGAGTCGCTCCTGTTTTCCATCTCGCTTCTCAATTCGTTCCAAGTGAGACAGCGCTTTTTGAGCGATGCTGGCTAGTGACTCACATGCCTTTTGGGGCGCTCTTAAGCTGAATACCTCGGCAAGCAGAAATATGTGCGGAGGTGTCCATATCCCTTGAGTGAAAGCAATCACATCGCGTGACATTATTTGCCCTGAAGGCTGGCCACTCTCTATAAACTCGTTGCGAGTTCTAGCACGTAATTACTCTATTTCCTGAATCAAGTTCTCGAGAAACTTGTTATCGCTTCTCTTGCTAGCTTGCAGGATAGAAACAATATCATCTTGCCTCTGCTCGAAAAGCCTCCGACCGTCTGCTGCAAGTTTCTCGGCATCGCTAATATCGGGGTTTCCAGCACGACGCTTAATTTCTGCTTCTATAGCACCTTCCTGAAATTCCGTCCAATCTCCGCTTGTAGTTGGGATGCTTAACAGCTGTTTGAATCCCCACTCACTACTGAAATGCGCGCCTGGCGGTGGCGGCTCCAAGTTCTCGTAATAGACACGCGATTGATAACCCAACCACGAATGTCCCCATGCTTTCCCAACTTCCTTGGCGTGAAGTTCAAGAGCCTTCAGAGATTCTGTAATTTTAGGTTGATTCCACTCTTCTACAAACAATTGAAGTGCCTTGGAGACTTCTTGTAGTTCCGCCTTTAAGTTGCTCATCGCTCAAATCCACACCCGCTGATATTCATCGAGCGATGCTGCATCGCGGCGCCGGTCGTAGAGCTGCGTGTTGCGGCTGTCGGCATGGTTCGCCATCTTGCGGGCCTCGCTGAGCGATGCGCCTTTCTTGAGGTAATCCGTGATGTCAGTGGCGCGCAGGGAGTAGTTTCCTATCTGCGTCTTGATGCCTGCTTGGCGCGCGCGGCGCTCTATCATGCGGTAGGCGTCCGGCTGTTTCTGTCGGTGCGCTATTCCGGTCTTGCGTCCCGTAGTGCGCCAGAGCGGCCCATCCGCCTCTCCCACGATTCCGGCCGCCGCGAGATATTCATCGAGGTACGTTTCCAGCTTGTGATGGCAGGGCGCTTCATGCTCCTTGCCCCTTTTCTCGTGCAGCCGCACCCATCCCCGCCTTCCTTGCGTGAAGTAATCGCCCACGTTCAATTGCAGCACGGCCCCGACGCGCGCAAAGCTGTAAATCATCGTGGCAATCAGCGCGCGATCGCGCAGGCCGATAAGCACGGAGGTATTGATGCAGGCCAGCAGCGCGCGCGCTTCCTCGCGCTTCAGTACCGATGTCTTGCCTTTCTTCTGGCTGTAGCGCGGCCCGCGCATCGCATGCGCTGGATTTGTCTCCATGACATGCCCTACCAAGAGCCAATGGAACAGCGTGCGCAGCGCGGCGAGGTACTGCTTCACGGAAGGCTTGGAAAGTCCCTGCCCACCTTCCGCTACCGGCAGCCCCAGCAGCTCGATAGAGACCGCAACATGGCGCTCCTTCACCTGGGCGAGGCTCGACAGTCCCCTGCCCTCGCACCAGTCCGAGAAGCGGCAGGCCGCTTTGTAATAGGCGCGCCGCGTGTTCCGGTTGCGGATGTTCGGAGTAAAGAAGCCGAGAAAGCGCGCGGCGGTTTTCTCATCCGGCACGAACAGCGCCGGGAGCTTCGCGGCCAGGCCCGCGAGTGCGCGAGGTTCTTTGTAGGGGACGATTTCATTCACGGCTTGACTTCCTTCTTAGCGGCTGACCGTGCATCAACAATGCGGAGCAAGTGATTGGCAAGATAGACAATTTCTAGGGCTTCCGAAGACTCATCCAGATTTACATCTCGATGCGAGTGGGGATTTTTATAGGAGCCAATCGCCCCGGCAAACAAACGCATTCTTGCAAGCTGTTCACCTTTCTCGGATTTTACGTCCGTCAACGGCCCTTTCTCTGGCGCGAAAGCTTCCTGCATCAGGTCTGTGCCGATTTTGCCGTGCCCTAACTCGGCAGCCTCACGCACTGCAACCTCTACTCCTTTCATGGCTTGGAAAGCCGCACTGTCGAATTCCCCGCGCACAAACGCTCCCCATACGACATCAGCAATTTTGGGATGAAGAATCTCTTTGGGGACCAGTCGCGCAATGCGGTAGTCCGCGAACTCCTTTTTTGTTTCCATCTTGCGCGCGCGCCGACTCAGGACACGCCAGCCGTTAGAACCGTTCCCATCCGGTGAAGGCACCAGGAGTCCTTGCGCTTCCAGCCAGGCCCAGGCTTCTGTGAGCGCAAGGCTAATCTCTTCGCGTTTGTTGGCCGGATACGGTGTGGGCACTTGGCCGCCAAAAGTCTGCGGCCACATTTCCGATTCCAGGCTGGATAAGACGAACATCGTTCCCCGACCCGGCGAGAACTGATATTCCTGCTTTCCTTGCCGCGCCCGCATCAGGAAAAGCATCTTGCCCCCCAGCTCTTCCGGCTCAAGCGCCAGAAGGATGGCAACGTCAGGAAAAAGTTTGGTCAGCTCTTGCATGTCAACTGGGTATGATAATTTTCCTTTATCGTACCCTCTAACAGAAGACGTGGGAAATGTTTTACAATTCTCAAACTTTCCTGAATTGGACATCCTCAAAGCGTCGCGGACCGGAGTTTTATCAATGAGAACGCGGAGGTGGAGCAAAATTCCCATTGAGGCCGAAATCGGTAGATTTAATGGGCTTCAGTAAGCGGCCATCTCAGGCGCGGGTGGCGATCACTTCCAGGTACTCGTTGCGCACCAGAGTTCTTCCATTCTCTTTGGCCTCGTTGTGCTGGCTCCACAGGCTTTCCAGGTCGGCCGCATAAGCAAGCTGTTCGGCCGGATTCAGTCTTGAGAAGGCGGTTTGAGTCGGCCCGAAATTCTGTCGAAAGAACTGCACGACTTCCGACGGCGGGAGGGGATAGTCAAAGGTGAGTTCGCGCCGGACGGTAGCTATTTGAGATGCAGTTTCTCCGAACCGCTCCCGGACCACTTTTTCGTTGCCCCAAAGGGTAGGCGCGGGAATTCCGTCAGGCGGAGGGGTGTAGCGGGCGGTCAAGCGAAACGACTTTCCGACGAAGCTTTCGCAGTCCAATTCGCCATAGCGACCACGGCACCGGGCCCGCATACTCTCATCAGTTCTCTGGCCACGCGTTCCGGGCGCGCAGCGAACATAGCCAAACATAGTCGCCACCAAGTCGAAACGAGCGTCAGGAAACGGCAACGCTTCGGCATCGCCTTCTTCGAAATCGATTTCCAATCCTTCGGCATTTCGCGCTTCAACGGGCCTACTCCAAGAGGTTAGGCGCGATATCGAGGCCTGTCACCCAGGCACCCTGGCGTGCTGCCGGTATCGCGAGATTCCCTGTGCCGCAGGCGACGTCGAGTACCTTCAGGCCGGGAGAAATTTTGAGCCGGTCCACGAATTCCTCGGCGGCCTTCGCGGTGAATTGCGCGACGTGACCGAAATCGCCCGCCATCCACATGTGGCGCATTTTTTGTTTCAGCTCTTCAAGATCCATCTTGTCGGTTGGCACGCTACTAGTGTTTGTCATCGCGATTCTAACGGAGTGGAAGTTATGCCCGCGAGCGGCTTTTGGCGCGAAACAGCTTGAGTGCGATCGCGCCAAAGAAGTCGCGAGTGCGTGAATCATTGAGGAACATGCTTTGCAAGAGCCTGATAGAAGGCGGCGTCTGCCAGCCGGGATCGCGTTGTTTGCGGCGATCGATAATTCCGGCGAGTGTTTCACGCGGGCGAGTGCGGAAGCCGTCGAGCATGGCTGTTTGGTGGACGCAGGAGATGGTACAGAATGGCGCACAGCCTTTGGGACGCGCGCCTTCTCGAATAAGATCGTCGGTGGTGTAATCGGCTAGGGGAATGGCCGGCGAGCCACGCTGCTGCGAACAATAATGCACGAGCCCGTCTTCGCAGATGTAAAGAAAACGGCCGCCGGCCGGACAATGCCAGGCATTGGGAAGCCCGCGAATGGTGTTCTGCTGGAACGCGTCGAGATGGGCGAACGAAAACAAGCCGGTGCCAAGGCCAAGAATGCGATCGTAGACGTTACGCTGGCGCGTTTGCAATGGCGCTAATTGGCCGCTTCCATCGTGCAAAATGCCGACGGTGCTGTTGAACCCTAGTTCGCGGGCACGGGCGGCGATCAAGTAAGCATCTTCCGGTTGACTGATTTCACTTCCGAGCACGGAGTTAATCGTGACGTCGAAGTCGGCGTATTCAGCGAGCCACTTGAGCTTCTGGTCGAGCACTTTGAGGCTCTTCTTCGAAACATCGTCGGGTTGTACGTTATCGATACTGATCTGCAGATAGTCCAAGCCCGCTGCATTCAGACGCTTAATGCGCTCCGGGACGAGAAAGTAGCCGTTGGTGATAACAGTCGAGATGGCGCCGCAGGAGCGCACGCGCCGAATCAGCTGGTCAAGATCAGGATGAAGAGTCGGTTCGCCACCGCTGAAAGTAATAATGCTGGTACCGAGTGCGCCCAACTTATCAATCCGCGCCAGCATCTGTTCTGTCGGAACGGGAGCGGAGTTTTTGTCAAACTCGTTGCAATAAGTGCAAGCAAGATTGCAACGGCGGATAGGGATAATTTGCGCCAGGACGGGATGATACGGCGAGGCCATGGCGCGCACGAACATTTGCGCCTCGCGCCAACGCCTTTGCATTCTCAACAGTGCTCGCATGCCGGTCTCGCTAGTTCTAGAGTAGCTTTTACATGAACGCGATCACCACAACGCTGGTATTGTTGGCTAGAGTCCCTTCAGGCATGCGTCGCGACACGGAATACTTTGGAGAAATCGAACTGGACTTGGTGTACATGGCACGCACGTTGAGAGATGCTCTGAAGTTGGAGCAGGTGCTTACCGATGAAGGTGTTGAATACCTGGTGGAAACCGGGACGTATGTCGCGGGACTTCTGATGAAGCGGGACCTGACTGGCGCGTTCTTTTACGTCACACCGGATGATGTGGAGCGGACGCGAGCGGTGCTCTTGAACAACCGTTATACGCCGTATGCAGCGGAGCGCATGAAGTGAATGGGCTACTGTGCGGCCGGGGACCTCAGCGAGAAGGTAATCACATTGCTTGCATTGCCATTCTGGGCAATTGAGAGTTGACCCGAGGGCTCATGCACGCCGGGCACAAGGATTTTAACTTCATAGACGCCGATAGAGCCTTTGGGCAGTTCGGCTGACAGTACCTGTGCATCCTGTCCGTTAATCCGGGCGGTAACTGGAATCGCGGTAGGCGCTGGCGGCCCGCTGAACGGTACGCCGGCGATGGCCGACGCGCCCCCGTTGCCGTCGAGAATGGCGCCGAGTCCGGTCGCCCACACCGTAATCACTTCGCCGGAAGCGGCTGGGCTTTCGTCGGTGACTGGGGCGCCCGCTGCACTATCGGCAGGTTGGCCGGCATGCAGAACGATGCCGCCTCGAGGTTCGGTTCCACTAAAGGCGAAAAGCCCCGGCGCGGCTGGAGCTAATCGCAAGCTAAGCGGGCTGGTCACAGTGATGGCGCCGTTACTATGTTCAGTGCGCACGTAGAGACTGGCAGCAGTGCGGCCCTCCAAATCGAATGGAAGTTGGGCTTGCAGTTGGGAAGGGGAGGCGGAGAGCAACGGCAACGCCAGTCCATCAAAGATGACTTCAGTGTTGCCTAAGCGCCTGGGTAAAGGGGCGGGGTTTGCAGTTTCCGCGTTGGCACTTTCCGCATTGATGGAGGTGTCACTGAGACCGCTCGCGTTTATGGTGATCAGCGTGCCCGCGGCCAACGGCCCAAACTGCAGACTCGCGGAATTCAAAAAACTGTGCGGATTCAATGACAAATCGCCCGGTGAAAAAACGAGGATACGCTGGCTGGCGGGGTCGGCAACGAACAGATTGGTTCCATCGGAAACGAGAGCGGCGGGCTGCACGATTGAATCCGGCGCAGGATTCTCCGCCAGGCTGCTCGAAGACAAATCCGCTTGCCCCAAGGCAGCGTCAGCAGGTTGGTTGCCAGCGGCAGGCACAGAATTCCAGACGAGCACTCGATGTAAGGCGGCGTCTCCGACAAAGACTCGCTTACCGTCGAGGGCAACCGAAACGGGGTCGATAAGGGTGGAAGGGCCGATTTGGTTCGAGTCGTCTGATTGTCCCAAAATCACGTCTGGTCCGAGATTCGCGCTGGGGGAGGAAGAATCGCGCCATATCAGGACGCGGTGCCTGGCTGAATCAACCACCGCGACAGTTTTTCCCCACTGGCTAGCCGCGGCGATGCCGGGTAACACCGATTCATGAGTAATGGCCACCGGCGAAATCCCGCAGAGACCACAGCCAGTTGTTCCGCGCGTGGAAAAATCGGCTCGAGCATCGGGAATCTTCGAGAGATCGAAGGTCAAAATTTGCTGGGAGGAATCGGCGGCGAAGAGGTTCGTTCCTGCGATCGCCATGGACTGAACCTTCACACCAGGTTCACGGGAGGTAAAAGAAGATTGGCCCAGAACTGCACGCGCGGCCTGCCCGCTTTGAAACTCTGCCGCCAAGAGCGGGGTGGCAGCGAGAATCAGCAGTGCGATGCGAAATTTCATCGGCCGAGCCCCCTTTATTTGCTATTCCGCCGCTTCTTCGACTGGCGGTAAACTGCCCTCACGCGAGTCGTCAGGCCGCCACGCGCCGCAAAGTCGCCAATGACTGTCGCCTCGACGGGAGCTGCGGCTTTCACCACATCCGCCAGGAAGCGATTGACAACGTTTTCCTGAAAGATGCCCAGGTTCCTATAAGCGAGAGTGTACATCTTCAAGGACTTTAATTCCAGGCAGCGTCGGGCCGGAACGTAAATCAAGGTTAAATTGCCATGATCCGGCAGACCGGTCTTGGGGCAGACAGAGGTGAACTCCGGAATTGCGATTTCAATTTCGTAACCCTCATACTGATTTGGCCAAGTTTCTATTTCAGGAAGCTCAGCATGAACGCCGGCTGCGGCATGCTCATCGGTATACTGGCGATTGTTTTTCATGCTTAATTGGCGTGGAGCTTGGTCGCGAGCAGCTCAAGAAACAGGCCGACATCGGTGACGACACCCAACGCATGGCCAGTGCCGCGATCGGCTACTTTGGTCGGCACGGCAGGATTTATATCCACACAAACTACTTTGACCCAGGCCGGCAGCATGTTGCCCGTGGCGATCGAGTGGAGCATAGAACTAAGACATAAAACAACGCCCGCATCGCGTAGCTGCGCGGCATAAGCGTCCTGGGCTTGGTTCATGTCGGTGATAACGCCAGGTAGTGGTCCGTCATCACGCAGACTGCCGGCCAGGACAAAGGGGACGTTTGCTTTGACGCATTCGTACATGATGCCCCGAGTGAGCCGCCCGCTCTGGACGGCGGCCTGAATACTGCCGGCATGATTGATGGCGTTGATGGCGCGCATGTGATTGCGGTGGCCGTGCTCCTCCTGGCGTCCATCGGACGTGCGCACGCCAAGCGAGGTACCAAGCAGTGCAGATTCAATATCGTGGACAGCGAGTGCATTGCCGGCCAGTAGAGCATTAATCCAGCCATGACGAATGAGCCTGCCGAAGGGTCCGTTGCCGCCGGTGTGGACTACTACTGGTCCGGCCACAGCTACGATCTTCTTACGGTCTTTTCGGGTCTGCTGCATGATTGCGATTGTCTGACCGACGGCCGTTTCGACCTGACGCTCGGACGAGATCTCATTGCTCATGAAAGCGAACGCCTGACGGTCACGCTCCTTGGCTTCCGGGATGACGCGGATACCTTTCACTCCAACGACCACGAGATCACCAGCCTTGATGTCGCGGAGGCGCCGGCAAACGGCGATGCGATCACGCACTACAATCATGGCGTCCATACGTTGGTTCGCCGCTTCGAGCCACTGGCCCTGGTATCGGACGAGAGTTTTCTGATTGGTGGTCGAGTAGAAGTCTTCCGGCGCGCAACAATCACGCTCAGCCGTTTTCAGTTCGGCTTCGCCGGAATCGGCCAGCGCGCAGCCGAGTGCGACCAACTGCGCGAGCATTTTTTCAAGCTGATCTTGCGAGGTGGACTCAACGCGTAAGCGCAAACGGGAGGGATCGCTGTTGGTTCTGCCGATAGAGAACTGCTCCACTTCGAAACGGCCGCCAAACTCGACTACCGTATCGAAGATTTGCTCCATGATGTGGGAATCGACGAGATGCCCTGCCGCTTCGACAACCTCGCTCGCAACCTCTTCTCTGCGGATGGGCAGTTCTGCCATGACTAAGGATGCGAGAGCAGAAGGGGCATGCCTACTTTGCTCGTGTAACTGGGGCGGTAACGGTCTTTGTTATACATATGCTCTACGTCCAATCTGCGCGGACCCAGCTTGGGGTCAGGAATGGTGACCATGGCAAATTTCCCTTCGGAGATGGAAGCCATGAGACCGTGCTTATGACTAGTGATCGCATCGTAGGCCATGGTGCCGAAAGTAGTGGCGACCATGGTGTCGAGGAAATCGGGAGCGCCGCTGCGTAAGTCATAAGTGAGATCGCTCACCACCGTTTCACCGCCGGTGCGCTTAATGACTTCATCGCTCAAAGCTTCGGCGACGCTGAATTTTTTGCGATGGCCGAACGCGTCGGGTTCGCCGTATTCCTTCGTCTGATAGCCCTCCCATTGCGCGCCTTCCGAGAGAATCACCAGCGCGTAATTGCTCGGATTGTTTTTCTTATCGGTCACGAGCAGATCAATCATGTGATCGAGATTGAACTTGAACTCCGGAATACCGCAGCGGATTGAAGTCACGTAAGCGGTGTAAAGCGCGGTGTAGCCGGCATCCCGGCCGAACACACGAAAAATGCCGAAGCGCTCATGCGAACCGACGGTTGTCCGCTGCCGCTGGATGTTATCCATGGCGCGCGAGACGGCAGTAGAGAAACCGATGCAGTACTCGGTATTTCGGACATCGTTATCCATCGTCTTGGGAATCCCGATGACTTTGAATCCGGCCTTGTCCAAGACGGCGGCGTAGCTGAGCGTATCGTCGCCGCCGATGGCGACCAGGTGATCGATTTCCAGCTTTTCCAGGTTGGCAAGCACGCGCCTGGTCATGTCGTACGTTGTGGCACCGTCCTTTCCAGGAGCCGAGGGGAAATCGGCTGGATTGAGGAAATCGGGAAGCTTCTTCATTTTGGAGGGATTGGTCCGGCTGGTATGAAGAAAGGTTCCGCCGGTGCGATCGATACGGCGCGTATTTTCGCGCGTGAGAGGAAGGACAAAGCGTTTGACGCTTTCCGGATCATCGAAATTCAGATCAGTCAAACCCTTCCAACCGAGACGGAGACCGGTGACCTCATGGCCATCGGAGGTAGCGCGGTAGACAACGTTCTTGATCACTGCATTCAGACCGGGGACGTCGCCACCGCCAGTCAAAATGCCGATTTTCTTACCCGACATGACGCTCCTGTTAATACGATGTGTTGAGACAAATTGGACGTTCTCATTGTAGCTAGTGAAGTGTTGGGCCGAGAGATGATGGGTTCAGACCGGGGACATATCGGGCATTGGTGGCAGTGCAGCGGCTTGAATGCGAAGGCATGAAGAGAATTTTCGAAGCCTGGTGCTACACAAACCAGCTGATGACAAGCACGGCCGTAGCCGCAAAAATCGTTATCGTAGTAATCCAACCCAGTATGTTGATGGCCGGTCCATTGACTCGGTTGCCCATAATGGCCCGGCTATTTGTCATGCGCATGATCAAAAGCATCAGCGGTGGCGTCGAAAAACCTTGTACTATGCCGGCAAACACGAGCGCCTTCATCGGGTTAATGCCAAAGAAGTTCAGCCCGATAGCGATTACCGTGAAAATTGCAATGGCTATGTAGAACTTCTTCGCTTCGCGAGGTTTTCGATAAAGGCCATGTTTCCAGCCGACGCTCTGACAAAGATCGTAAGCAGCGCCGGTAGTCATGACCGGTACTGCTAAGAAGCCCACGCCGATGACACCCAGCGCAAACAGGAGCCCGGCGGCATTTCCAGCAAGCGGCCGCAGAGACTGGGCGGCTTGTGCAGCGGTATCAATATCCGTTTTACCCGCTTTGAAGAGTGTTGCGGCTGTTGCCAGAATGATGAAATACATTATCGTATTAGAAAAGAACATTCCGAAGATGATGTCCCACATGGATTGCTTTAATTCACGGCGGCTGGCGCCTCTTCTTTCCCACAATCGCCTTTTTCCGGCTGCGATCTTCTCCTCGACTTCTTCGTTCGATTGCCAGGTATAAAGGTACGCCGAAAGCGAAGTGCCGATGACCGCTACAATCATGCCGAGGAAATCCTTGTTGAAGTGGATAGTTGGAATGAAAGATCCTCGCAGCACAGGCCCGACTTCCGGGTGCGCCAGCACGGCGGATCCTATATAGGCGAGGAGTGCCAAAGCAAGTACCCGGAATATGTTTCTGAGGAGCGTATAGGATCCCCAGATTTGAAACGTCAGGATAACGAATCCGGTGATCACGACGATAATCCCGATCGGAAGGGGGATCAATAGGTTCAGGGCAGCGGCTATGCCGCCAATGTCCGCGCCAGCCTCGATAACATTTCCAATGAGCACGCCCGCTAGTACGGTAAAGAGAAACCAACGTGAATATTGTTTGCGAATGACCGCAAATAAGCCTTCTCCTGCGACCAGGCCGAGCTTTGAGGAAAGATAGACAACGGCCACCATCATCGGGAAGGTAACTGGCGCCGTCCACAAAAACGATGGCCCGAGTTTGGCCCCTGCACTCGCGTAAGTTCCGATAGCCGATGGATCGTCGTCCGCGGCTCCGGTTATGAGTCCCAATCCGAGGGCTCGAACGAAGCCTCTGCCTCTACCCGATGGCCCAGGAACGGAGCGTTCCTGTTGCGGCGGCGTACTTTGGACCGAGCCAGTATCGGGAGTTCTCATCGCGGATTGATTTGTTAGATAGACAAGAGAACTGTTCTGGAACTCTGAATTCAGTTGGCACATTTACTAGGCGCGAGGGTACAGTCCTACACCCATCAACAAAGATCGACCAGCATTCAGTATTCGAGCGTTTGTCGTGTCGAAGGAGAGTTTACAGATTGAGAACGGCTTTCTTGAAAGCGCACCACCTTCTTAGAAGGCGCGCGCCTTGGATAAAGTGGTCTCATGATTGCTCAATCTATGGTTACGACCGCCTTTGAATTGCATGGTTACAGAGTGAAACGAGATCTAGGCATCGTGCGTGGAATTACCGTGCGGTCACGGTCGATACTCGGTACCATCGGTGGCTCGCTGCAGACGATTGTGGGAGGGAACATTACCGCGTTCACCAGTCTTTGCGAGAAGGCGCGCGAAGAAGCATTCGAATTGATGGTGTCGCATGCTGCGGATAAAGGAGCAAACGCGGTTATCGGTATGCGCTACGACGCAAACGAAGTTATGGATGGTGTTACGGAGGTTCTGGCGTACGGGACGGCAGTGGTGGCGGAAGAGTCCACGGGAAATGCGTGACAACGCAAATACCAGTTCGCTGAGCAATGCAGTCAGGCTCCACTGAACGACGAACGGACTCTTCACCGGCATCCACGTTGCCCTTGCCGTTCGCGTACCGGGCTTAGGCGTCGTGGTAGACCGCGGCGCCGGAACTTAGACCCACCAGGGAGCGGCGGGTGCTTCGCGAATCATGATTTCGTTCAGGAAATCAGCGGCTTTGGTGAGACCTTCATCGGGCGACATCAGAGTATCTTCATGCTCGATTGAGAGGACGTAATCGTAGCCGTACATGCGGAGCGTGGAAATAAATTCCTTCCACCAGCCGTAAGGATGACCGTAGCCGCAGGAGCGGAAAATCCAGGCTCGATTGCGCTCATCGGTATATTTCTTGGTATCGAGAACGCCGGTTTTTGGAAGATTGTAATCGTAAATTTGAGTGTCTTTGGCGTGGACATGAAAAATGGCATCGCCGAGCACGCGCACGGCTTTAATGGGGTCGATACTCTGCCAAAACATGTGGCTTGGATCGTAATTGCAACCAACGCTGTCTCCCGCGATGGAGCGCAGGCGAAGCAAGGTCTCCGGGCTATAAACGACAAAACCCGGATGCATTTCAATGGCGATTTTAACGCCGTGCTCGCGGGCAAACTTGCCGTGCTCCGTCCAGTAAGGCGTAACTTTCTTTTCCCACTGCCAATCGAGGACATCGAGGTACTCGGGCGGCCACGGACAAGTGACCCAGTTCGGATATTTCGCCTGGTCACTATCGCCGGGACAGCCGGAGAAATCAACGACAACCGGAACGCTGAGCTTAGCAGCAAGCTCTACGGTGCGCCGGCTGATATCGGCGTAGCCTTTGGCGACGGCGGGATCGGGATGCAAGGCGTTGCCGTGGCAACTGAGAGCGCTGATAGAGAAGCCCTGATCTTCGAGCTTCTTCTTGAACTCTTTTAGCTCTTTTTCGTTATCAATCATCGACAGTTTACAGTGCGGATCGCCGGGATAATTTCCGGTGCCGAGTTCGACTGTCGCAATGTTTAAACTCTTTAGTTTTTCTAGTACTTTATCAAGTGGAAACTGCGCCAGAACGGGGGTAAAACATCCAACTCTCATCAGCGAAAGCGTATCACAGCAAGCGCGCACGCCAGCTAAGCCAGGCAGCAGCAGCCAGCCATCCGAGGAAGGCTTTCCACTCCTCGTTTTTGCGATACAAGGCCCAGGAGAAAGGGTGAGGGCGCAGAGTGTGCCGCCGCAGAGGGAGGAAGCGATGGACCTGCTCGGCATAGGATGCGTAGTCACCGAATATCTCGCGAAGATGCTGTTCTTCGAGTTCAATTGCAGGCAGGTAGACGAGCAGGAAAACAGCGGCAAACAAAATCGTCAGCCAGAGATTACGGGCAGCGAGAACAATACCGAAGGCCACGGTTGCCGTGCCGACATAGAGAGGATTGCGCAGGAAAGAATAAGGGCCGGAAGTGGCGAGCTCACGGTCTTTGGCCAGGTGTCCGGCAGCCCATCCGCGCAACAGCAGGCCGATTACCGAGACGGGCAAACCAAGCGCAAGAGAGCGCAGCGAGGGATGAGCCAGAAAGGCAAGCGCCAGCAACAGAGCAAAGCCGCCGGCAACGCGCAGTCGCTGGACGAAATCGGCATAAGGTTTAGGGAAAAGATAGCGCGGCGCGGCAGACTGGTTCACGAGGTCTGAGCCACCACGACAGTCTGGGAGACGGCTTTCATCGACTTCATAAGAGCAGCAAAGACGGCGTCCACCGAGAGCGCCGCCATACTGGTATGGAGTTCACGGCCACGCTTGTAGGTGGTTTGCGCTTGGGGATCTCTCAAGACAGTCATGGAGGCGCCGTAGGGTCCTGTTTGCGCTGGATCAGTCGGGCCAAACAGCGCGACACCGGGCTTTCGGAGCGCGGCGGCCAAATGCAGCGGACCGCTATCCACACCAAGCACCGCGGCGGCTCTGCGCGTTGAGTAGATCAAGCCGGATAGTGAGGTGCTCTGTACGACGACATTTTCGAAGATTCGCAGGTTAGTAAGCTGAGGCGGCGGAACATTGAGGACGAGCGAGAGGCCTTCATGCCTGAGGCGCGCGCCCAGTTGATCGTAACGCTCCAAGGGCCACTGCTTGCTACTCCAGCCGGCTAAGGGGCTGGCGAGTACGTAGGGCTCTTCAAAAGGTTCACCTTCGGCATTGCCTGGCGGAAGCCAAATCTCGGAGGGCACGGCCGAGGCGCCGGCGGCCTGAGCGAGCTGGATGTTTCTTTCAACTCTATGAGGGCCGGTGACGGGAAAAGGATCGGAGTAAAGCAGCGAGGCTAAAGGCTCGCGGGCAACGGAGCGGTCAAAGCCAAAAAACCGCTGCGGGCGGGCGACGCGCCCGAGGATGGCCGACTGCACCAAGCCTTGAAAATCGATGGCAATTTCAGGACGAAGCGTGCGCAGAGTATGCCGGAATCTACGGAACGAGTGGAGACCAGAGCGGTCGAAGGGAATGAGTTCATCGATATCGGGATGGCAAGCAAGCAGCGGAAGCCATTTAGAGGCAACTAGCCACAGCAACGGCCTTCGAGGGAAACTCGCCTTGAGAGCGCTTACCGCCGGCAGGGCGTGCAGAATATCGCCCATAGCGCCGAGACGGATGACGAGAATCGCTTCAGGTTTCATGGTGATTGCTCGCGGCGCGTTGCAGGATATACTGCGCAAAATCTCCCGAACGGCTTAATTCGGCTGCTTCATCGTCGTCTACAGACAGGTCCGGGTAATCACGCCAGAGCGGCTGCGATTCAGTCCCGAGTGAAGCGACAACAAGTTCCACATCCCTGAGTGCAGCTACCAAGACCGCACGGGCTTCCTGACTCAGAAGCGTGTCCGCACCGGGACGAATGACGGCCAGAATTTTGCGTCCGGTCCTGGCGTGGGCCGCGATTCTTTCGGCCTGCAAAGCGGTCAGAGGATCGAACAACCCAACGATCGCCGTCCATTGGCCATCTTTCAGTTTGTCGGGCAGCTCTGCGACTCCGACAATTTTGCGGCGTGTATCCAACGACTACGAACCAGCTCCTTTCAATTTTTCGGCGTTCCCATCAAACTCAGTGCGGCGTCGGCCACGATAGTAGCCGAGACTCGCGTCATACAACGATGATCAATTGGACATTCTCGCAGAAGACACGGACTGCAATCGACGGGATGGCGCACGACGGTGCTGAGCTCGCCGGTGGGTCCGGTCGCCTGATCGTCGGTCGCTCCAAAAATAGCAACGGTAGGAACGCCGAGTGCAGACGCAATGTGCATGGGACCGGAATCATTGGCCAGAAAGACGTCGCAAGCGGCGGCCAGTTCGATAAATTGCGCCAGTGTAGTCAGTCCAGCAAAATTCACACATGGCCTGCCGAAGGCTTCGATGCGCTCGCGTACGGTTTCGCAGATCGAGAGTTCTTCCGGAGAGCCGAACACGGCGATGGAGGCCGCGCGCTCCTCCGCGACACGAATGGCGGCCTCGGCAAAGCGTTCCGGCAGCCAGCGTTTGGCGCCGCCGTAGGCGGCGCCGGGGCTGATACCAATGACTGGACTTTTGACGGAGGCGTTACCGAAACGTTTCCGGCCCTCGATAGCGGCAGCAGTCTTGCCGCCGAGGCGGATGTCGCCATTGCTGGTATAGTTGTCGAGCAAATGGGCTCGGCGCAGGACTTCGAGGTAATAGAAGCGTTGATGGGTGGGAATGTCGCCAGGCTTAGGGACCGAAACAGATCGGGTTAAGAAAATTCCACGGCAGTCGCGCGCGTAACCGATTCTTTCAGGTATTCCTGCCAGCCAAACCAGGACGGCCGCCTCAAACGAATTCTGCAAGAGCAGGGCACAATCGAAATTGCGGGCCCTCAGTTCACGCGCGAGTTTCCACTTTTCGGCGAATCCGCGGGCGCCGCGCGGCAGTTCGTATGGGATGAGCTCGTCGCAGAAGGATTCGCGGCCATAGAGACCAGCCACCGAAGGCATCGCGAGAATAGCGATGTGGGCCTCGGGATAACTGCGACGCAACTGCTGAAGGGCAGGCACAGACATGACCGCATCCCCGACCCAATTCGTCGCGCGCACCAAAATCCGCCCGTATTGCATTACGAAACCGTTACCAGCTCCAGGATATCGTTCACGTTAAAGCTATGACAAACGCCCGTTAAAATATAAACACATGGCGAAGCTCTACGGCCGCAGCGAATTGATCGTTGAGCGTCAACGTTGGAAGGCGCTTGGCCGGACGGTGGTCTTTACGAATGGCTGCTATGATATTTTGCACCCTGGTCACGTGCGCTTGTTGGAACGCGCTCGCTCGTTGGGGGACTGGCTAATTCTGGCGCTCAACACGGATGCAAGTGTGCAGCGTTTGAAGGGGCGTGCGCGGCCGTTTTTCGACCAGGATACGCGCGCGCAGCTGGCGTTACGACTGGAGGCGGTAGATGCGGTGACGTTCTTCGATGAAGATACGCCGCGCGAGCTGATTGCCGCAGTTTTGCCCGACGTACTGGTTAAAGGCGCAGATTGGGCGCACTTCATCGCCGGACGGGAGGAAGTGGAAGCGGCGGGCGGCAAAGTTCATGCGTTACCACTCGAACCAGGCTTTTCCACGACAGACATCGCGGCGAAGATCATCAATGGATCGCATGCGGAGCCGGTAGGCGCGGCCGCTCTGGCACCGGGCAAGTGATCCACCCAGGGACACGAGAGCTTTTTCAGTCAGCTGCGCGGCAGCGTGACTTTCAAGCACTAGCGCAAGCGTTGACTCGCGGAGAGCGAGGCCCCTTCGCCTTATCCGGACTGGTCAATGCAGCCAAAGCACTGTACCTAGTGTTGCTTTATCAGGCAACGGAGAAGCCCATCATCTTGTTGGTTGATGGGAACAAGCAGGCGGAAACATTGTTCGAATTGACGCAGGTTTTCTTCGAAATGTTTTTCGAAGGCCGCGACTTGCCTGCGCCGCAGTTGATACCGTCGCTCGATGTTTTGCCGCATCAGCGACTCTCGCCGCACAACGAGATTGCGGAAACGCGCGCGGTCGGCTTGTGGCGCTTATCCACACAACGCGTGCCGATTACGATCGCGCCGTTAGCTTCGGCGTTGCTGCGCACCGAAGCGGCCACGTTCTACCGGCAGCTGGCGCTTTCCTTGCGCGTCGGCGAGGAAATCTCACTCGAAGATCTCACGCAGCATCTGGAAAGTATTGGATATCAGCGGCGCGAGCCAGTAGAGATGACGGGCGAATATTCGATTCGCGGTGGAATTTTCGACGTGTTCCCCGCCGAGGCGACGCGACCCGTTCGTTTGGAATTCTTTGGTGACGAGATCGAGTCGATTCGGCAATTCGACGTGGAATCCCAGCGTTCAGTGCTTAAGGTAAACGCGGTGACGCTCCTGCCGCTGGCGGAATATCCAAGATCCCGCCCATTGCTAAGAGAGCTTGCTGCGGCCGCAGATGAACTAGAAATCGACCTTTCAAATCCGGGCGAAGTATTTCCCGGGTGGGAATTCCTGGTGCCGCTGGTACGTCCACGCACACACGATCTGTTTTCGCTAGTTCCGGATGCGTTGCTGGTATTTGACGAACCGAACGCGATCTCGTCGGCGGCTGAGCGGCTTTGGCAGCGGCTCGAACATCCGGACAGGCCATCTCCGGTCGAGCCCGAGAAAAACTTCCTACGCTGGGACGAACTCGTGCAGCTTTGCGAGCAGCGGACCCGGATCACGATCGAAGAACTTGAACTGATCGGCGGAAACGGCGCTGCTCAGGAAGACGTTCGGCGCTTTCATATACCGACACGGCCCTCACTGACTTTCAAAGGCAATATGACGGTGGCCGTCGCCGAAGCGCAGAACTTGATTCAGGCGGGCAATCGCGTCGCATTCTTTGCTGTTTCGACAGGTGAATTGGAGCGGCTGGCGGATGTTCTGCAGGAGTATTCGGTGCCATATCAGCTGGGGCTCGAATCGACAGCCGGGGCTCGGCCTTCGCTGGCGGAGCGCGCCTATCACGCCGGGGCTGTTGCGAGCACGTATCTCATAAAAGGAGCGCTCCGACGAGGAGCGGTCTTGAGCGATTCGAACCTGGCGATTCTCGGCGCGGAGGACTTATTCGAGTCATCGGACCTGATTGCACGGCAACCGACGAAATCCCAACTGGCGGCATTCGCGGCGGACATTGCCGATCTAAAGCCAGGCGATTTCGTGGTGCATGCAACGCATGGCGTGGGACAGTTTGTCGGTATTCGCGAGATCGCGCAAGGGGAGCAGAAGGGCGACTTCATGCTGCTCGAATATGCCGGCGAATCGAAGCTCTACGTGCCGTTGACGCGCATGGACCTGGTTCAGAAGTATCGCGGGGCGGGTGAGGCTAAGCCGCATCTGGACCGGCTTGGCGGAGTGACCTGGGAGAAGACCAAGTCGCGCGTCAAAGCCAAGATGCGCGATATGGCGGATGAACTACTCAAGCTCTATGCACAGCGGCGCATGAGCAAAGGCTTCGCGTTTTCCGCCGACAGCAACTGGCAGCGGGAGTTTGAAGATGCTTTCGAATACTCGGCTACTAAAGATCAACTGAATGCAGTGAACCAGATCAAAGCCGATATGGAGGCTTCGCAGCCGATGGATCGGCTACTCTGCGGGGATGTCGGTTTCGGGAAAACTGAAGTGGCGATGCGCTCGGCGTTCAAAGCACTGGGGGACGGAAAACAAGTGGCAGTGCTCGCGCCGACGACTGTCTTGTCGTTTCAGCACTACGAAACGTTCAAGCGGCGTTTCGCGTCGTTTCCGGTGCGTGTCGAGCTGGCCAGCCGCTTCCGATCAACCAAAGAAGTGAAGCAATCGCTCGAAGATCTGGCAGCGGGCAAAGTTGACGTTCTGATTGGCACGCACAGACTTCTCTCGAAGGACGTCGAGTTTTCCGATTTAGGCTTGCTGATTGTCGATGAAGAGCAACGGTTCGGCGTCCGGCATAAGGAGCGCTTGAAGCAGCTGCGGCATAACGTGGACGTGCTGACCATGAGTGCGACGCCGATTCCCAGAACGCTACACATGTCGCTACTTGGCTTGCGCGACATGTCTGTGATCGAAACACCACCCAAAGATCGCCTTGCAATCAATACCGTGGTGGCGCATTTCAATCCCGATCTTATTAAGACCGCGATTGAGCAGGAACTGGCGCGGCAGGGGCAAGTTTACTTCGTACACAATCGGGTGGACACGATTTTCATGCGCGCGGCCTTTGTGCAGGAACTGCTGCCGCAAGCCCGCATTGGAGTCGGACATGGGCAGATGGGAGAAGCGGAGCTCGAGAAAGTGCTACTCGGTTTCATGCGGCACGAATATGACGTGTTTGTCTGCACAACGATCGTCGAGAACGGCCTGGACATTCCGCTGGCGAACACAATCATCATCGAAAATGCAGAGCGATATGGCTTGAGCGAGCTGTACCAGCTGCGCGGACGTGTAGGACGATCGAATCGGCGCGCTTACGCGTATCTGCTGGTGCCGGCCGATACGCAATTGAGTGAAGTCGCTCGAAAGCGCCTGGCCGCGCTCAAAGAGTTTAGCGACCTAGGCGCGGGATTTAAGATCGCGGCGCTCGATCTCGAACTACGGGGCGCAGGCAACTTGCTGGGCGGCGAGCAGCACGGGCATATCGAAGCCGTCGGTTATGACACGTATGTACGGCTGCTCGAAGAGAGCGTGCGCGAGTTAAAGGGAGAAGAAGTTCCGCTTGAAATTCACGCGACACTCAACCTTGGCCTGGAAATTCGGATTCCGACAACTTACATCTCCGATGAAGCGCAGCGGCTGCGGTCGTACAAGCGGATTGCCGACGTGAAGGATGAAGAGAAGGGTCAACGAATTCTGGATGAACTCGCCGACAGGTACGGTCCGCCGCCGCCGGAAGTGCAAACACTGGTGCAGTTTTCCCTGCTGAAGAGCATGGCGGAAAACGCGGGAGTGGAATCGGTCGATCGAAGGCAAGGCATGGTGAACATCAAATTTCATCAACAATCGAAGATCGATCCGTTCCGGCTAATGGCGATGGTGAGAAACACTGCCGGCGCGCAATTTACACCGGCGGGTGTGCTGAAATTGCCGCTTAGCGCAACGAGCGAGCCGGCTGACTTGCTCGATGAACTACGGAAGGCGTTGTCAGAGCTCACGAGTAAGGCGCCCGAAGCGACGGCGACCAAAGAACCCGTGGGCAAAGGGCGTGGTTGATTCAAAGGGGTAGCTGTGTGGAGCCCATCAGATATTTGTCGATGTGATGCGCTGCCTGGCGGCCTTCGGCAATGGCCCAAACCACAAGCGATTGCCCGCGACGCGAGTCGCCGGCCGAGAACACACCAGGAAGAGAGGTCATGTAGGTGTTGTCGGTCTCTACACTTCCGCGTGCGTCGAGCGCGAGTGGAAGCTGTTCGAGAAGACCGTGGCGGTGCGGGCCAGAAAAGCCAATCGCAATCAACACCAGGTCGGCATCAAGATAAAACTCGCTGTCGGGCACGCGTTCGAGAGCGGGTTTTGGGCCCACACGCACGCAATGAAGCTTTCTCACGTTGCCATGCTCATCGCCGCTGAAGTGGGTTGTCAATACGTTCCATTCCCGGAAGCCGCCTTCTTCGTGGGCAGCTTCTACGCGAAGTTGAAAGGGCCACATGGGCCAAGGAGTCGAGTGATGCCGGTCCTCGGGCGGCATAGCGTGAATTTGCAACTGATGAACGGCCGCGGCTTTTTGGCGGTGTGCGGTCCCGAGGCAATCCGCGCCCGTGTCTCCGCCACCAATGATGATCACGCGTTTGCCGGTAGCCATGATTTCTTCGGCGCTATTGAACTTGTCTCCGGCGCCTCGTTTGTTCTGCTGAGTGAGGTAATCCATCGCAAAATGGATTCCTTTGAGATCACGCCCAGGGATTGGTATGTCGCGATGAGCCTCGGCGCCGATCGCCAAGAGAACGGAATCGTAACCGGCAATCAGTTCGTCGGCGCCCATATTTGGACCAACGTTCACATTTGTGCGAAATTGGATGCCCTCAGCGAATAACTGCTCCAGACGACGATCGACGACGTTTTTCTCCAGTTTGAAGTCCGGAATGCCATAACGCAGAAGGCCGCCGAGCCGGTCTTCTCTTTCGAGCACCGTGACCGAATGCCCGGCGCGGTTTAATTGTTGCGCCGCAGCCAATCCGGCCGGACCTGAACCTACGATTGCGACTTTCTTACCGGTTCTACGGCGCGGCGGCTCAGGCGCGAGCCAACCTTCCTGAAACGCACGATCAGCGATACTTTGTTCGACGACCTTGATGGTGACAGGCTTATCGTTGATACCGAGCACGCAGGCGGCCTCGCAAGGGGCGGGGCAAATGCGGCCAGTAAATTCAGGGAAGTTATTGGTGGCGTGAAGGGTCCGACTGGCTTCGCGCCAGTGGTCGGTCCACACGAGATCGTTCCAGTCGGGAATAAGGTTGTGGACCGGGCAGCCGGTATGACAAAAAGGCACGCCGCAATCCATGCAGCGTCCGGCTTGCTGTTTCACATTTTCGGATGGAAAATCCTGATAGACTTCAAACCAATCGTTGGCACGCTCCAGCACCGGACGGCGGGCGGGCGTTTCGCGGATGTATTCCAGGAAACCGGTTGTTTTGCCCATCGTTAGCTGACACGCTCCGCGGACGCAGCAGCGGCACGAGGTAGATAGACGGCTGGCGTCGCACTTTGGCTGACTGGTTTGGCCGGCTTGATAACGCGCTTGTACTCGTGCGGGAATACTTTAACGAAGCCTTTCAAAGTATCGGCCCAGTTCTCCAGCAATCGTTTGCCGAGCGCGCTGTTGGTGTAATCAACGTGCTTGTGTAGCAGGCGTTCGAGCAGCACCAAATCTTCCCGTTCGAATAACGGTTCCAGATCGATGCCACTCAGATTGCAACGGACGCGGGCAAACTCACCCGTCGGGTCGTAGACGTAAGCGAGGCCACCGCTCATGCCGGCTCCGAAATTACGGCCGGTCGCACCGAGCACAACTACCGTCCCGTTGGTCATGTATTCGCACGCGTGATCGCCAACTCCCTCGACCACTGCAGTCGCGCCCGAATTTCTGACGGCGAAGCGCTCGCCGGCGACACCGTTGAAGTAAGCCTCACCCCCAGTTGCGCCGTAAAGCACAGTGTTGCCGATCAGGATGTTTTCCTCGGGTGCAAAACGGGAACCGTGGGGTGGATAAATCGCGATCTTCCCGCCGGAAAGGCCCTTGCCCGCGTAGTCGTTGGCGTCGCCCTCGAGTTTGAGAGTGACTCCTTTGGCCAGGAATGCGCCAAAGCTCTGACCGGCAGAACCGGTAAACGAGATTTGAATCGTGTCGTCGGGCAGGCCCTGCGAACCGTGCCGGCGCGCCACTGCGCCACTTAACATGGTGCCTACGGCGCGATGTGTATTGCGAATGGGCATGTCGAACTGCACGGGTTTTGCTTCTTCGATCGCGCTTTTGGCCTGTTGGAGCAGGCTATGGTCAAGAGCTTCTTCAAGCCCGTGATCCTGGCCGATCAAGCAGCGCCTGCCTACTCGTCCGGGCACTTGCGGATTGTAAAGAATGGACGAGAAATCGAGACCGCGGGCCTTCCAATGCTCAATAGCGGCGCGCATTTCAAGCATATCGACGCGCCCGATCATGTCGGTCATTTTGCGGAAGCCGAGCTTAGCCATCCACTCGCGGACTTCTTCGGCAATGAAGAAGAAGAAATTGATGACGTGTTCGGGCTGGCCGTCGAATTTCTTGCGCAACTCCGGATTTTGCGTCGCAATGCCGACCGGGCAGGTATTCAGATGACACTTGCGCATCATGATGCAGCCCATGGCGACCAGGGGCGCGGTGGAAAAGCCAAACTCTTCGGCGCCAAGCAGCGCGGCGATGACAACGTCGCGTCCGGTTTGCAGTTTTCCATCGACCTGCACGCGAATACGGCTGCGCAGATCGTTCATCACAAGCACCTGCTGCGTTTCGGCGAGCCCAAGCTCCCAGGGAATGCCGGCGTGCTTGATGGAAGTGAGGGAAGCAGCACCGGTGCCGCCGTCGTAGCCGCTAATGAGCACGACGTCGGCGTGCGCCTTCGATACGCCCGCGGCTACCGTGCCGACGCCGACCTCCGACACAAGCTTGACGGAAATGCGCGCCTGCGGATTGATATTCTTGAGATCGTAGATCAGCTGGGAGAGGTCCTCGATCGAATAGATATCGTGATGCGGCGGCGGGGAGATCAAGCCTACCCCAGGGATGGAGTGGCGCACGCGCGCAATCACTTTATCGATCTTGTGGCCGGGTAATTGGCCGCCTTCACCGGGCTTGGCGCCTTGGGCCACTTTGATCTGCAGCTCGTCGGCATTGACTAGGTAATTGGCGGTCACACCGAAACGGCCGGAAGCGACTTGTTTAATTTTGCTGCGCTTCGAGTCGCCATTAGGGAGTACTGCGAAACGGGCTTCGTCTTCCCCGCCCTCACCGGTATTGGAGCGTGCGCCGATGCGGTTGGCCGCAATGGCTAATGTCTCGTGAGCTTCCGCGCTAATCGAGCCGAAGGACATAGCGCCGCTGGCGAACCGTTTGACTATTTCGCTTGCGGGCTCAACCTCTTCCAGCGGTACCGGGCGCGGCACCATTCGGAACTGCATCAGGCCGCGGAGAGTGTAGAACTCCTCGTTTTGCTCATCCGTTAACTTTGAATATTCCTGGAAAGTTGAGTAACTCTGCGCCCGTACGGAGTGGCGCAGTTTGCTAACCGTCGCCGGATTCAGCAGATGACGTTCACCGTGAAGGCGGAATTGATAGTCACCGCCGGCCGCGAGTTCCGTTTCGGTCTCCGAGACAGGACGGAAGGCGAATTCGTGCCGGGCGACCGCTTCAGCGGCAATTACATCGAGCCCGACGCCTTCGATTCGGGAGGCGGTACCCGTGAAATATTGGTCAACGAGTTTTTTGTTCAGTCCAATAGCTTCGAAGACTTGCGCGCCGCGATAACTTTGCAGCGTGGAGATGCCCATTTTCGAGAATACTTTCAGCAACCCTTTGTTGATGGCCTTGATGTAGTTCTTGAGAGCAGCTTCCGGTGTGAGACCCGGTTTCAGCTCTCCAGTTGCGGCAAGCTCTTCGATTGACTCGATGGCCAGGTAGGGATTTATAGCGCTGGCACCGTAGCCGATCAACAAACAGTAGTGCATGACCTCGCGCGGCTCGCCTGACTCGATGATGAGCGCAACACCCATCCGCGTACCCTCCCGTACCAGATGATTGTGGACCGCGGTCAAGGCAAGTAGAGACGGAATCGGCGCGTACTCCTCGTCCATTCCGCGATCAGAGAGGATCAAAAGGCTGTAGCCGGCTTTGATCGCGAGCGAAGCCCGGCGGCAAAGTCCGTTGAGAGCGCGTTTGAGACCGTCTTCGCCTTCTTCCGCGCTGAAGGTGCAGGTAAGAGTGGACGCCAGCATATCGCCTCGTGAAACGCGGCGCAGTTTCTCAAGATCGCGATTCGTCAAGATCGGATGCGGCATCTTGAGCGTCTGGCAGTTCTGCGGAGTCTCGTTGAGGATATTGCGTTCGGTGCCGATGTAGCTGTTGAGCGACATGACAAGCTCTTCGCGGATTGGATCGATGGGAGGATTCGTAACTTGGGCGAACAGCTGCTTGAAGTAGTTGAAGAGGGATTGCGGCTTGTCCGAGAGGCACGCAAGCGGAGTGTCGATGCCCATAGAACCGACCGCTTCCTGGCCGTCGACGGCCATGGGAGCAAGCAGCAGACGAATGTCCTCGGCGGTGTAGCCGAAGCAGCGCTGCCAGGTGAGGATCGTCCGGTGATCCGAAACGTGCACGCGGGCCGGTTCGGGAAGGGCATCCAGGTTGATTTGGTTTTCTTTGAGCCAATCGGCGTAAGGCTGGCGGCTGGCGAGATCGTGTTTAATCTCTTCATCCGGCACGATGCGCCGCTGCTCGAGGTCGACCAGCAACATGCGACCCGGTTGCAGGCGGCCTTTGTACTCGATCTCCTCCGGCGCGAACGGCAGGACGCCTGTTTCGGAGGCCATCACCAGCAAACCGTCTTTGGTGATGAGATAGCGGGCCGGGCGCAGACCGTTGCGGTCGAGTGTGGCTCCAATAACGCGTCCATCGGTAAAAGCAACTGCCGCGGGGCCGTCCCAGGGCTCCATGAGAGAGGCATGATACTCGTAGAAGGCGCGCTTTTCGGCTGACATCGTCGAGTCGGCATCCCAGGCTTCGGGAATGAGCATGGCCATGACATGCGGAAGAGAACGCCCCGCCATGGTGAGCATTTCCGCGGCATTGTCGAGCGCCGCCGAATCGCTTCCGCCGGCCTGAATGACAGGAAACAGTTTCGAGGTGTCTTCAAAAAGAGATGACGACATCATTGACTGACGAGCATTCATCCAGTTGACATTTCCCCGAACGGTGTTGACTTCGCCGTTGTGACACAAAAAACGGAAAGGATGCGCCAGTTGCCAGGTTGGAAAGGTATTGGTCGAAAACCGCTGGTGAACCATGCACAGAGAACTCGTCGTTTCCGGATCCAGCAGCTCGTTATAGAACTCGCCAATTTGCTGGGCGAGCAGCAGTCCCTTGTAGATGATGGTCCGGGAGGAAAACGACGGCAGGTAAAAGAAGCTTTTGTCCCGCACGTCGGGGGACACGTTCACTTGCCCTTCCGCACGCTTACGAACGATGAACAAGCGCCGTTCAAACTCCTCGGAAGACATCGACGGCGGGCAAGCCACAAAAAACTGTTCGATATAGGGCTGGGAGGCACGCGCCACGCGGCCGATCGCATTGTTATTGACGGGTGTGTCGCGCCAACCTAGAACAGTAAGGCCCTCTTCCCGTGAGATTCGCTCGAGCAATCCTTCGCAGAAGAGCCGCTGCTGCCGTTCCACCGGTAGGAAGCACATCGCGACCCCATATTCGCCTGGTGAGGGTAAAGAAAATCCAAAGGATACAACCTCGCGCGCAAAAAAAGCGTGCGGTATTTGAATAAGCAAACCGGCGCCATCACCCGTTTCGGAGTCGCACCCGCAGGCTCCGCGATGGGCCAGATTCTTTAAGATCTCAATACCTTTTAAAACAATCTCATGCGAAGCTTCGTTTTTGATGTTGACTACAAAGCCCAACCCGCAGGCATCGTGTTCGTTAGCAGGATCATATAATCCCTGCGGATGGGGGAGTTTGTTGTACGTATCGACGGGATATACGACAGGATACACTTCTAGCTCCTCTGCTGACATGGAGAGATAACCCCCAGTATAGCCAGCGTCATACTATGAGTCAAATCGAACTTAGCTCATTACAATATCGGATTTTCTTATGATAGATTGATTAGCTAGTGACATTTGCGAATCTCCGTTTGATCCGCGATATTTCTCAGTTGCGAAGCGTAAGCCGGGCGGCTCAAGGCAACGAAATCAGCCAATCGGCCGCCAGCCAGGCGCTCACCGATCTAGAAGAGGAACTCGGCGTAGTTCTTTTCGATCGAACGACACGTCCCTTAACGGTCACGGCCGCCGGCAAAGTGTATGTCGATTTCTGCCGCGATGTGCTGCGACGGCAGGACCAATTACAGGCCGAGCTCGATACACTGCGCGAAAAATTGAACGGCGTCGTGCGGGTAGCCTCCATTTACTCTGTCGGATTGTCGGAGATGTCGGCGATCGAGCTACGTTTTCACAAACGCTTTCCCGAGGCTCAGTTGGAAATTTCCTATTTGCGGCCGGAGCGTGTCTGGAACGCTGTGGCCACGGGCGATGCCGATCTTGGGTTGATGAGCTATGCGGAGTCCTCGCGCGACATTCTGGCGGTGAACTGGCGCAAGGAGGAGATGGTGGTGGCCGCCGCTCCGGGTCATCGACTTGCATCGCGCCAGTTTGTCCGGCCGATCGATCTGGAGGGGCAGGCGTTTATCGGATTCGATGAAGACCTGCCGATTCAAAATCACATTGATCGCTATTTACGCGATCATCGCGTGACGGTTGATCTGATCATGCATTTCGACAACCTACAGATGATCAAAGAAGCGGTGGCACACGGCGCAGGCATCAGCATCTTACCGAGGCGCGTCATGCTGAACGATATTAAGACGAAAAGAGTGAAGGCTTTGCGGCTGGAACCGACGGAACTCTTTCGTCCACTGCACATCATCCATCGGCGCCGGCGTACATTCAATGCCGTGACCAGCGGCTTACTCGCGCTTCTCAAGGAAGACGAGCGATCGAATGCCGCCTGATCGACGCTATACTGCGGATGCCCGGCCAGTGCCTTGCGAGGCCCGGACGGCAAAGGACAATTCAATTCCTCATGGCCGATAAGTATATTGGGCAGCGGCAAAAACGCGGCAGCCTCCTCTTCATCGTCATTCTGCTGATCGTTCTGCTGCTTTGCTCAAGATACTTAGCCGGGACGTTGATTGCCTATGGCTGGTGGTCGGAGCTGCATCAACTGGACACCTGGCTCAATCTGCTGCTCTACGGCACGGGTCCGATTGCAATCACCGCGCTATTGCTGTTCATCGCATTCTTTCTCTCGTTCAAAGCGGCTTTGCGGCATCACGGGCGGCGGGCTCCTCTCTTCGGCATTTTCGACCACCGGCTGTTCTCGCGAATCGCTGTGCTGGTCCTGGCGCTGTTTGCCGTCTTCGTGGCGAATGCCACGGTCGATAGCTGGACGGTCGTGCGCTACTTTGGCGGTCTCCGGGTGAACGGTTCGGGGCAGCAGTACATCGATCCGATTTTTCACCAGCCGCTCAGTTTTTACTTCTTCAACCTGCCTTTTTACAATCTGCTGCTGCAGGTAGTGCTGGTGGGAGCGGTATTGACGCTGCTCATCTACTGGCTGCTTTCCAACTTCGATAGATTGCGCGAAAGCCTGCCGACGATGTCCCCGGGCGGGGGACCGATTCAATTTAATTCTTTTTCTCTTCGCGGCACATTTGACACCGATTTTGTGCGTGTGATTGCGGCCATCTTCCTGGCGGCACTGGCGATCCGTATTTATTTTGACCGCTATACATTGCTGTTCGACGATCACGGCCAGTACCTGGTAGGGGTGGATTGGATTGCCGACCACCTGATCATCCCGCTACAGTGGCTACTCATTCTCGGCGCTCTGGCAGCCGCAGCGCTGATTTTGCTCCGCCGCAGCCGCCTGGCGCTATTGCTGCTTCTCCTTTTGCCTGTTCGTTTCTTCCTGCCCTCGCTCGTGGCGGCTCTATACGTAAAACCGAACGAGCTTACGCTAGAGAAGCCTTACATTCAGCACCACATCGATGCGACGCGGTCTGCCTATGGCTTGAATAGTCGCGTTAAAGAAGTACAAGTCGAGGCGACGTCCGAAACACCTATCGACTATTCAAAGCATCAGGCGGTATTGGACAACGTACGTCTCTGGGATTGGCGCGCCTTCCACGACACAATCTCGCAAATTCAGCCTCTTCGGCCCTACGTTTACATGGACACCGACGTTGATCGCTACACAATCGAGGGACGGCTGCGGCAGGTGCTGGTTGCGCCGCGTGAGTTAGATGTCCGGCAGCTTGGATCGGCCGGCACACGCTGGATCAACACTCACCTGATGTACACGCATGGCTATGGCATTGTGATGGCGGAAGCAAATCGCATCACGCCGGACGGCCTGCCGGTGTTATTTATTAAAGACGCTCCGCCAGTGACTACAGTCGCGGGACTGACTTTAAAACAGCCGGACATCTACTACAGCGAGGTCCCACACGAACCGGTTTACGTCAACACGGCACAGCAGGAGTTTGATTATCCGTCAGGTTCGGAAAGCAAATATACCAATTACCAGGGCAGCGGCGGGTTCCCGATTTCGTCTCCTTTTATGCGGCTGGCGGCGGCCGTTTACTACGGCGACTTAAATGAGCTGCTGACCTCCTATCTGAAGAGCGGCAGCCGCATGATGATTCATCGCTCAATTGTTAATCGGGTACATCGCCTGGCTGGCTTTCTCACCTGGGATACCGACCCGTACCTGGTAGTCACGGACGCCGGCAAACTGGTCTGGATACTCGATGGGTACATGTCTTCCGATGCGCATCCTTATTCGCGTTTGCTCAGCATAGGCGGTGAGGAAACGACGGATGTGAATTATCTTCGCAACTCGGTGAAGGCGACGGTCGATGCTTATACGGGCGAGACCAATCTTTATGTATTCGATCCGAACGACATACTGATCCAGGCTTACAGCCGGCTTTTCCCGACGCTCTTCAAGCCGGTATCAGCGATGCCGGCCGACTTGCGGCGGCACGCTCGTTATCCAGAAACGCTCTTTAGCGCGCAGGCCGAGATCTACCGAACATTTCATATGCGCGATCCGGAGGCCTTTTACAATCGAGCGGATCTCTGGGATTTGGCCAGGACGGGAAGCCATGGCGGGGAGACGGGAGCGGCTCCGGTTTCCCCCACTTACGTGGTGGCCGCTCTGCCGGGCAGCGATACACCGGAATTCATGCTGATTACCGCGTTTACGCCTGCCAACAAAGACAACCTGATCGGCGTAATGTATGCGCGCTGCGACGGCACGCATCTGGGCGAGTTACAGTTCGCGCAGCTCGCCAAGCAAAACATCATTTACGGCCCGATGCAGATCGATTCGCGGATCAACCAGGATCAGGTCATCTCGAAGGATCTGACGTTATGGAATCAGCAAGGCTCCCAAGTAATACGCGGGCAAACGCTGGTGCTGCCGGTTGACAAAAGCTTCCTGTATGTCGAGCCTATTTATATCCAGGCTTCGCAAGCGAGCATGCCGCAGTTGAAGAAGGTGGCGCTTGCCATGGGCAACCGCCTCGCTTATGCCGACACCTACGAGCAAGCTCTTTCGCTTTTGACTGAACAGGTAGGGGGAAGCGGTCCGCCGCAAGAGAACGAAAAGCCAGCCCAGCAGCAAGCCGCTCAAAACGCTCCGGCGAATGCGGCAGCGCAGACGCAAGAGCAGATTTCCAGCCAGGCAGTAAACACAGTTAACCAAATCCGCGATCATCTGCGGCGGTATCGCGATCTCAGTGCGCAGGGCAAATGGGCGGAGGCCGGCAAGGAATTGGATGCCATTCAGCAGCTGACGCAGAAATAGTATTTACGAGCTAGCTTCCGAGTCAACCGCGATCGCTGGAACGATCGCGAAAGCGCGAGTACAAATAAGAAGCTGCCAACAGCAGCACGCCTAAGGCGACGAATGCCGACACCTGATAAAAGCGGCTGAGCTGCCAGACGTCCCACAGGTAGAGTTTCAGCACAACGAGAGTCAGGAGAAACAAGCCTAGCGCGCGATCAATAAAGGAGCGCTTCGCCATGCCGTAGAGGAGAACAAGCGAGCCATAAATCGCGAGCAAAACCGACTCGAGAGCGCTGACCAGATGGAAGTGATCACTGGATGAAGAGCCGCCAATGGCTGCTAGCGACACGAAGCGCATTGCTCCCACCAGAAGATAGCCATGCGCCGTCAGATAAACGAACCGAAATAGCCGCTCGTTATCGCTTTGCCGGCGAACACTGGCGAAATGCATCACGGCAGCGATAAGAGTGAAGACCACGAACCACCCAGGATGTTTGCCGTTGAGCGAAAAAGCAGCCGCTATGCACGAAAGAACGGCGAGCCCTGGCACGAGCAAAGGCCAGTTTTCCTTAACAGCAAGCGCCAGGGCGGTGATCGAGAGCACCAGAACATAGAAAAAGTTAAACCACCAGGCGGCGGCTGTGTTGCCGAGAAGCACCAGGGCGAGCAGCGCGCCAGTGAAGCCCAAGGCGGCAATAGCCGCGCTGGCGTAGCGTAAGGAAAGGATAACCGCGAGGGCCGATACCAGAACCAGCAATCCCCAACCAGCCAGCGGAAGGATGAGCTCGTAAAAACCGACCGAAGCATACAGCGCAACGTAGACTGCGGCCAGCCCGCAGCCGGCCAGACCCGCCGCAAAGATGCTTCCGTCAAGAGATGTGGTCTGGGCGAGGCGATCGCGCCGGCGCTGCCACTCAGCGGCGACCAACATCAGCAGCCCGGCCACCACGCCAATGGCAACGCGAGCTTCTTGACCAATCCACTGATTGTCGGCCGCGTATTTGAAGAAGAAAATGATGCCGATAGCCAGAGTGATTGCGCCGGCGCGATTGACCAGCGTTAATCCGAATTTCGATTCAAGTTTCGGTTTGGCTAAAGCGACATACCGCAGGTCTGCTCCGCTCGCGAGCGCGGCGGCGGCGAGCCGCTTTTCGAGTTCATCGACTCGCGCCGAAAGAGTCGAGACCTGCGTCCGTAGCTGCGCAAGATCTTCGTCAGGCGAGAATGGCGTCGGCTGGCTCTGTAGCGGCAACTTGATCTCTACCATACCGCCGCGACACATAGTTGTCTAACATGGCGCGGAATTCAGCCACGATCCCATCTCCACGCAATGTAGTGGAGAGTTTGCCATCTACGTAAACGGGCGCCAC
>DATAYL010000047.1:0-4633 GCA_036272575.1 Bryobacteraceae bacterium | reverse complement strand
CGGGCATCGAGAAGCGACACCCGAAAGGTGAGCAGATTGGACGTATCCATCCCGGTGTTTACGGCTTCGAGTCCTACCAGGCTGCGGAACAGTAGTGTCGCTCCGGCAAGAAGTACTACTGAGATAGCCACCTCCGCGCTCTCAGCATATCCGTCCTCTTCCGGTGACCACATCGTGAACCGTCTGCGCCCTCCACTCGAACATCCTCTGGCCGAGCGCTTCGAGCAGGCTGTCGAGTCCCTGGGTGCTCCGCTTCACCCTGAAATTGTGAACCGTAGTCGGGACATGTGCCGGTCCGGCCGGATGTCCGTACAGCCAGTGTGCCGGTTCCGACGCAATCCGAAAAAAAGTAAAGGCGGCGCTATCGAGCGCGTGGCATAGCTGTCGCTTGAAATTCAGCGAATTGATCTGCTGTGGAACTGCCGCCGATGAAGACGGTGTAATCGGCCGTCTCGACGACCCTGCGATTATCGGCATCGAAGAAGGACAGTTCCTCAAAACCGAGCGGAAAATCTACGGATTTCGATTCGCCTGGATCAAGAGTGAGCCGCGCGAACCCTTTGAGGCTACGGACGGGTTGTTCGACGCTCGCGCCAGTGATGCGAACGTAACACTGTACAATTTCGGTTCCGCGACGGTGGCCCGTGTTCGTCACCGTTGCCGTCGCGTGTACAGGATGTGCATGCTTATCGGTTGTAAGCGCAGCGACGCTCACTGAGGGCACCGACGCTCTCACGTCCGAGTAAGCGAAAGTCGTATAGCTGAGTCCATGGCCGAAGGGGAACAACGCGCTGTTCGGCACGTCCAGGTACTTGGAGACGTACTTTGTCTCGACCGGACCGGGATGCTTAGGATCCGGAAACTGCTCCGGGCGCCCCGTCGGGAGCTGGCTATAGTAGAGGGGTTCTTGGCCAACCGCGTGAGGAAAGCTCATCGTCAACTTCCCGCTCGGCGGCACATCGCCGAAAAGTGTCTCGACAATGGCGGGACCGGTTTCAACACCGGGGAACCAGACTTCCATAATTGCGGGGATATGGGAAGCGGCCCAATCGAGCACCAGAGGCCTACCCGAAAAAACTAGAAGAACGACGGGTTTGCCGGTCCCGACGATGGTCTCCATGAGCTTTTCCTGATTACCTGGGAGATCCAAGTACGCACGCGAGGCTGCCTCGCCGCTCATGGCGCTCGATTCACCAAGCGCCAGGATGACCAAATCAGCGCTGTGCGCGGCATTCAGCGCTTCAGCAAAATCGGCTTCAGAGGCGCCGGAGATGCTCGTGCCTTTGGCGTAAACGAGATTGGAGCCGTTCTGTTGCGCGTGCTGTTCCAAAGCTGCGCGCAAAGTGACGACATCGCCGAAGTTGTTCGCTCCTGACCATGCACCCACCATGTCGGCTGAGTCGTCGGCAAGCGGGCCGATGAGGGCAATGTTCTTATTGTTCGGTAAGGGAAGGAGCGAGCCTTCGCCGAACTTAGCGTTCTTAAGCAAAACAAGAGATTCTTGTGTGCCGCGCCTGGCAAGCGGCCGATGGCCGGGAACCGCGTTCGTTACCTCGGAACCCGTAGTAAAGGGGTGCTCGAACAGTCCAAGCGCAAACTTAACGCGCAACACGCGGCGCACGGCCTCATCAATGATGGCAATAGAAACACGTCCGGATGCTACGAGTGCGGCAAGCTGGGTATCGTAAAGGTGCGACATCATATCTACGTCGACACCCGCATTCAATGCTTTCGCCGCAGCGGTCGCTCCGTCGAGCGCGATGCCATGATGCTCCAGTTCCATGATCGCCGTGTAATCGCTAACCACTGGACCATCGAAACCCCACTCGCCGCGTAGAATCGTCTTTAACAGAAATGGATTTGCACTCGCCGGCACACGGTTCAACGCATTGAACGCACTCATCACAGTGGCGGCGCCAGCCTCGATCGCGGCTTTATAAGGAGGCAGGTAGATCCCCCGCAGCCGAATCTCGCTCATGTCCGTGGTGTTGTACTCGCGCCCCGCTTCGGCCGCCCCATATGCAGCAAAGTGTTTGACACAGGCAACTACGCTGTCTGGCGCTGAAAGGCTTTCGCCCTGGTACCCGCGAATGTACGCGCGCGCGATAGCGGCTCCAAGATATGGATCTTCGCCTGCGCCCTCCGTGCATCGCCCCCAACGGGCATCACGCGCGATATCCACCATGGGCGAGTAGAACCAATCGACGCCAGCAGTTCTGGCCTCGATGGCTGCCATGTGCGCGAGCGAGGAAATCAGTTCGAGATCCCAACTCGAGGCAGTAGCCAGAGGAACAGGGAAGATCGTGCGGAATCCGTGAATGACGTCGGCGCCAAAGAGGAGCGGGATGTGCAGCCGTGTGTTATCAACTGCTGCATGTTGGAAGTGATTTGTAACCTGCTGCCCAACCGTGTTCAGCATGGAGCCGAGCTTCCCCGCTTTGGCCAACTGATAGGAGTCAACGCCATTTGGCCCGGGCGGGTTGACGTTGAGCGCCGCTGTCGTAGGACCTGTGGCCGGCGCCTGGCTGGCGCTGTATTGCACGAGCTGGCCGATTTTCTCGTCGAGTGTCATTCTTCCTAGCAACTCGTTCACCCGCCGCTCGATTTGCGGGTCTACAAGCTGAGTGTTTGATTGCTTGACCGGGTGCCGGCTACGAACTTGTTCCTGTGCACTCAGCAGGCGAGACTGCGACCAGACAACGAGTGCGATCAGAGGCAACAGGCTAAGAAGGATTTTGCAACGGAAGCGGTTGGTGGAAGGTACAGACACGTCCTGTGGATTTGCGCCTTCAGTTTATCGCTGTGGTTGGTTTACAAGCGCGTCAGTCACTTGGTAGGTTGCGATCCGGTAGGGGTGGACTGATAGCAGGCCTCCGACGCACCGTTTTATGTGCCCGGCGGTATGCGCTGGTCTCGTAGCTACACGGCTCGTGAATCACTACCGCATCTTCGACGAGCCCCGCGGACTGCTTTTTGTCGACAAAGGACCGGAAACGCGCTAGGGTTCTGCAATTCACTTGGCCGTGTTGTCGGCTGTGCTGAGAATGGCTCGAAACTGCCTTGTGGGCAGCATTCTCTGAAGACGGCAAGCCGTGAACGTGACCGGAGGCGCTCAGTTCGGACAAATTGCGAAAACCTCTCGCCGCTTGCCAACCTGCCCAATGAATGATAAAGGTACGATGACGGGCGGCTACGAAGGAGACGCCCGATGCTTAACGTTGGAGTAGATGCACACAAGAGCACGTCGCAAATCACAGTTATGAACGAGGCAGGAGTGACCCTCCGCCGAAAACGAATAGCTAGTACCCGTGAAGGCTTTCAGGAAGGCCTCGCTGGATTCAACGAACCGTTGAAGTCGGTTCTCGAAGCAAGCTACAGTTGGGGGCCGATGTACGACTGGCTCGATGACATGAGTGAGGAAGTCTTGTTGGCCCATCCGCTAAAAGTTCGGGCGATTGCGTCCGCACGCATTAAAAATGATCGCATCGATTCCGAAACTCTCACTCACCTGCTGCGGGCGAATCTGATTCCGGCAGCTCACGCTCCCTCCCGAGAGATTCGCGCTCTGCGGCGAGTGCTTCGGCAGAGAATGTTCTTCGTGCAAGTGCGCACGATGCTGCGAAACCGGATACGGGCGCTGTTTGCTCAGCATTCTGTCAAGCTCCCCGAAAACGAAAGCCTCTATACAAAGGGTCGAGCCTGGCTCGATCGCGTCGGGCTGCCGGGTTCTGATGCTCATCTGCTGCGCGGAGATTGCTGAACTCCACGACAGCATCGAAGTACAGATTGGGTCCACCGATATGCTGATCAACAAGCTCGCGGCACAAGATCCTTCAGTGAAGTGGCTGATTAGCCTGCCAGGTATTGGACGTTTCCTGTCTGTCCTCATCCGCTGGGAAGCGGCCGACATCCATCGATTCCCTGACGCCAAGCATTTCGTGAGCTATACCGGGCTGGCGCCATCAACCTATGCATCCAGCTCTCGACTGGTGCATGGACCGCTAACCAAGCAGGGAAACAAATGGCTCAGGTGGGCCTCATCGAAGCGGTGACCCCGGCTGTGCGTTCGTCGCGATTTGTCCGTGATCACTACATGAAAGTCCTGGGCATAATGGCCCCTCATAAAGGTTAGGGAACCGCGGGTCCAATCGTGACTTGTGCCATTTGGGCACCGATAGCAGGATGACCATAGAGTCTTCAAGAACTCTTGCACGACAACTGCGCCTGGATGTTCTGCGATCGGCATGAAACCCCGTCATGATCGGGTGCGCCCTTTCCCCCTTTCACTACAATCCCAGAACGGTCCTCGCCGTCAAGGCTCCGCTTCGCCGCGCAAAACCCGCGCGCTTGACAGCTCCGGGCCGTTCCGAAACTGTTCTAACAAGGGAAAGGGCGCTCCTGAAATTGAGATTTCCGGCGCTCTGACGCGCTAACCGATCGAGAGTTGTCTGCTTCTGGACGTTCGAGCACTTGACAGAGAGTCGTCATAGCAGGACGTTCGCTTCAATGATCCAGGATCGGTCCACAGCGCGAAGCTCGTGCCCGTATTCGGGAATCGATTTTTGGGGGAAAACTATGAGCGCGGCTGGAAGGAGCCGCTCTCAATGGTTTCTCAAAAGCAAACTGAACCTGC
>DATAYL010000046.1:0-6544 GCA_036272575.1 Bryobacteraceae bacterium | reverse complement strand
CGCCGACGACCATGCTCTTCTTTGCCACGGCATCGCGTCGCTGGTCAACGCCGAACCAGACATGGAGCTGGTCGCGCAAGCCTCGACCGGGCGCGAAGCAGTCGAGCAATTCCAGCGACATCGGCCGGACGTCACTTTGATGGATCTGCAGATGCCCGACATGAGCGGCATCGAGGCAATAATCGCAATTCGCAGTGAATTCCCTGACGCCCGGGTGATTGTCCTGACGACATACTCAGGCGATGTTCAGATAGTGCGGGCTCTGAAAGCCGGTGCACGGGCCTACATACTGAAGGGTCGCGTGCACCGGGAATTTTGGATACCATCCGTGCGGTACATGCCGGCCAAAAGCGAATTCCCCAGGAGGTCGCCGCCGGATTGGCCGAACATACCGGGGAGGATGAGTTGCGCACGCGGAAACTCGAGGTGCTGCGGCTGATCGCCACTGGGAATGCGAACAAAGAGATCGCCGCACAGCTTTCGATTGGGGAGGATACCATCAAACGGCATGTGACGAACATTCTCGCGAAACTGAGAGCTAACGACCGGACCCACGCCGTCACGATCGGGCTGAAACGCGGAATCATTGAACTGTAGATCACACTGAAGTGGAATAGCGCGGCACCAGTTTGGCAGGTTTCCGTTCGGTTGTAGATTCCTTAGGCTGTAGTCGGAACCATTGTGCAGCGGCTATTCTCGACTAATCGCCAACGGTTGGCCCGGTGGCGGCCTTCTGCTCCAGCGCCTCCTCCCGGCATGATGACGAGCTTGACCGCCGAGAGCAGCAAAGATCGCCCAATAATGGCGCGCAATCTATCGATCGACAGCCCCAGCCCGATAGCGAACAAAGCACACGGCGTGAGCGCATCGTCGAAGATACTCAAATAAGTTACGACCGGTCCCGGCATGTGAAGATCGAGGACTGACCAAAGCATTCCGATCAGGTTTGATATGACCATCGGGTTCAGCACGATATGCTTGACTGTGGCCATCGGCGGCGTGCGTGAGCCACGCGCATCCCGCTGATCAAGTTCGAGCAAAATCACGGTTGTTGGAAACATCACAACGGCGACGAATACCGTGGCGACCGCGGCCGGCAACACGGCGCGCTGACCATAAATCGCCTGCAGGACCGGCAACGCGACGAAGCCGGTATTGGTCATCGATGCCGCCATGCCATGCATCGTTCGGCTTGCGAGACTGCGGGAACCATGAATGCTTATGATGCCGAACACGAGGATGAAGCAGAGGAGGGAGCCACCACCAAAGGCAACAAGAAAGCGCCAATTGATCAGCGAATGACCTGGTTCTTGTGCAATTGTGACGATCAGCAATGCCGGCATTGCGATGTTATAGGCGAAATGAATCAGTGCGTCAGACAAGGTCCGCGACAGATAACCCGTATAGCCAACGATCCAGCCAGTTACGATCACCGCAAATACAGGCAGGATAAGATCAGCGATCCGCATCGAGGTTCCTCACATTGATTCTTTTAACATTCCATGGAGCGTACGATGCAGTCAACGGCATTTAGGACTTTTGGTTCTGTTCGGTTCACTTTTCTGCTCGGGTTTGTGCTCTGGCATTCGGCTGAACAGCAGGGCTGGTCGAGCGGTAATCTACTCGAAGTGCTTCGGCGGCGCGATCAAACAGGAACGACCGAAGCTGACGAGGCCTCTTTCCGCACAGGTCCCAAAAACTAGGGCCACCATACAATCAAATTTCAATGCGATGCGGCGACTACGGCTACGATGCGCCTTATGCGCTGGTTACGTTTGGACTGTTGGCTGTTGGCAGCGGGATCTGGGCGGCAATGGCTTGGCTGGACGGGCCAATTCGCGCGGAAATTACGGCTCACTCTTGTAAACACATGGCGACTACACGCGGATCTATCCTTGCATTTACCAAACATCTCAAATAAACAGCTTTTAGTTGCGCGCGCACGGACCGCGACATGACCTCTTTACTTCGGACGTAATTGCCGCGACGTCGAAGAACACCGATATTGGAATCGGCGGCTCAATACGCTGCAATTGAGGAGAATGTTATGCCAACTTTAACGATGACCAAAACGAGCGCACCGGACTGGCTGCTCGCTTTGTGGAAAGAAATCGACGACAAAAGCTTCGGTGAGGGCTTTGACTGCTTTGTGGAGGATGCGACTTGCCGGCTGGGCGTAGCCGAATGGAATGGGCGGGAGCAGATTCGTGAAAATTTGCGCGCTTTCATCGACACTGGTTTCACCGCACTCCACAACGTTGTTGAATACTGGGACGGCGGATCGCTCAAGGTCTTCCGAGGCGTTGTTACGATGACGCCTAATGACAAGAGCAAGCCGGTCGTGAGGCCCGTCATGACTCACTTCTTCTATATGGATGAGGAAGACGACACGAAAGTTCGTAGCTGGGTTGGCTCGGTCGGGCCTGTCCAGTTTTGAGGGTCTCGGAAACTGGAGGAAAAGTGCCGACGACGGAATACGTCAAAGAACAAGAATTGTGTGACCTGCTTCGTTACTGGCGAAAACAGAGAGGCAAAAGCCAACTCGATCTGTCCTTTGACACTGGGATTTCGCAAAGGCACCTCAGCTTTGTGGAGAGCGGCCGGAGCGTGCCGAGCAGGGATCTGCTCCTGACAGTTTCCGAGAAGTTGGACATCCCGTTACGCGAGCGGAATACGCTGCTGCTCGCTTCCGGTTACGCTCCGATCTACGAAGAATGCGATTGGGGAAGTAATGAGATGGTCGTGATTACCAAAGCGGTGGACCGGCTGTTAATGCAACACGAACCGCATCCGGCCCTGGTGATGGACCGGTACTGGAATGTAATCAGAACAAACCAGGCGGCCCCGCGCGTCTTTGGCTCTTTTGTTAACCTCGCGGAGCGCAAAACGCCGCGCAACTTGCTGGACCTGATGTTCGATCCCGGAGGAATGCGGCCGTTTGTAGAACATTGGGAACAAGTCGCGGCGGAACTTTTGCAACGCATTTATCGCGAGAGCCTGGGGCACGTTATGGATCAGAAGACTGTCGAACTCCTGCGCAACCTGGAGAAGTATCCGGGCGTGAAAGACTTGAACGTGGTTGCCAAGGTGCACGGCCCGGTGTTACCAATCACTTTCAAAAGGGGCAGCGAGCGTATCTCTTACTTCTCGTTGATCACGACCGTCGGTACACCGCATTGTGTAACAGCGCAGGAGTTGCGGATTGAGTGCATGTTTCCCATGGATACTGGTGCGTAGGGACAGACACATGCACTCGCCTATTACCATCTCAAGTGGGCCGAAGCCGGCCCTCGAAACGAAGCACTTGACCATCGGCTGTCTGATGTTTCCGGAGATGGACCAGATCGACTTCACAGGTCTTTTGGAGGTGCTTTCGCGCATTCCGGATTCGACGACACATGTAATTGCAAAACAGATGCCCAGGTACGGGATATTCACGGTCTGCTTCTGACCCCTGAGATGACCATCAGCAAGGCGACCCCCGCTGGACATTCTGCTTGTCCCCGGCGGCTTCGGGCAGAGAACTTTGATGCATGACGAAGAGGTGCTTTCCCTGATTCGAGAGCAAAGCTGACTCTGGCCGGCTCGTGTTTTCCGTTTGCACAGGGGCTCTCTTATGCGGCGCGGCGGGAATCTTGCGCGGCAGGCAGGCGACAACCCATTGGACCGGATCTACTGCCATACTACGGCGCCATCGCAACCCGGTCACGTGTCGTGCTCGACGGGAACCTGGTTACCAGCGCAGGCGTTACGGCAGGGCTCGATGGCGCTCTCGTCGTCCTCGACAGCTACACGCAGATAAGGTCCTCCCGGCAAGCTGAAGCGCGACGCTTCGCGGCCCGGTTCGACATCCCCGTGTCCTGATTATTTGATGTGCTCATATGCTTTACTCGTGCTCGGCGCGGGACTGGTGGGTCCGATAGATGGTTTGGCGGAACAACGCTGTTGCGCCATAGTTCGCGTGTGAGGTCCAGTAATAGGTCACTGCGCCGTGCAGCCTGGGCTACGTGCAAGCCCGCATAACGGTAGCAAAATCAATTTGATTGCAAGGCAGTCATGGGATCAATGCGCGACGCTTTCCGGGCGGGAATATACCCAACCAGAGCCGCGACCCCAATGAGCAGCATGGCAATCCCGATAAATGTGGCCGGGTCGCCAGCAGTCACCCCGTACAGCAAGCGTCCGAGCCCTCTCGATAGCGCCCGCGATGCCACCAATGCCAAAAGACCTAGAGCCGTCAACCCAAGGGTCCGTAGCACAATACGGCTTTGGAGGTAACCTGAGGTCGCTCCGATCGCCATTCGAATTCCAATCTCTTGCACTCGTCGATTGCCGAGTAGGAGATAACAGCGTAGATGCCTAGTGAAGCGAGAACCAATGCAAAGGCTGCGAATCCGACCAAAAGCAGGAGCAGGAAGCGGCGCGGTGAAACTGCTTTGTCGACCAAATCCTGAAATGTTTTGAAATCACGCACGGGTAGATTGGGATGAATCGGCAGGAGAGCAGTTCGAATCCTTTCCGCCAGGCTGTCCGGAGGAAGCCCAGTCCGCACCACAAGTTGCATCGCTGGATAGTCTCCGGTTTGCCGCATAGCCAAATACGTCTCCGGCCCGCTCGCAAACTACCAGTCCGTCACGGATCCAAGCATGCCGCTTGCCACCAGATGATCCGCGACTGGCATCTTCAATACCTTCGCGAAATGACGAGGATGAAGCCTGCAATGCGGGGAGCAGGCCAAAGAGCACACCTGTGGCGGCCGCTGCCAGTAGGGTGAAGGACAATCCCCATCCATCGATCTGAACCGTTTCGAGTAAAGGAAGATTGAGCTTGTTGACGTGTGCTATTACACGCGTGCCTGTCACGGCGAGAACAAACTCAAACACAGCCCCACAACAAGAAAGTGCCACGCTTTCGGTGACCATCCGCCGCAGCAACCGGAAACGTCCTGCCCCCAGTGCCGTCCGCATCGCTATTTCCTTATGCCGCGCGCTCAACCTTGCCAGTTGCAAGTTCGAAAGATTCGCGCAGACAATCAACATCACGACGCCAACTGCACAGGACAGCACGAACAGCGCTGGACGTACTGATGCGCTCACGTGCTGTGACAGCGGAACGAGCCGCGGCGCGACACCGTTCCGCTCCGGATGCTGTCTCTCGAGTTGCTTAGCCAACTCAGTTAGCTCCGCCTGTGCAGTTGCTACCGTAACTCTTGGCTTCAGTCGTCCGACGATCCTCATCGTGTTCCCTTGCGGCTTCGTTGGCTCTAATAACGGCCAAGGAACGATGATGTCGATTTGGGTGCCGGGAGTAAATACACTGCCGAAGTCAAAAGATTTTGGCAGCACACCCACTACCATCGCCGGCTGATTGTCCAATATCAGCTTCCGGCCCACTACGCTGGGATCTGAGGAAAATCGCCGCTGCCAAAAGTTGTAGCTCAAAAGCATGGCAGGCGGTGCAGAATACTTTTCCCGGCACTGCTCTGCGGTGAACCATCTGCCGATTGAAGGTAGAAGTCCCAGCAATGAGAAGAAATTCGCAGTGACGGGAACGCTTGTAAGGCGATCAGGCTCACCGGTTCCGGTTAGCTGCCTGTTTCCAACGCCCCAATCAGCGAATCCTGCGAGATCGAAGAACGACCCGTTCAGTTCACGAAGGTCGGAATAATGCTCGGTTTGCGTACTGGTGATGTCATTACCGTTCCTAATCCACACCAGGCGTCCTGGGTCGCGAAAGGGAAGTGGGCGCAGGAGCAGCGCATTGACTACACTGAACACTGTCGAACTTGCTCCTAGACCGATACCTGCGATGAGGATCGTAAATGCTGTATATCCGGCGTTGCGCCGCATGGCACGGAACGCGTAGCGTAAATCCTGAGCCAGATCACTTTTCCAGTGTGCGATCCAGGCGGAACGAGCGTCTTCCGATTTCTGTGTCATATTCCCAAACCTCTTAAGGGCCGCGAAGCGTGCTTCCTTTTCAGAATGCCTCGCGCGGTTAGATCTTGTGCCATCGATTCGATGTGGAATTCCATCTCTTCCCACAGCAGGCGCTGCCTTCTGCTGTGATCGAGCCAATACCGCAAACGCCTTCGAAAACGCTTCCAATCGGGGCCGGCTTTCATGCGTACTCCGTCAGGCGAAACCCATGATGCGGGCTACCGCTCCCGTAACTTTGCGATAGCGCGCAGACTCCTTCGTCAGGTGTTTACGGCCTTCGGGAGTGAGCTTATAGAACCGAGCGCGCCGGTTGTTAGCCGACACGCCCCACTCACCTTCAATCCAGCCATTCAGTTCAAGGCGTTGAAGAGCTGGATAAAGCGAACCCTCTTCAACCCGCAGCAGGTCGTCGGACCGTTGCTGGATCAGTTGTGCGATCGCATACCCATGCAGATGACCTCGCTGCAATATTTTGAGAACCAGCATGTCCAGCGTCCCAGGCAAAAGATCGGCTTTCGTTTTGTCTGCTCCCATAGACCCACGGACTATATAACGGATACCTCTTTGCCCGGTTTGCTGGCATGGAGCAATATATTTTCGTCGGT
>DATAYL010000045.1:0-54477 GCA_036272575.1 Bryobacteraceae bacterium | reverse complement strand
TTGAATTTCGGAGTGAGGTCGTCGACGGCTGCTTGGGCGGCGGTTTCGCGTGCTGTTGCTTCGTCCAACGCCTCCTGTGCCGCGGCTTGGGGCGTCGCCGCTGCCACCTTGGCCGCCGTCTCCGCCGTCTTTCCGAGCGCTGCCGCTGCTCCCTCTGCCTCCTGCGCTAATTCAGCTGCACTCAGTGCAGCGTCGGCATCCGCCGGGGTGGGTGGGGGGGACGGAAAGATCGCTCGGGGGTTACCGAATCCAAAGAGATTCACCCGTCCGCACAACGCCGCAAAATTCGCGTGCAAAGCGTCAAATGCCGCCTTGATGCCTTTCCCGACAAAATAAAGCCCATTGACAAAGCTGTGATATCCGCGAAAGGCTCCGCCCCACCCCGTCCATGCCGCACGCGATCCTGCGTAGGTGAACTCCATAGTGGCTTTTAAGTTCCAGTTAATTCCTGGGAAAAGTAGTGTTTTTAGCTGAAACCAACTCGATGAGGATGGGGCATTCCAGTGCGGAAGCCGCCCGGGATCAGAGCCCAACATCGCATTCAAGCTCGTGTGCAAGTCATGCGCATCTTTTGAACGCATTTGCGAAAGTTGACCCGACGCCCCACCTTGCGAACTATCTTGATAACTCTCAAAATGCGCTCCAGCGATAATCCTCGAGACAGCACCAGTAGCCCAATCGAACCACGTATTGCCGACGTGCACGCTGGTTGAATCTCCGAGTATGACTTGTAGGTCGCAGTTCGAACCTGCCCTCGCTGTAATCCGGTCGTCTCCAAATCGAAGCGTGTTTAGCGTAACTTCGCTGCCGCTCCCCCCTACTCCAATTGTCTCGGTTAATATGTCATTGATAGTTAGATGATGCCCGTTCAAGTAATACCGGCTCACATCTCCATTGAGGAATGTATTTTCGAGGGTTCCGGGCAGGGCAAATTCGGCATAAAGCGAGTCGTCATGTTCATGAGTGGAATCGCCTTTGACCGTGACATTCTCATATTGCTGAATCGTGCGATTCCAGCCGCCTTTGACAATCACCTGAATGTCGCCGGGGACCCTACCGGGCGTAGTCAGTAGTGCTGAACATCCGTGGATTAACTCTTGAATGCCTCCGGGCTGCAAATTGGGCGCCGCCAGAAACGACTGGCTCCGGATACTTCCCGTCGCGCTCTTGCCCAGCGCGGGGCTGCCGCTGTCACTCGGCGGGCTGGGCGTTTGCCCCGTAGGCGTGATTATATTTGCGCCAAATATCATTCGTGAAACCGCCTAGGCCAGGATGCGCCAGAGACCGAGTGCTAAGATGCGCCCGCGGCCTGAAATCTGTTGAATCCGCGCACGAAGCGCATGAATTTTGATTTCTATCAGTTCCATCCTGTTTGCCCACGCCGTGTTCTCGATCTTCTCGAAGTTCTTCGCGCTGCCGCCTAACTGCAGCACTTTCAGCACTCCGTGATAGAGCCATCCCAACCCAAAACCGAGATTAAGTTGCAACCATTGCACAAATTCCGATCGGATACCGGCAAATATGTCCACATTCGTTCCGGTGACTGCCTTAAAATGAAATCCGCGATATTCCTCCGAATACGCGGTTCCTCCCTTCACGAGAGTCAGTTCATTCAGCATTTCCAGGTCTTCTGTTCGTTGTCCCGCCGCAACTTGCGTATTCGTTCCGAAGATCCTTGTGACGTGAGGACTGGTTTGTGTGAGCTGCAGGCCGTTTAGCGTATAGTTGAGCAAATTCCGCTGACTATCGACCTGCTGGACATTAAAGATCTCCGTCACGTCTTGTTTAAAAATGTTGGTAGTTATGCCATCTACTTCCATCATCGACGACGGATTTTTCGGGGAATCAGTTGTGTACTTCGATGAGCGAATGGCGTAGCCAATTCTTCTTGCAAAGCTGCCATCGGTTTCGGTAGAAAGGCTTCCGTTAAGCGCGATGTGCTGATCCCGATCGATCTTTACGGACCGCGCTCCTGTAGTTACGAGAAGCGTATACACTGCGCTGCCGCCGGAACCCGATTGCGGCGTTCCGGCATCGGACTGAGTCGCTGCAGCCGTGGTTACGCTGACATTTGAGTAAAAGACTGCCATAAATCGATCCTCATGGTGGAGTTTGTATTCTCATGGGGCCCACGGGAATGCCAAGAATTCTTCGAATATTTCCGGCGTCCGCCGATGCCTTTAGCCCTGACAACCCGGTTTCAAATCCATGAAACGCCATTCCATTAACGAGAAACTCCAGGTTGAGAAGGCTGAACAGAGAATCTGAAAGTGCAAAGACCATGTTCCGTAGATTGACATTCAGTTCTGAGCAAGGCCGGGTTTGCAGGTGAAGGCCGAAACCCATCAGGACATTCGCCGGCGCGGCAACATCTACCGTCATTACCTGGTCGTGGACGTCGTGCTTCGCTCCAGTTACTATCTCTTCGCTGGCAACTCCTTTAAAGTAACTGTAAGGCACATCTCCGTAATGGTAGTTCGCTTGTGTGCCATGAATGATCCGCTGCTCGTAGTTAAGGCGATTTACAATCCTGTCGCCGAACTCGATTTGATTGCTGATTCCATGAGTGTCTTGTGTTTGCCTAGCGAAGCTGTTGGAGACCACAAGGCCTTCGTATACGGAGCTGTACACAAACAAACTGAACGGCGCCCCGCCGCCGTGCTGAGCCTGCCCGTACTTCCCTTTCACGCCGCCTTTCTGTATCGAGTTCGTAGTCCCTTTCACGTGCTCGTATCTATCCTTCATGATCTTGAGATTCGCGCTGCCGGTGACAAACTCATTCAGCGAGGGTACCTGGGCAATTTCGTTCCCGTGAATGATCGCCTGGTCGATAGCGGCACGAAGGCCCGGGCCCCCATTCAGAAAATTCGCCGCCCTGATGTTTTCGGGATTAGCTGATCTGCCCATGCCAGGTCCTTGGCTATCGGATGGAGGTGCAGAACCGGAGGCGGAGCTTGTCACGACATTGCTTTGGAAAACGCTCATGAGTTACGTTCACCCAATCTCTTTCGAATAGAATTTGCTGTTGATGTGGACACGGCCATTCGGCGCGCTCAGTAAAATGTCGCCATTCGTGGTCTCAAGCGCAATCATGGGAAGTCCCGCTTGAGCGCCGTTCTGCAAAAGCCGGATGGAGGCAAACGGTGTTACGAGTGTCAGGCCCTGTTCACCGCCTGTATCGCAAAAAGTAATCCGGAGTCCGCCCTTCGTGACAATTCGCTTAATGTCATTGTTCGCTACGCCGCAAGATGAGTTGAACGGAGCCCTTACGCCCTGATTATTGTTCGCGCTATTCCATAGACTACCGATCACTAACGCATAATTGGGATCGCCGTCTTCAAAGGCAACCAGTACTTCATCTCCGACTTCCGGGAGAAAGAGAATACCGCGATCCGATCCGGCGTTCGGACTCACGATCCGAATCCAATCGGTGGGCTCGTCCGCCCAGATGTACTGCACCTTTAGGCGACTCATATGCTCCGGATCGTTATTGTCGACGACGCGTGCGACCACTACACCTAGATATGGCTGCGGCAAGTGAAAGTGGTTATGCCCCAGCGAATCCACCATTCGCGAACAGGAGCCACCATCGTTCCAGAAGAACGACCGCGAATCGGTAAGCGAGATCCCGCCACCGGATGAGCCATTCGTACCCGCTGGATAAAGGCCGGGGCGATCCTGCACCTGCCACGTCCGGTTCGGCGGATACGGTTCGGGAGGCGCCGCGCTCATCCATTGCGAGGCCAGTGTGGCAATGAATTCATTCTTGTAACCGTTGGCCTGAGTCCAGGTATGAATGACTTTCAGGACGCCGCACGATCCATCGCCATCGGCGTTTGGCAGGCCGTTAATTTCCAGTTTGTCCCCAATGTCGACGCGCGGTTCCGTAGTAATGCCAATTACATAAGCTTGGGATAGATTGCGTTGCGATTCGATTTCCAACCTGGTTTGAAAATCAGACTCACTTACCGCGTGAGTGGAGCGGTACGTACCGCTCGATGGCAAAACGTTTTGCGAAGCCGAGACAACCGCCGTTCCCATTCCGTTTGCGCTCAAGAAGCTCGGAGCTTGCTTGACTTCTCTCAACCTTTGACTGATGGTTGTCGCAGGATCGTAGTAAGTTCCACTACACGATGGCGATCCGACGCGCCCGACAACCGCATAGTGAACCAGGCGGTCTGCCCAACTGACAACGTGACTCTGGCTAAATGCGTCACGAATTTCGATGCCTTTGAGCGTCGCTCGGACCCAGGCCCTTCGTTCATAGGCGCGCTGCACCAGAAATGGCATGTCCGGGATGCCCCACTGTACGAGGTATTGCCACGGACGGTTATCCTTGGTGGTGACCGAGACGCTAACCCCGTCTTCGCCTGCCAATTTCGCTGCTATCTCGGATAGCGTTTGCCTATGGAAAGCGTTTTGAGCGTGTGTGACTTCGAGGCGCCAAGACTCGGTTACGCCCGTAAGTACAACGTTGTATCCGCCCGCCATATCATGGTGTAGCTCCGATTGCCAGACGAATCCCCCAAAGATGGTAGTCGTCCCGTTCTCGTCCGTTGCTTCAACTGATATGTTTTGCCCGAGCCATTTCTCTGCCGGCGGGCGATTGTCATTTGTGGCGCGGAATTCTACAAAGCACCAGCCATGCTGATTCAATTCCTGCCGAACTTCGACCGCGACTTGAATCAAGTTGGGGGACGTTCCGACTATTGCTCGTAAAGTAGGGTTGGACATGAGCGAGGGTTATATCTTTCGGCGATAGATCAGTTGAAGAGTGCAGTCGGAGCCGATCCGTACATGGCTCCCACTGCCGATGGACACGGGACTCTCAGGAATAACTCGGCGGCCGTCGACATAGGTACCGTTCGAACTGTTGCAATCGATCACATACACCCTGTTCTTTATTGAGTGCAGTTCACAGTGAAAACGAGAGATGCTTTTGTCCAGATCCGTCAGAATAATGTCGTTTTGAATGCCGTTATCTTGCGCGATTGCGCCGATTCGAGTGACATCGGTCTTGACGGCGTACTCCGTTCCACTGTTCAGTCCTTCCACGACGTACAGCATGGGCAATCGGTGCCGGCGGCGCCGGATCAGCCACAAGATCAATCCACCAAGAGTTAACGAGCACCCGCCAAATAGAAGGTAGTAGAGACGCGAGCGGAGCAGGAGTCGATCCTGGAGAATGCCGTTGAAGCGAAGCACGCCGGGATCGTTGGGAGCGACTTTGCGGATCGTCGCAAGGCGGTCCCGGGCCGTGTTCAAGTCGCCTTGAAAAAGAGCGGATTGTGCCGACTCGAGTGTTGATTGTTTCGACTGCTCCCGTTGTCTTTCCTCCGATACCTGCTCCATGGCCTGCTGGGTCTTGCGGCTTAAAGCGGCATTGTGGCTGTCAAGTTTTTGTTGCGCCTCCCGTCTTCCATTGAACGCCGCCTGATCGGTGGGATCAATGGCTAGGATCCGGTCGTAGTAGCCGATCTGATTTTCCGGATCCGGACTCGCGAGAGCTTGCTGGGTCAACACTGCAATCTGCTGCCGTTGCTGCTGCTGGCGTCCCTGCTGTTGCATAAGTAGCGAGAGGGCCGGGTCCGGAACGGACGGCTGCTGTGCCGGCGGCCTGTTGCTTGCTGTTTCAGGCGCAGGCACTGCAGCTTGCGGCGGCGTATTCGCCAAAGGTGGTGTAGCAGCGACTTGTTCTTTGGGCTTAGGAGCAGGGTTTAGAGTTAGGCCCGCAAGGCGAAAGCTCTGAAGATCCATCGACGCTGTCTCGTCGAGTGCCGCCAACGCGATCGGGCCAGTGCCAATTCTGGCCTCCCTGCTAAGATCCGATCCGGCAGGGCGCGGATCTTCAAAGTCATTCACGAGATAGCCGTTCACCCATGTGTCAATTCTGCGGCCGGTTACGATGATCGTCTCTACATACGAACCTTGGATCGCCCTCGAGTTGCGAACCGGGTGCAAGCTGACGATGGTGCCCACAGGGACTTTGCCGTCGTAGCCAAGCGGCGTTCTGTAGCCATTCGCAAGCTGGTTGGGGTCGGACCGCAAGATCAGTTCAGCATTTGTGTGCCCCGAGCGCTTGGCAGGCGCCACTTGCATCTGCAAAACAAAATCACCGTATGCCGAATTTGTGTGGATCTGGCCAGGTCCGTTCTCGACTTGCAACACTCCCGACGAAGCTGTCCACTTCGCATCTGCGCCTTTCGCTTTGTGCGGAGATATCGGAATAATCTTCAGAAGTGTGTGTTTGTTCTGCCCGGGGTCTTGTTTCGGCTTAAACAAGCTCCAGCCGTCGAGATTTTCCCCATTGAATATCGATTCAAGATGGAGCGGTCGCGCGCGGAGGCTGCGGATTTCGAGGCGGGCACCGGAGCTTCGCTGCAACTGAATTGCGCCAGCGCTTTGAATTGTTTCAAGCCCTTGTCCTATCGGTGAGCCATCCATAGCTGCATCGATGTGGCGGCCAAGGGCCTCCACTTTTAACTCGTGCCACGCTGATTTGTTCGCGTTCCCCTGGAAACCGGCAGAGGAAGAGAGTTGAATCTTTACACCCTCGCCTTGGCCATCTAAAGAAGACAGAGGCTGCCGAAGGATCAGTTGGCTATCGCCGGATGCGCGATACTCGCAGACCAGCTCAAAGTCGCCTAACGGATAATTTGTCTCGAGTGGCTCGTAAACTTGCCCGTCGCCGATCAAGCCCCCCTGTTGTACCGCCCAACCTCCCGCGGGTGGCACTTTCCAACCATAAAGGGACTCACGGTCGAACAGATTGATCCATCCTTGGCGCGCATCGTTCCCACCTGAGTCTGCGGCACATAAAAAAACCGCAGAACAAAGCAACGGAACGACGCAAAATACGCTGCTGCGCATCATCTTCAGCAAGCCTCTGCAGCCACCATGACTGGAGTATTGATCCGAAGCTCTCCATCTGCCGTCGTGACAACGATTGTGTCCCCGGCCTGCACATCGCCTGATAACAATTTGATGGCTAAAGGCGACAGGACTACCTGTTGAAGCAGGCGAGTCACTGGCCGGGCCCCGAAGATTGGATCGTACGCGCGCTCGGCTAAGTAGCGAGTAGCGGCAGCGTCGATTTGTAAATGAATGTTGCGCTCTTCTTCCAGTTTTCGCTGTACCTGGTTTAATTGCAGGCTTACAATCTGGTCGGTCTCCTCGACAGTCAAGGTATCGAACAGCACCACTTCCGCTATTCGATTGAAGAACTCGGGACGAAACGCTTGTTTCACCGCCTCGAGGATGATTTCTCCGCGAATGGAAGGGTCGTCCGTTAGTTCAGAAGCCTCGCGCACGCCCAGGTTTGAAGTAAAAATGATGAGCACGTTGGAGAAATCGCAGAACCGTCCCTTCGCGTCCGACAAGCGTCCCTCATCGAGCACGGCGAGTAAAAGATCGAGCACCTGCGGATGGGCCTTCTCCACTTCATCAAACAAGACCACCGAATACGGCAAACGCCGAACTCTTTCCGTAAGAAAACCACCCTCATCGGACCCCACCAGGCCGGGACGAGAACCAATCAGTCCTGAAACCGCGGACTGATCCTTGTATTCGCCCATGTCGATCCGAATGAGCGCCGATTCATCGTCGAAAAGGGCTTCGGCAAGAGACTTCGCCAGTTCTGTTTTGCCAACGCCGGTTGGACCAACAAACAGGAACGACGCCGGCCTTTGCCCGATTCTTAGGTCTGTGCGCATGCGCCGAACGGCTCCGGCAACGGCATTCACGGCCTGCTGCTGGCCGATCACCCGCGCAGACATGCGGTCTTCGAGGTGAAGAAGGCGCTCCCGCTCGCTCTCCATCAAACGGCTGATGGGAATGCCGGATCGCTCGGCGACCACCTCCGCAATATGGCTGGCGTCTACTTCCGAAGGAACAAGACTCGGCGTCGGCAACTCCGCCACTTGCCCTTCCAGATCCACGAGTTGCCGTTCCAAAAAGCAAAGGGACCCGTAGCGTATCTGCGCGGCCTTCGCTACATCATTTTGCGATTCAGCCTGTGCCAAATCGCGCTGCTGATCTTCGATTGCTGCTTTCGTTCGCTGCAGATGTGCCACCGTATCCGTCTCTTTACGCCAGCGTTCCGTGAGTCCTTGTAAGCGCGGGCGCAGATCGTCTATCTCTCTTGTCAGAGACTCCACTCCGTCCCTCGATTTGCCGTTCGACTTCAGGACCGTCAGCTCGGCTTCTTTGCGTAATAAGGATCGTTCGAGCTCGTCGATGCTGTTGGGCTTTGATTCGCGCTGCATGCGCAGGCGGGCGGTAGCCTCATCGATCACGTCGATTGCTTTGTCGGGAAAAAAGCGATTACGAATATATCGCCGCGACAGCATGACCGCCGCTTGTAACGCCTCGTCCGAGAGCCGAACGCCGTGAAACGACTCGTAGCGAGGCCGAATGCCTCGCAAAATCGCCATCACGCTTTCGTTTTCTGGTTCTTTGACGGTAATCAGATCAAAACGGCGAGCGAGCGCGGCATCCTTTTCGATTTTTTCGCGATATTCGTCGTATGTGGTGGCGCCAATGCAGCGGATCTGCCCGCGAGCCAAGGCGGGCTTCAGGATGTTGGCCGCATCCATTCCTCCTTCTGTGCCCCCGGCGCCTACTAAGGTATGGAGTTCGTCGAGAAAAAGCATGATTCTACCGCTCTCGGCTTGAACCTCTTCCACGACGGCTTTCAAGCGCTGTTCAAACTCACCACGCAATTTCGTTCCCGCTACCAGACCGACCAGATCGAGAGCGAAGATCCGGCACGGCTTCAGAGATTCAGGCACGTCGCCGGCTACGATTCGTGCGGCCAAACCTTCTACAATGGCGGTCTTACCAGTTCCCGGATCGCCCACGAGAACCGGATTGTTCTTTGTCTTCCGCAGGAGCGTCTGGATGAGCCGGCGGACCTCATAATCTCGCCCAATAATAGGCATCAGGTCACCGGCCGCGGCTGCCTCTGTCAGATCTTTCGCGAATCGCCTCAGGGTTTCTAGTGACCCACGTCCTCCAATAGCCGGTTTTGCTTTGCCATTACCGTGTATCGCTTCCTCTAACGAATGCCTTGTACGCACTGCGGCTTCTACACTCGAGGGTTCGAAACCTGCTGCCCAAAGCTCTTTGGCACACGTACTGTCCTTTTCTTCAAGTAATGCCAGCAAGAGCTGTATGGGTTCCACCTGTTCGGCACGAAGCTTGTCGGAAAGAGCAACAGCGGCTTGAATGAGTTCACGTAGGTCACGGGACGCGCGCGGGCGAACGCCGTCTCTCAGGTCGTGCGGGGAAGCGCAGAGTTTGGCGAACGTTTCATGCAGGAAACTACGGATATCGACGCCCACGCGCGCCGGGAGCCAGCCTAAGCTGCCGTCCTTATTTAGAAGGACGTAGATCAGATGGAGCGGACTAATTTGGCTTTGTCTGTTCGATTCGGCGAGATGACGCGCCTCGTCCAGCGCACTCTCCAAATCGGGAGAAATTTTGTCCAGGTCCACTGGCGGCCTCCCTATTCGAGCCTCCGCCGTCGGAACGGCGAAGAAAACGGCGGCGCTGGTTCTTCCGATGGGCGCTCTTGCCGCGGCGGAGCGGGTCTCATTTCCTGCATCCGGTCCTGCATCCGGCTCGCCGGTGCGCGATCGGCAAAGGCCGCCTCGCGCCGCGGAGAACCTGGCGTAGGAGCCGAACCGAGCAAAGCCTGGTTATTTTTCGCAGAAGCCGGCCGTGACTCCTCCAAAGCGTCGCTATAAAATCGTTGGCGGACAAACAGCAATGCCGTACGGAAGGGCAGATGAGAAGGCACCAGAGCGCGCAAATCCGTGATTATCGGGACATCCGGCGCTTCGAAGTCGAACTCGAAATTACATTGATCGTAAAGTTGCACCTGAGTGGAAAGTAAGATCGGATCACGGCGGAAGCCGGAGCCCTCATTGAGCCGGATGTCAATTGGAATCCTGTTGTCGAGTTCGAACGCCGACCCGTGTTCTCCAACGAGAACCAATCTGTAGCGGTCGCGACCTTCTAAACGAACCTGAGAAAAAGTGATGATCAGTTCGTCGCCCGCACCTTGCACCACGTTGGGCTTGGCAGCAAGCCGGTACAGAACTTTTCCACCGCGATCGAAAATGAAGTTCATCGCTTCCAGGAAGTGATTCACTCGGAAATCGAGATATTTGCCCTCGAGCGCGCGTTCCAGTTGCCTCAAATCCGCAAGCCGGGAAAGAGCGGTTCTTGCTTCCACCGCGAGATCCTCATTCACGCGCTGCGCCGGCGATCCCTTGGCGATGCGGCGCTGAGTTTCCAGAACTGAGACAAACGTAGTTTCACCTGCATCTCGCAGCGTTTCGAAAAACCCTTGCACCTGCGGGCTCAGATCTAAATCGAGAGCAGCAGATTGAAAGAATTGGCGGAGTGCCGTGAAGAACCTATCGGGCTGCGCAAATGGATCGAGAATCTCGTATATACAGGCTCGCAGTTGCGCGATTAATCGGCGGACAAGCTGAAGCGATTCTTCGTCGATACCGGTTTCAATGCCGCGCTCCTTGAAGAGGATGACAAACTCCTGCATCGCGCGATACAACTCGATGTATCGCTCCTCGAGTTGTGAAACCTCATCATTAATCTGACGCCAGTTCGCAAGAAGGCCGCTATGGGCCGACATTGTTGTGCAGGGTGGGATATAAAGAGAGTCCCTCTTGTGACCGGAACCAGTCTCCGATTTCCGGATTCTGCCAACCGCGAGCGAATACGGAATCAGATGAGGAGCAACCTGTAAGTAAAGCTCGTACGCGGGACGCCGCTCCGTCTGCATCTGCGGGTTTAGAGTATCCGTCGCGCCATCGATTACTTCTTTCGCGTGCGGATAGGCCAAGAGGTAAATGGTGGTGATTGTTGTTCCTTCCAAATCAGTCTTTGAAAAGCGGCTGGCGATAATACCGTCCAAGCCTAAGTCGACGATGCAGCCTGCGGGAGTAATGCCTCGGCAGTTCGAGACCGCTACATGTAAGAAATCTCCTTCGTCCTTCAGCGTAATTTGAGGATCAAATTGGATTGAGCCCGCGTCGTTGGCCCAAGCCCGAGGGCCTGCTCCGACCAGTCCGTGGCACGCTGTCGCGTATCTGATGGCCCAGAGCATTACCGAATCGAAATATCTCTCCTGACGGAGAAAATGCTCTGGCGAAAGCAACATGCCATGTTCGAAGTTGACCGAGTTCAGTAGGAGATCGGTTGTCATGCTGGTCGACTCATTTCTTCGGAGTTGAGAGATAGTTCGTAAGGAGTTGCTCCCAAGTAGGAATTGACCGCGAGGAGACCGTTTTGATGGGCATGCGCCAGCCGAACAGGGAAGCGGCTATCGAGCACCTTCCATTCGAGCCGATACGGTTGATAGCAAGGCAAACATAAGTCCGCTACAGCCGCAAGAAGCCTCGCCTGAGAAGCATCACGGAATTCCATAAACGTTGAGAGAGGTACTGGCCCTAAGACCACAATCAGTCCGCGCCAACCTTCGATCTTTGTCCCAACCAGAAGATCCATCGCAACGCGTTGCTTGTCAGCGCTAAGACGCGAACACTCGCTAGCCGCCAAATCGAGATATGTGGCGCGATGCGAAAACGATTCGATCGGAAGATCGAGCAGAAAGCCGAAACAGAAACAGACACCATTCTTTGTACCGGCTAAGCGATGGAGACTGGGCAACAGCAAAGCAAGTCGGTAGTGAAGCCAGCTCGGCCAATCTTCCGGACGAATTCCAAACAGGCTTATCCAGCGCTCGCACGCTGCCGCGTTTTCGGGGCTGATCTCGAAGAGCCGCGAACCTTTTCGTATCCACGAAGCGGTCTTCTCGAGCGGATCGTCAAACACACGCACGATGTCGTCCACCGAAGGCTCTTCTTCGGGTTTGCTTTCCCACATTCCGGCGGGGATGTCATAAAATGTGGAGCTTCCGGATACTCCCAGCGAGACGCGGATATCGTTTGTCAGCGCACTCCCCGCTTTCGGCGACTGCGAAATAATTGCACAGTTCGGATGACCGGCGCCCTCCATTCGTAAATCAATCCGATGAAATGGCACGCCGAGGTGCGCAAGGATCTCGAGCGCGGAGTCCAAGGTGTGGTGGAATCCGTGCGCCGGCGTGGATAGGTCCGGCATGATGACGGTTTTCATGCAGTCTGCACCTCGACTTCGATCGGGACGTCCACCAGCGTGCGCTCCGATAAGAATCGCTGTAACTCCTCCGTCAAAAGAACCCGCTCTTCCGCCAAGTCCGTGAACCGATGCGCATCGACACAAACTCGAATCTGATGAATACGCTGCAATCCATCCGATGTCCGCCGAAGCGTTGTTGTGATTTGTGCATCCAGGACGCGACCGTCGAAAGCGCGGCAGGCTGCCTTAAGATCGGTTCGCGTCACCACCCGGTCTCGTGAAAGCAACGCGTAAGAAAAACGGTCGCGAAGCTCTGAGCATTGTTCCAAGTCTTTTCCGCCGGCCGCGCCAGTCAAGCTGATGACCGTGGCGGCAGGCGTTTTCGCGGTTCTCAGGAACGACCGAATGGAACCGGCGGGGACATAATTCCCTCGTTCTCCATCGGTAACCCAGAGACGAAGATTCACATATTCATCCAGCCGGTCATCTGCCGCCTTGCCAGGCGTGAGGTTAAGGTAGCCGCTGCCAATCGAGTACCGCCCGGCACGCGAATGCAAAGAGGGAGAGCACGCCGGCTTGTAAGCTCCCGATTCCCCCACTACGGACAACGGCCGAATCAGATATTTGCTCGTGCCGCTCTCACGACTTACGGGAATGGATCTGCCCCGTTGCGCGAAGTAGATGGTCTGATTGGAGCATTCCACATTGGAAGCGGTAACAGTATGGAGTTGGATATCCTGCAGCTCACGAGCAGCCTCCGCTGGATCGCAAGGGAGAAATATACGAACCCACGCGCGCCGATTACGGAAGAGCTCAGCACCCGCCGCAAACAGTTTTGGTAATGAAACTTCAAGCCCGCGTGGCACCAGAGAGAGGCCCCGAAAGTCAGGCGGAATTGCGCCAAACACGAAGCTGCGCTTGTGGTAAGAACCGTTTAGCAACTCTGGAGCCCGGTCCGCAATTTCTTTCTCTATGCCCGGGTCCCTCGCGCGCTCGCTCAAAGAATTGAGTACTTGAATTCCCGCATTCCCTCGCACAGGGCGTAGTAAACCCGCGGCCGCAAATGAGCCGTCATCGCGGGCAATACACCATGGTTCGGAAGCGAGAATCCTGGGCATCCAGTGTGCATAAGGGGTTAAGAAGAATGAAAGACCGTGATGGGAGAGGTGGGTATCCGGTAAGTTCTCGAAACAGAGATACAAGGTCGCGACCGGACCGCACGACGCCGGTACAGGATCGAAGGATGGCTTTGCCGTTTCAAACTCATCCGGGATTCCCAGCGTGCGTAACAGCCTAAGCTGGCCATCGCCGTAGATGCAGGCTAAGACGAGCCGTGCCTTCGATACAGTGACACCGGCGTCGACGGTAAACGTCAGCCTCTCTCCCGTGCCCGATTCGGCGAGCAACTCTGTACCCGCTTCAATATGGACTGGAAGTTCGTGCTGTGCCGAAAACCGCACAATAGCCTGGGCTGCTCGCGCGGTGCGGCCCGGCAGGTTGATACCAGAGAGCAACTCGTCCAACAAGAGCAACTGGATGGCGTCTGTTTCCGAATACACCTGTGCAATCCGTGTTGCCAGCGATCGAAACAGGATGGAAAGAAGAGGATCGGAAATGTCTCCTTCGACGCCGTACTCCCGCATCCCACGCCGGAAGTCATCGCGCAACTTGCCGTCGATTTCCGTAAGGCTGGGCCGCTGAAAACTCATTTGACAAGAGGGAGTGACAGATTTACCGTCGCAGTCGACCGGAGGCCCACCAGCGTAATGTTGAGAGCGCGGTCGCCGGGCCCGCTCTCAGAGAGACTCATGGTCTCGACCAGGTAAGATGTCATCTCCAACTCCCTCAAACTCTCGTTTATCTTATTGACTAAATGCTCTAGGTTCGATAACAGTACCGGTGACTCCAGGTATTCTCTAAATCCGAAAGACGCACTCCCTTGCCAGGAGCCGGCGGGCGTCTGTGCGGCAATTCGAATGAATTGCAATAGAGCTCCCATCTCCCCGGTGCGTTCAAGACCGTTCCTTCGAAAGCGAACCGGGTAGGATAGAAAGCTTTGCATGACTCCAGCAGGGCAGGATCTGATCGACACTGCCTGACAGTACGAGCTAATTGCTCAGCTGAATGTCGCCGTAGTTTTGCTGGTTGAGCGCCGGCTGAAGCTGCAACGTCAGCAAGTGATTTACCGTGGCCTGTGACGTTCCGTTGGCACCTGCGGGCTGTATCCCGGAAGTCGTCGAAATCGGATTCGATGTTTCGAAGTGGCTGACCCACCCATTAAAGGAGTAACTGGCTAGTGCGTCCTGCCGAGTCTCGTCCTTCCAGAAGACAATTTTAATTGGCTTAATTTTGTCCTGGGTTACTACATTCGCCAGGTTGAATAACTTCCTCAATGCCGCGTTGGGCAGGTTCGTATCATCGTGGTAATCGACCATCACCATGATGGAAGTTGCGAGGGTGCCCATTTGCGGCATTCCGGCGTGGTCTTTTAAGGTGGTGAAAGCAACACTCGTGGAGAGTGCATTGAATGAAGTGCCATCGACTGTCACTGTCGACCGAATCGGTGCTGCCATTGGTAATTGCTCCTAATTTGACTTAATAAGATACTCACTACTTCTTTGGTTACTTCTCTTGGATGACCTTCTGAAACAGAAGCATCAACCATTTCAGGAAACGAATAATGATGTTCTGGCTGCGTTCGAATTGCGAACCCGACCGTATCTGATGACCTAGGTCGTCTGGCGGGACATTTCCTTTTTTTCCGCTTGCGGCTTAGTGAATTCCGGGACGTCGATCTTCAGGACAAATGTTTCGGCCGGACCGGTTGGCATAACACTGAGTGTGATATCGCAGATTCCTTGCATCCGTTTATTCGAGTCTTTGTCGACAAAGAGTTCGTAGTTCAGAATGGTTCCCTCCTCGATCTGCTCTTGAAGAAGCCGGCGTAAAGGCTTTTCGATGTACTCTTCCATAAACTCGCGCGTCAGGACCTGTCCTGCGACCTGTAATAGATAATGCCGGCAGCAGCGCTCCAGGAAACGAAGAATGCGGTAGGACGTGAAAAACTTCAACACGCCATGGGGATCATCAGCCTGGGTGCGGCAGCCGAAGAAACACAGGCGATTGTCTGCGTCGCGGATCACTGGAATCAACTGGCGTTCCATGCTGAGTTGCTCCATTTCTCCAATGAGAGGTTCGATACGAGCTTTCTCAACGCCAGCCAACTGACCAAAGCGGGAGCCGACGGGTCCCTGGACGATGCCGGCCTGGTCGTCAGCACGCGCTAACGCTCCCGCAAACGTGATTGAAGGAGGAGCATAGAGATCATCACTCTCTTGCTGCTGCTTTTCAAACCAGTACCCTGGCCGCAGCATGAGATAGCCCGTGAGTACAACATCGGAGGCCGAGCGGTCCTCAGGCCGTTTCATGTATTCGTATTTGCCGCCAGGAAGGAAGTTTCGCTCGATATTCTTAAAAGACTTTTCATCGTCAGTGTCGGTGATGAGCAACATTCCCCAGGTATTGGAAAGAGTTTCGAGATATTCCCGCACTTGCTGAGATGGGTGACCGGGAATCACCAGATTGCAAATGTCGTCACGGAAATTGAAATTATCGTTACGACGGCGGCAGAACTGCTCGATGCTCGCAAGAGTGGCGCTGTAAACGTCATCAATTGCTTTGCCATCCGCATTTAGAACGTGAAGCTCGACAGGTTGCCGGACTTTGCCGTCGGGCACTTTACTGTTCTCGAAAAAACCCCTCAACTGCCGGTAACTGATTTCCAGCGGGCGCAACTCGACAAAAAGCTGGCGCAGCACGTCGTCGCGCACGGCCTCGGCTTTATCAATCTGTGCCTGAAGTTTTTTGACAGTCGCCTCGTAGGAATCGTCCTCATCCAAGAGTTCCTGGAAATTCGTAAACTGACCAAGGAAATGGCGCGCGGATTGCGGCGTAAAGATCGACGCTAAGTTCCGGTTCTCGTCGATGAGGCCTGGATGCAGGTCGGCAAAGATGTCTTGTAGCAGTTCTTTAGATTCGGAGTTGCCCAGGATATCCGCGGTTTTTGTCCAAGTAAGGGTCTGATCGGCCATGGTTATTTTTCTCCTGCTTCCGCAACGCGTTCCAGTTCGATTCGAAGCTTGTTGAGAGCTTCGATAATCTCCCGCCGTTTTTCCCGATTCGTCCACGCGCGCCGTACCGCGGGAAGATGCCAGCGATCCTTAACGCGATAAAGCACGTCGATGTTGTTCTTCAGGTCGGCAAGATCGTTTCTCAAATAAGAGACCTCGCCATCCTCGCCCTTAATCTCCTGCCGTTTCTGGAGATTTTCGGGTTCGAAGTCCTTGATGGTGCGGAACTGGCAGTTTACGCGAAATTCCGCTTCCTCCGGCCCCGCGTATCCACGGAATGCGAGGTTGGGTTTAAATTTATCGAACGCATCCTGCAACGATTCGACCTTCACCGGCGCCTCATTTTCCGATGCGACTTCGCGGCCAATTCGATCTACGGTCATCGGCAGCACCACTGCTGATGTCGATGTGGGTACTTTTCGTATGTGAGGAGTAACGCCTTTGCGAATTACTTTAACCAATGGCATAAAAAGCTACTTTCCTGGTCGAGTTAGTATTGCAATTAGAAAGTCCTGTTTCATTTAGCGCCCCTGATCGGATACAAGCGCGAACGCGAGGTGTCAGAGATCGGCATCTGCACAAACGTTGCGTCTGCGGGAGTTCGGTACGGAACCTGCGGACCGTCACTCTTGCCAAAGCCAGTTGGGGCTTTCACTGCGGGGCGCCCAAAGTTTTTCGTCGCCGTGGGGTTGCCCCATCTTCGGCGGTAGTGAATTGAGTGTAGTCCTCCCAGCTCTCGGCCCGGCCAAATCAACTGGGGAAGCCAAAACCATAAAACAAGAAACAAAGCGGCGTAGCCGAGAGTTACTAACATCGGACGTAAAATAGTTAACCATCCGGTAACTTCGGTAACAACGGGAGTGCGCAAAACCGCAGTGCTTTCTTCAGCGTCGCAACGTCCCTCGTAGGATGGCGTGCCAATCTGCGGGGTTGTCCACAAAATGGGGCCGCTCTGGAGCGTTGCTCCGGATGGTAGGCGCAAACTAACGAATATTGTTAGCGTTTGACCGGCAAGGCTCGCTCGATCTTTCCAGGGAGAACTGAACGTCAACATCAGTCGATCGTTGAGAAGCGTCCGAGTCGTGTTGAAAATACGCTTCAATTCGTCCGGTTGTTCCACCATGTACGTCGTAGTGCCTAGACTGTTCAATGCGTTCGCGTCGATGGACCCAGGGTTTCCAAATCCGATCGTTATCGATTCAAGCCCAGAATTCTTGACCTTCGACTCGGCAGTTGCCAAACCATGCTGGCCGTCCAAGAGATTTGGATCGTCACGCCGGCCACCCACGTCGTTCTTGCCATCCGTCATCGTGATCATCAGCGCGTCGGTGGAGTGGCCAAACGTCCGGACTGCTCGCTGTAGCCTGTCGGCGCCTGCAACCATGGCGGAGTAAAGTGCCGTGTTGTTTTGCGCGCGAGGAACCGGCAAGTCTGAAATCTGCTGGAGCGCCTCTTCCCTTTTGGTTGCGAATTTGGCATTTTCGATCGTTTCGATCACATTTCGACTCTGAAACGGAATAAACGCAACCTGATCGACGCCATTCTCAAATCCGTCTAGAAAGCGTTCGGCCGCCTTTTGCGCCGCTTCAAATCGAGTCTGTTCGCTGGAGACGCGTTCATTCATACTGCCGCTCACGTCGATCAAAACCAGAGCGATGCGCCCACGCATTGCTCGTGCCGGGCCGTTTGTACCCGCCATCGCATAGAACGGCGCTACGGTTTGTCCGTTTACATTCACCTGCAGACTTTTGGTTAACTCCGCCGGATTGGGGAGCTGCAAAGAAAGAGGACGGCGCGCACTATCAAGTATGTTCAGCCTCAGGCGGAAGCAGGGGACTTTAGAGGCCGGGTCGCAGTTCACGAGTTGGGGGCGTGCGGACGGAACGAGCGATCCGCCGTGACTCTCTTGACCCAGCATCGGCCAAGCAACTACCAGGAGCCATATCGCCGCTCGCGTTTTCACTTTCCGCCTCTGCCAACACCACTCGTTTTCGCGATAAAACGCAGCGCTGTGTGCCCAATCAAAATGTCATCGTTGTTATGTAACTCGGCGGTGTCTGTTACGGATCGTCCTCTGACACGCAAAACGTAATGGGCGAGCCCGCCAGCCGATGCAATATCAGGATGCCGACAAAGAAAAAACCTGCCATTTTTGGCGAGCAGCTTTGCATGCCGGGGCGCGATCCTGGTGTCCGGGATAAAGATTTCGATCTCCGGTTTGTAGCGAGTTGGCGATAATTCGGCGCTACGACTGCCAATTAGGCAGGAGTCTCCGTTCTGTACGTCCCACTCCTTGCTTGCCAAACCGAACTTACTGTGCGCGCGCGCATCTCCGCTGCTCACAAATTGAAGTGTCGCGGCTTGCAACAACATTGGCGTTACTGTGATGCCGAAGCATATTCCGGCGCCGGTCAACACAAACCCGGTGGCTTGCGATAGATCAGGCGCATTACTGCCGACCGAAGAGAACAGAAGCCCTCCCAATCCGCCCCCGACAAGCCCTCCTACAAATGCATGAACCGGGCGCAAAGGGTTGACCGAAAACCATCTCATCCCAAGCCCCAGGCCGATAAGCGATCCAGCAAGGAGCCATGCACTCACTCGCGCCACAAGAGGCGATTGCTGGCCAATGTGCGCGTCAATAGGCCACTGGAGCAGACTGGCGACCCCACCAGCCGCCAACCCGGTTAGAGCGCCCGCTATCGCAAAACGCGGCTGAGTCCGGTTGCCCGACCAGCGATCGCTGAAACCGACTGCCATACCGCCCAGGAACATTCCAAGCACGGCTGACGCAATCAGGTCAGGGAGTAATGTTGACTGACTAAGGCCGACCGCCGAAACGACAATCGTCGTAACTAGCCAAGCGCCTAAACCCGACATCGCGCCTACGAGACACATGAAATACAAATTCTGGCTGAGGCTCACGAAAGTCTGCTAACACAAATTGGGGAGATTCCTTGGCACGACCGATGATGACGTCCCCAAAATGACTATGAATGAATACTAAGCGATTCAAAGTTCAGCGTCAATTGCAAAACAGTCAATTTGCATGGGCCATTTACAGGAAAAATCCCTCACTATTTAATGTGTCTGATCCATTTGTTTTGTAACACAACACGGCAAATTGTCAGATGTTATATCTTTGGTCGCAGTTGGTTTCTTTATGATGCGGAGTTAGGCAATATGGTATTTGTCGCGCCGATGACCTCCGTCTTATGCTTCTAATGAGTGGAAGACCGATGCTGTTTCAGTCGATTAGAGTGGCTGTCGTGGGAGTCGGGTCTTTAGGGAGCAGAGTGTGTGAAAAGCTCGGTGAGCGGCGTGTGGCATATGTGCAAGGTGTCGATCCCGACCGCGTTGACGCATCAAATCTCCACACAACACCGATCTTTTCCGAGTGCGATGTGGGGCGCCGGAAAACGGATGTTATGTCAGACGTTTTTGTTCGGCGGTGGAGCCACACGGAATTTCATTCGATTTCGCAGGAAGTTGCCGGCGTCGGCTTTTCAAAGTTCGCTGGCTTGGATATCATCTTCAGTTGTGTCGATTCTGACCAAGCGCGGCTTGAGATCGCCTATCTTGCGAAATCATTAAGATTGCCCGTGTGTGATGCGGGATTGCCGGCCCGTCCGGATGGGCGCGGGCGAGTAACTGTATTCACGCGGTCGTTACACCATGCATGTTACAGTTGCTTGCTCGCCCCGGGCTACCGGAGTTGCCTGTTGCAGGAATCGTACGGATCACAGAGAGGGTGTTCACGAGTTAAAAGTCACGCTGACGGGCCATCCAGCCCGATGCTTGAGTTTTGCAAGGCAATTGCGGAAGAACAAGTTAGGGCAGGTTTAGAGTTGTTAAGTAGCCCCCATATCTCCAAGTCCTTTTCTTTTACCCGGTGCGCACGAAGCGAAAAGTGGGAGGTAATCGATCACAATCAAGGGATTACCTGCCCCTTCCATGAACCGCAACTGCGACGTGCAAGTATTGAAGCCGCGGATCAGACTATCCTCGATTTTCTAAAGAGAACTGGGGCTCAATCTGTTGTTTTGGACTGGCCCATATGCGTGGAAGCGGACTGCAGCGATTGTTTTGCAGTTCACCAACCGCTCTGCCGGGTTGCGGTCTTATCGCGCCGCTGGCAATGCCCGCACTGCGGGTCAATCAACGTCAGGCCCGCAGAGGTGCTTCACGAGATCAATCGTCGCAACCAATGGAGTCGCATCCCCCTTGCGGACCTTGGGATACCCAGCGAGCACATGCTGATGATTAAGTGAGATAAGACAATCGGACAAGACCTCAGCCTCCTCTTTCTCATTTGGTTTGCGGCCGCATTCCTGCAGCTTTTGGCAGTGTCGTTGGATGAGCGGCTATCTTTTCTCGCGGCGCTTATATGCGGAGGCTTGGCTTCGCTTCGGCCTTTCTTCAGAAATCCTTATCTCCTGCGGCCAAGTGTATTTTCGATGGTTGTCGGCATCTGTAGTGGAACCGGGCTCGCCGTTTTTGCCCTCGCGACAGGTATTGTCTTGGGACTCCAATGGGCTTCCCCCATCATTGCAGGTTTCGCCGTCTATGCAGTGGAGCTATTGAAAAAGCCGAGGCGAAAACAATGCGATTTGTGTAAGCGCAGCAGCTTGTCGGGATTGTTCTTTCATTGTCCGCGCTGCGGACTCGAGGTTTGCGAGCAGGAATGCTGGAGCTTCGAGCATCTTCGCTGTAAGTTGTGTTTGGAACTCAGCGTTCCTGTATTCCCGCCGGACGCACGCTGGTGGGATCGCCGTTTTGGTCCTGCTTTCCATGAAGGACGCTGCCAGTTGTGCTTGACGGAGGGAGCGGAGAGAGCCTTGCGCAGTTGCCTTCGATGCGGAAGATCGCAGTGTGAGTCCTGTTGGGATATCGCCAATGGGCAATGCAAGCGTTGCGGATGGTTTGCTCCGGACCTTCCATTTGCGCTAAACACTTACATAAAAAATGGCCCGGATCGAGCCTCCGAAGCATCCAACCACGCCTCGGGTGAAGTAAACAATGCCAAAGTATCAGATGTATTTCGAAACGATCAACGGCGAGAAGAAATTCAACGTTGATATTGATGAAGCCGAAAGACTCGATGAAGTTATCTACGAGATTCTGCATGAGCTCCGAGAGCGTGGGAACGTTTTGGAGGGAGACGGCGAACCCCAGGTTGTTTGGAATGGGACAAGTTTGGATTTCGCCCTGCCTCTGCCCGAACAAGGGGTCCGGCCTAACGAGGTCCTGCGCGTCTCAACAGTAGCGAGAAATGGTTAGGTCTGTACGCCTCGCAAACGAGCGGCGTTATCTGGCTGAACTGGCAGCCTATAATCCGGCGTTGATACAGATCCTTTCTCATCAGAGTTATGCCTCGTACGACGATATCCGGTTTCGTCTCAGCGCTTCGCCCGCTTTATTGAAAGTTGGGAACGAGCTGTCGGTCAGCTCTGTTCATGAAGGGATGCTGCGTTTTCCTAGAATGTTTCCCTCGATACCGATCGAAGTCTACTTGAACGGGCCAATATTTCATCCCAATGTCGATCCTTCAACCGGATTTCTCTGCCTTTGGGAGACCTATTCACCTACTTATACGAGCGTGGATACTCTGCAGCAGTTACGCCGTATCCTCGCTTGGGAAACTACTAACTTCGAAGCAACCCACTTACTTCAGCCAGATGCCAGGGACTGGTCCCAAAGCGGCAGAATCACCTTTCGCTTGCCGCTTTCGAAGTGCAAGTTGGCGGTGCCGCCTTGTCCTCGAGTTCCGGTTTTAGTTAGGCGAAACCGCCTATCTCCGCTAGAAGAATCTTCCTTTTAATCGAATCCTCCCCATATTTCCTGAATATTGCAGCGAAAGGTCACTGATCGAACTTTCTTTTATTTCCGATATATCCTTTTTTGTGAAACAACTTCATTCGGCTCCTCGTCCGACGTCGGTCGTTGATAGCCCCAGAGATCTTCAGAGGCGAGCCTCAACTCGCTGCAGCACTGAAGCGCCGAAGTGTCGAAAGGAGCCGCTGATAGTGCGAATCCCGCAATCAGCCATTTCATCTTTTGAAAAGTCCGCTTTGTAGAAACAACAAGGCCTTCGATGAATTAACCCCCGTAGTGTATGAAACTCTGCGAAGGCTTGCCTCGGAGTGCCTGCAACGGGAACATTCGGATGACATGCTGAATCCGACTGATCTTGTTCACGAGGCCTATTTGAAGCTCGGTGACGGCAATGTGGATTGGCGAGACCGTCTTGAGTTTTACACGATCGCCGGTCGCGTAATGCGTGAAATCCTGTCCGATGATGCAAGACGCCGAAGGCGGCAAAAACGAGGTGGCAATGCGACACGATTGCCTCTGGAGGACGTGAAATTAACAGGCCCGGAACCATTCCGTGCAGCGGACGTGGACATTGCGTTGGAGCGCCTAGGTAGCCGCCAACCTCGTAAAGCGCACATCGTAAAGCTTATGTATTTCGAAGGGTTGACCTATGAAGAGGTGGCATCGGCTCTTAATATCTCAACTTCCACCGTTCACCGGGAACTTCACTTTGCTAGGGCATGGTTGCAGCGCGAACTATAAATTATTGGCAATCGGGATTCGGCCGCCGAAGAGAACCTGTGATGGACCAAGTCGGCCCAGACAGAACATCGCTCATAAGCGATCGATACTCAATAAGTTGACTCCCGACATGGATTCGAATCACGAAAGCATAAGCCGTATGGAATCTGGCATTACTGATCCAAAAAAACTAGATTGCCTGTTTAGACATCAAAAAAGCCGCCATCTGTAGAACATCAGCACAGCTCGCCGTTGTACCTGAAATTTGTGGCTGGCTTCTTCACACAAATCCGAACGTGCGCATCACTGCCCGAAGTGGAAACAGCGATGTCCTTGCTCGGCGCTGATCGCGTGAGAGATCCAACTCGCCCTCATTGAAGGTCCGGAGCAACGCGAGGATATACACAGGCGAACCGTTTATGGGACGATCACATGGCGCTTATGGTGCCTGCGAGTCATGACTCGCAAATCAGGAAATCGAGCCTGCTGACCTGAACACCCAAGCTCTGCTCATGCGTGAATTCGGCTCCGGCTCGCGGCGCGTCGAGCATGCCCTTGCATCCATCGGGATCCAGCCGAAAGATCTGAACATTGTTATGGAGTTAGACTCCGCCGGAGGTCTCCTCAGCGCCGTAATGCCGCCTCGGGCGCCGACCGTACCAGGCCGGCCGTGTGTTTGGCGCGAGTTTACCTGGCGGGGCGGCAGCAGCTTCCGATCCATCAGGGACTGCAGTGCGTTGCGGAACGAATCCTCGGTATCATTTGTCTTTGTGAACCCAGCCTGGCGCAATTTGATGGTGCTCACGAAAGCTCGAGGTCCTTCCGGGGCGCCGTAGGCGAACGCAAAGTCCACGTGCTGGTCCCCTTGACCAACCAGCTCCCGCAGGTTCGGCGACCGAAGATCATACTCCGCGACGATCTGGTTCCAGACGTTCGCGTTTTCCTTTAGATAAGCTGCCACGCTCATTGGCATGTCCGCTCCGATTTCGACACCGAGGGTGTCAGCTAGCGCCGGCCACAGACTGCGCCACTCGAACACATCGCCATTAGTGATATTGAACGCCTCGTTCGCGGCATGGGACGATTGCGCAGCCCAGACCATCGCGTCAGCAACAAGGTTTGCATCAGCGGCCTCCCAGACAAACGACGGGTCCGGGTCGCCCATTCTCCCCAGAGGAACGGACTTTGCGAGGTCGTCCTTCATCTTGACGAGTGCATCGCCTTGCTGCCAGCCTTCGAAGATCGGAGTATCGATATGGCCGGGGCTGATCGCGTTCACGCGGATGCCACGCTCGCGGAGCTCATTAGTCCAGGTGCGTGCGAACGAGCGGACGGCTGCTTTGGTCGCGCTGTAAACGCTAATGCCTGGAAAGCCCTTGATAGTCGCAATCGAGCCGTTGAGAATGATGGACGCGCCGTCGTTCAAGAACGGCAGCGCCTTCTGCACGGTGAAAAAGAGTCCCTTCACATTTGCATCGAAGTGAAGGTCGAAGAATTTCTCGTCCACGCTGCCGACCGGGGCAATTTGTGCGATGCCAGCATTTGCGAAGATCACGTGGATTTTTCCATTCTGCTTGTGGACTGCTTCGTACAGATGGTCAAGATCGCTCTGGTTGGCGACATCGCGCTGGACTGCGGTCACATTTCTGCCGATTTCAGAAACCGCCCTGTCCAATGCGTCTTTTCGGCGCCCCATAATGAATACGCGATCCATGCCCTCATCCACGAAGCGCTTGCGGTGGCCAGGCCCATGCCACTGGAGCCCCCGGTAATCGCCGCGACCTTTCCGGCGAATTTTGTTGCCATCGATTTGGCCTCCCTTTGCTTGATCTGATGCGAGCGTATAGATTCAGATGCGCAAGGAGAAGACAGCCTGGAGTAATAGCATCTATTCTCAAATGGAATAGCTATGGCCCGACTGCGCTAAATGGGGATCTTTATCAGAGGGTTGAGACTGGTTCGTTCTCGGCCGCTGCGCGCGATCTCAAACTCGGGCAGCCAGCGGTTTCCAAGACAATCGCAGCATTCGAAGAGAGGTTAGGCGCCCGTCTTTTGGTTCGATCGACACCTAACTGTCCCCGACCGATGCAGGTGTGGCGTTCTACGAACGCCCCATTCGCGCCATCCGCAGAGGCGAACGAAGGGGAAGTGGCAACCCGGGGTGTTGGGGCGGGTCTTAAGGACGGTTACGAATCTGTTCTCCAGTAACATTTGGGCGGCTGCACCTGGTTCCGAAGCTCGGCGCATTTCTCGCGGCTTATCCAGAGCTTCAATTAGAACTTGTGGTGGATGACCGGGTGATCGATCTGATAGCGGAAATATCGATGCGGCGCTTCGCTCTGGAGACGAAGAATGACGCTTCCGGCGCGGGACTTCGGAAACATCAGTACGAATTCAGACTCGGTTAAAACTGAGCGCAGCGGAAGGCGTGCGCGAGGCCGTTTTCGCCGTCCAGGGCTTTGCGATCTCGTCACGCTGGATGTTTGCGCGTGAGCTTGAGTTTGGCGAAGTAATTTCGGTTCTTAATGACTGGACTCTGCCGTCAAAGCCAAATCAAGCCCGATGGGAGAATCGATCAGTGGCTGCTGCGGCAGGTCTGCACGATACAACATTCAAACCCCAAACGCTGAGAGCCGACTGACGCCAAAATCGCGACTGTCCGTTTTCGTATTCCGTCATAAGCTTTGGGAAGGAGCTACTCGTAATTCAAAAAGGCTTATTGTCGTAGGGAGGGTTACTCTCACTCGGATAGATCAATAGGAGGCGTCGCCTTGATCGAGCTGTCGCTGGACGTGCTGGAGAAGTTGCACGACGATGGAGAGTTCATCTTGTCCAGAGGATGGCGAGAGGATCGCCGGTCTTCGCTTCTGGTGGTGGCACCCGCCTCGGAGCGCCCAGCGCCAACAAGTCTGAGGCGGCTGGAGCACGCCTACGAACTCCGCGATGTACTAGATCCGACGTGGGCGGCGCGCCCCCTGGAGCTTTCAAATCACCGAGGGCAGCTGATGCTCCTGCTCGAGGATCCTGGTGGCGAGGTCCTCGAGCGTTTTCTGGGGCGCCCACTTGAGCTGACCCAATTTCTTCGGGTGGCAATTGGCCTCACCGTTGCGCTCGGCCGTCTCCACGCCCGGGATCTTATTCATAAAGACATCAAACCGTCCCATGTTCTCGTTAACTTCGCGACCGGCGAAGTCTGGCTCAGGGGCTTTGGTATCGCTTCGCGCCTTGTCCGCGAGCGCCAGTTCCCTGAACCTCCTGAGTTCATCGTCGGAACCCTCCCCTACATGGCGCCCGAGCAGACCGGACGAATGAATCGCTCGATCGATTCCCGGAGCGATCTCTACTCTCTCGGTGTCACGCTCTACGAAATGCTGACCGGCAATCTTCCCTTCACTGCTTCCGATCCGATGGAGTTGGTCCACTGCCAGATCGCAAGACAGCCGACGGCGCCTGTCCTGCGGTTGAACAACGTCCCAAGACCTCTCTCGGCAATTGTCATGAAGCTCCTCGCCAAGACTGCTGAGGAACGATACCAGACAGCGGTCGGCGTGGAGGGTGATCTTCGGCGCTGCCTTGCGGAATGGGAAAGTCGGCAACGCATCGACGAGTTTCAGCTTGGCGCACAGGACATACCGGACCGGCTGCTGATTCCAGAGAAATTGTACGGACGAGCATCCGAGGTCGATGCTCTGCTAACCTCCTTCGATCGGGTTGCAGCCGGCGGCCGGCCGGAGTTGGTGCTCGTTTCCGGATACTCCGGTATCGGCAAGTCTTCCGTTGTGAATGAGCTCCATAAACCGCTTGTTCCGCCCCGCGGTCTTTTTGCATCAGGCAAATTCGACCAGTATAAGCGCGACATCCCTTATGCTACTTTGGCGCAGGCCTTTCAGAGTCTTCTCCGTCCCCTTCTGACCAAGAGCGAGGCAGGGCTTATCAAATGGCGCGACGCACTTTGCGAGGCGCTGGATCCGAACGGACAGCTCATTGTGGATCTGGTTCCCGAATTGAAGCTCATCATAGGAGAACAGCCGCCAGTCCCTGAACTTCCCCCACAGGATGCGCAAGGACGCTTTCAACTGGTGTTCCGCCGATTCATCAGCGTATTCGCACGGCCGGAACATCCGCTAGCCCTGTTTCTCGACGATTTGCAATGGCTCGACGCGGCAACGCTCGATTTGATGGAGGATCTGTTGACCCGGCCGGATGTGAAGCACTTGATGCTGATCGGCGCCTATCGGGACAACGAAGTGAATTCTAACCATCCGCTGATACGCAAGCTCGAAGTTATCCGCCATGCCGGAGCAATAGTGCAACACATCGTACTTGCGCCCCTGAGCCGTGACGACTTGAAACAGCTAATTGCGGATTCTCTGCACTGCGAATCCGAACGCGCCAAACCGCTGGCGGGACTGATCCATGACAAGACTGCGGGCAATCCATTTTTTGCCATTCAGTTTTTATCGGCTCTTGCCGAAGAGGCGTTACTCACCTTTGATCATGGCGAAGGGCGATGGTCTTGGGACCTGACTCGCATTCAAGTCAAGGGCTACACCGATAATGTGGTGGACCTTATGGTAGGGAAGTTGAATCGCCTACCTGTCGAAACCCAGAATGCATTGAAGCAGCTCGCCTGCCTGGGCAACGGCGCTGAGTTCGCCATGCTGCAGATGCTTTACCAGGATGCAAACGAGGGAATGCACGGCCGGCTTTGGGAGGCCGTCCGAGCCGGTCTCATATTCCGCTCGGAAGGTTCCTATAGGTTCCTCCACGACCGTGTACAGGAAGCAGCTTATTCTTTGATCCCAGAAGAGTTGCGTGCCGAGGCCCATCTGCGAATCGGAAGGCTACTCGCGGCACACACCCCTCCAGAGAAGCTGGGTGACGGGATCTTCGAGATCGTCAATCAGCTCAACCGGGGCTCTCGCCTCATTACTTCAACGGAACAGCGTGAGCGGGTCGCAGACTTAAATTTCATTGCGGGCAGACGCGCGAAGAGCTCCACAGCCTATGCCTCCGCCCTGAAGTACCTCGCCGCTGGCCGGGCATTGTTGACTGACGAAACCTGGGACGATAACTACGAGCTCATCTTCCAAATTGAACATCTTTTGGCCGAGTGCGAATTACTGACCGCAGATATGGGGGCCGCAGAAAATCGGCTTTCGATGCTAGCGCAACGTGCTAAAGCGGGCCACGATATGGCTATCGTCACACGTTTGCGTCTCACCCTCTACACAACCTTGGATCGGAGCGACGGCGTGGAGGTTTTCCTGGAATATCTACGACGCGCCGGCACGGACTGGCCGCTGCGTCCGACCCACGAGGAAGTACTGCGGGAATACGATCGAATCTGGTCCCTGGTGGGTAGCCGGCAAATCGAGGACCTCGTGAACTTGCCGTTGGTGACTAACCCGGATCTTCTTGACGTTCTGGACGTCTTTACCGAGGTCGTGACGCCGTCATTGTTTTTTGACGAGAACTTGTGCTCACTGGTCATTTGCCGCATGGTTAATCTCAGCCTCGAGCATGGCAACAGCGACGGCGCCTGCTTCGCCTACGTATGGTTTGCCATTATCGCCGGACCACGCTTCGGCAACTACAAAGACGGATTTCGATTCGGCCGGCTTGGCTATGACCTAGTCGAAAAACGTGGCTTGAAGCGTTATGAGGCACGAACCTACATGTGTTTCGGGAACATCGTCATGCCGTGGGCGAGACATGCCCGGGAAGGCCGCGCTCTGGTGCGCCGCGCATTCGATGCCGCCCACCGTGTCGGTGACCTGACCTTTGCGGCTTATAGCTGCAACCAGTTGGTCACGAACTTTTTGACCGTGGGAGATCCTCTCGCGGAGGTGCAACCAGAGGCTGAGAATGGTCTCGCGTTTGCCCAGAAAGCGCGTTTCGGCCTCGTTGTTGACCTAATCGTCGCGCAGCTCGGGTTGATCCGTACCCTGCGTGGCTTGACCCCAAAATTTGGCTGTTTCAACGATGAAGATTTTAATGAGGGTCGATTCGAACGCCATCTGGCGAGCAACCCCATGTTGGCGCTACCCGAGTTCTGGTATTGGGCCCGAAAGGTGCAAGCCCGCTTCCTTGCGGCCGACTATGCTTCCGCGGTCGATGCATCGTTGAATGCGCAACGGCTGCTCTGGACATCACCATCACAATTTGAAACGGCAGAGTTTTGCTTCTATGGCGCGCTTTCCCACGCGGCATTTTGGGATTCCGCATCTCCCGACCAGAAACAACAGCATTTCGACGCTCTGAAAACTCACCACAGCCAGCTCGACATATGGGCGGAGCATTGCCCGGAGAATTTCGAAAACCGCGCCGCACTGGTGGATGCGGAGATCGCACGAATAGAAGGCCGCGAGCTCGAGGCCATGCGCTTCTATGAGCAGGCCATCCGCTCAGCGCACGCAAGCGGCTTTGTCCACAATGAGGCGCTCGCCTACGAGCTCGCCGCGCGTTTCTACGCGGAACGCGGTTTCGACAAGATTGCGGATACATATTTGCAGGATGCCCGTTATGGCTATCTCCGTTGCGGGGCCGATGCCAAGGTGCGCCAACTCGATCAGCTATATCCGCACCTAAGAAAGGAAGAGCATGCTCCCGGTCCGACGAGCACGATCGTGGCACCGGTCGAACTCCTGGATCTTGCGACCGTTATCAAGGTCTCACAAGCAGTCTCGGGCGAGATGGTTCTGGAAAAGTTAATCGATACCCTGATGCGCACCGCGATCGAGCACGCGGGTGCTGAACGAGGGCTCCTGATTCTTCAACGAGGTGTTGAGGAGCGGATAGAGGCGGAAGCCAGAATCAGCGGAGCCAATACGATTGTGAATTTGCGAGAGGCGTCCGTCATGAGCGCCGAGTTACCGGCGTCGCTTGTCCGTTACGCTATTCGCAGCCGCGAGAGTGTAATTCTCGAGGATGCCTCAACCCGGAACCCGTTTTCCGCCGATGCGTACATCGTTCAGCATCGCGCCCGTTCCATCCTTTGTTTGCCGTTGATCAACCAAGCCAAACTCATCGGTGTGCTCTACCTTGAAAACAACCTGACTCCGCACGTTTTCACTCCCACTCGGATCGCCGTGTTGAAAGTGATCGCATCGCAAGCCGCGATCTCACTAGAGAACACGCGGCTTTACCGCGATCTCGAAGAGCGCGAAGCGAAGATCCGGCGCCTGGTCGATGCGAACATTCTAGGGATTTTTATCTGGAATCTCGAGGGTGCGATCGTCGGGGCCAATGAAGCGTTTCTCCACATGATGCAATACGCGCGTGAAGAAGTCGCTTCGGGTCGCGTGCGCTGGACGGAACTCACACCAACTGAATGGCGCGACCGGGATCAACGCGCTGTGGCGGAATTGAATGCCACCGGAACCCTTCGGCCCTATGAGAAGGAGTTCTTCCGGAAAGACGGCAGCCGCGTGCCTGTGCTCGCCGGCGCCGCACTGTTCGAAGGAGGCGGGAACGAAGGCGTCGCCTTCGTGCTCGATCTGAGCGAACAAAAGCGCGCCGAGGGGGAGATCAGGGTGCTCAAGGACCAACTCTATCGAGAAAATCTGGCGCTGCGCGACGAAGTCGATCGGGCTTCGATGTTCGAAGAAATTGTCGGCACGTCAAAGGCGCTGCAGACCGTTCTTTCCCGGATTGCCAAAGTCGCTCCCACTGACTCAAGCGTTTTTATCACAGGCGAGACTGGCACCGGCAAGGAACTCATTGCGCGCGCGGTTCACAAGCGGTCGCGGAGGTCTGGACACGCCTTCGTTAGCGTGAACTGCGCCGCGCTTGCGCCATCGCTGATTTCGTCCGAGTTGTTCGGCCATGAGAAGGGAGCCTTCACGGGGGCTATCCAACGGCGGCTGGGCCGTTTCGAGCTGGCCGATGGCGGAACAATTTTCCTGGATGAAGTGGGCGAACTTCTGCCGGACACTCGTGTTGCAGGAACGGGAATTCGAGCGAGTCGGGGGAGCGCAGCCCATCCATGTCGAAGTTCGCGTCATCGCTGCCACGAATTGTGATCTGAAAGCTGCCACAGCCGGTGGGACCTTCCGCCAGGACCTTCTCTACCGGCTAAATGTATTTCCCATCGAAGTGCCAGCTCTCCGAGAGCGCACGGACGACATCTTGATGCTCGTCGAATATTTCGTTCAACGCTACTCGAGCCGGGCGGGCAAGAATATGCGATCCATCGACAAAAAGACTCTTGAGCTGTTTCAGTCCTATCACTGGCCGGGTAATATTCGGGAGTTGCAGAACATCATTGAGAGGTCCGTGATTCTAAATTCTGGCGATGTTTTCTCGGTCGACGAATCGTGGTTTTCTAAGGAATCGTCTCAGCTCGCAGCTCCGGTTCAAGCGTCGCAGCGTCTTAAAGACGAGCGTCGTAGTGAACGGGAAGTCATCGAGGCGGCGCTGGCCGAGAGCCAGGGCCGGGTCTCCGGGCCGTCGGGCGCAGCAGCGAAGCTCCGAACATCGCCATCCACTCTTGAACGCAGGATCAAAGCCCTAAACATTCGCAAAAGCCAATTCAAATTCGGCTGAACCGTCGCCAGAATCACCGAAATCGGTCAAATTCACCAAATTCACCACCGTGGCGGCGACCGTTCCAGACGTTTTTCTTTTCTCTCAGCAGATTACGAACGGCTGTTGGTTTGCTCTTTAAGAGTCGAACGGCGACGGCAGATATCGCGACGTGGCCGCCGCTAAAAAGAAGATGTAACATGCAGACGCTCGCATTACTGGACCCCACCAAGAGGGGAACGCAGGCCGAGAATCTGGAGAAACAGCTTCGTCACGTCATTATTGGACAGGACGAAGCGATTCACCATATCGTCGGGACTTATCAGACATTTCTCGCTGGGCTGTCCCCGGTGGGCCGGCCGATCGGCACCTTCCTGTTCCTAGGTCCTACTGGGTCCGGGAAAACACGCACAGTGGAAGCGACTGCGGAGGCTCTCATCGGCAATCCGCGCGCCACCATTAAAATCGACTGCGCCGAGTTTCAGCACAGCCATGAAATCGCCAAACTGATCGGTTCGCCGCCAGGATATCTCGGGCATCGCGAAACTCATCCGCTACTAGCTCAGGAAGCACTTGATCAGCATCATACAGAAACTGCGAAGCTGAGTTTCGTGCTCTTCGATGAGATCGAGAAGGCAAGTGATGCACTCTGGAACCTGCTTCTCGGAATCCTGGATAAAGCCACGCTGACACTAGGTGATAACCGTAAGGTAGATTTTTCGAAAGCCCTGATTTTCATGACGAGCAACATCGGCGCGGCTGAAATGAGTTCCCTAGCTAGTCGAAGGCTAGGCTTCCAGGTTTCCTCGCCGCAAGACAGCGGTCGCGATGCGAAACTCGGAGCTCGGCTTTCGCGCACCGGCGTAGATGCAGCCCGCCGGAAGTTTACGCCTGAGTTTCTCAATCGCTTAGACAAAATCGTGGTCTTCAAAGCTCTAGGTAACGAGGAACTAAACAGAATCGTTGATATTGAGCTCGAACTCGTCGAACGGCGCATCCAGGCCTCTGTGGTCAGAAAGCCTTTCTTTATTCATGTTACGGACAGGGCTCGCGAGTTTTTGCTGACTGAGGGTACCGATCTCAGATACGGCGCCCGGCCACTGAAACGCGCTATTGAGCGCTTACTCGTACAACCGTTATCCAATTTGATGGCAACGGGACAGATTCACAGCTGCGATCACATCCGGATCACACACACCGACGGCTCAGCCTCGCTGACGTTTTTCCGCGAGGCAGACGAATGGGAGGTTCGGAAAGTCGATGTGGCTGCCGCTTAGTACATACATGAAGGACTGGGATCGATACGCAAAGGGTCACGAAGCTGGGCTTCACGAGGCACTGCGGCAATGCCGGGAATACAAAATGACGGTAACTCTACATGAGCTTCAGAATCGACCGTTTTATCAGTGGACAAGAAGTTGTGATCTTGCGCGTAAGTGGCCGGATGCGCGCGGAAAATGTGAACACGTTCAGAGAGGTGCTTGGGCGGCAGAATGGCAGAGTCGTTATCGATCTCGAAGAGCTCGCCCTCGTGGATCGGGAAGCGGTAGCGTTTCTTGCTCTCAGCGAAATCAACGGCATCGAACTTAGAAACTGTGCCGCTTATATACGTGAGTGGGTGGATCGAGAGAAGCAATCGGAATGATAGAAGGTCAAAAAGGTGGAGTATGTGTCGACTGCGCGAAATGGAGATATTTGTCAGAGTAGTGGAGACCGGATCGTTCTCGGCCGCTGCGCGTGATTTCAAAATTGGCCAACCAGCGATTTCGAAGATGGTCGCAGGCCTAGAAGACAGGCTGAGTGCACGTCTTTTGGTTCGATCGACCCGCAGGCTGTCTCCAACGGAAGCAGGTATAGCTTTCTATGAACGTGCCCTTCGCACGCTCACAGAGGCAGACGAAGCGGAGGCTGTAGTCAGGGGTGCTGGCGCCGGCCTCGAAGGACGGCTACGGATTTGCGCACCAGTTACGTTCGCGCGGATGCATTTATTTCCCACGCTGGGCGCATTTCTCGATACCCATCCAAAACTAAAACTGGTGATGGAAGATCGTACGGTTAATCTCGTTGCGGAGAATATCGATGTAGCTCTCCGTTGGGGCGCCTCAACGGATTCCGCACTCGTGGCGCGCAAACTGACGCAAGCAAATCGGTTGGTTGTGGCGGCCCCTGCGTATCTCGCTCGAAGAGGCGTTCCAAATACTCCTGCGGATCTGGTTGAGCACGACGCTATCGTGTATGACCAAAGCTCTGGCGGCGAAGAATGGCGTTTCCGGCGCGGAACTTCAGAGACCTCGGTGCGTATTCAGAGACGGCTAACGGTCAGTGCGGCAGAAGGTGTGCGTGCCGCGGTCATTGCTGGGCAAGGTTTCGCTATCTCGCCACGTTGGATGTTTGCGCCTGAACTTGAATCTGGCGAAGTAGCATCTGTTCTCGATGAATGGACTCTGCCGCCGATTGATCTCTGGGTGATCTTTCCGTCTGGTCGACTAACGAGCACAAAGGCTCGCACGTTCGTGAAATGGTTTGAAAATACGATGTCCGTTTCGCCCCTGATCCGTCAAGCGGCAGCCGATTCACATCCATTGAGATTAGAGCGAACAATTACTCCTCTGAGCACGCAACCGGCGCGGCTCATCGCCTAACTAAGTGGGCAGGTTACAAGTGAACGCGGAGAAGTTGTTCCATGTTCTTCGCGGTCATTCGGGCTGCCCCCACGTGGTATTCCCCGAGACCATCACGCGATTAGCGTGACTATAGGTTTCGTCGATGGCTATACTCAGACCGTCGGCTGTCGGAGTGTGCTCGCGTCTTGATTCCGGCCAGTCGTACTCGTCCGGCTCAGTGACCTCCTGATCAAGCCGCGCACCGAGTGTGAGCGTATGGTGGCGTGTGACACGCTACCAGTGCGAATGGGAGGCAGTTCTGTAAGTGACAGTGCGGCTCGACGATACTTGTACCGCACCGAAAACGAAGCCCACCGCCGCGAGTGGCGGACAATCTCGGAATCGGCCTTCGCGGCATTTTCCTGAGCCTGCTTCAACACCGCTTCATCAACTTGTAATCTATGCTCCGCAGCCGCAACTTTGGCTTTCAGTGTTCTTCGACGCCGGCTTGCGCGGCCCATGCCGGCCATGTATTGGCCGTTATGGATCAAAAAGGAGCACAAGGTTGCGCTGTTCCATGTCACGGCTTGCCTGAATTTCCTCATAGGGCAATTAGACTACTTGCAGTCCGACCCGGGCTTCAATTCTCAGGGCTCTTGCTCTGAGCGAGCCACGCAGAAGGAGAAATTCCAAAATGCTGGGTAAAGACTCGCGTTAGAGCTGTGGCATTTGCATACCCTACTGCGGGCGCGACGAGTTTCAGCGAGCTGCCTTTACGCAACATTGTTTGAGCCACACCCAGCCGCCAACGGGTCAGGTAATCAAACGGCGTCATACCGACAACCCGACGAAAATGGACAGCGAAGCGCGCTCGGGACATACCGGCGAGTTGAGCAAGTTGTTCCAAAGACCAGGAGGTTTCGGGCTGCCTATGCATGGCCTCGATTGCACTGCCCAGACGAGGATCGCTGAGCGCCATCAAAACTCCGCTATCCACCAAATGACCGTTCATTGCCGATCGTATGAGGAGCACGAAGACGTATTCGAATAAACGGTCGATGGCAGGCTGACGGCCCGGTGCGTCGGAGAATGCCTCTGAGAACAAAAGCTCGAGTGCCGGTGCAAGTTCGGGAAGGGCATCGAGTGGAAGGACGAGTGGCTCTGGCAGCGATGCAATAAGAGGATTCAGCATTCCGGCACCGAATTCAATGGTTGCGCAAACGAGTTCGGCGCCTTCCTGTTTTGAAGCCGAAAGACGATGCCGGCGAGGACGCGGATAGAAAAGAAGGCTCGGGGTATCAAGCACGATCTGACGCCCGCTTGACTGCATGATCTTCAGTCTTCCTTGCTTAAGCACATGCAGATGGCCCGCGTGTTCGCTTTTCTGATCACCGGTGGTCCCGCAGAGCCGACCCGAGTAAAACATCCGGGCCGTGAGAGCAAACCTGTCGAAGAAAGGGGCCAGCTGATCCATTTGAGACTAAAAGATGTTCCAATGATACTCCTGATAGCAATGCGTATCATCTCATCTCCTAGAAGGGTTCCCGGGCGGCGCAGAAGCACATCGACTTCCCCGTTGTTCAGATGGAACGCTGAGCCAACTTCCTGGCCAAGACAAAGGAAGCACTGCATCGAACTTAGAAACTGTCCCGCTTATATACGGGAGTGAGTGGATCGAGAGAAGTGATCGGAATGATAGAAGGTTCCAAAAGGTGAAGTATGTGTCGACTGCGTGAAATGGAGATGTTTGTCAGAGTGGTGCAGACCGGATCGTTCTCCGCCGCTGCGCGTGATCTCAAAATTGGCCAGCCGGCAATCTCCAAGATGATTGCGGGATTGGAAGACAGGCTGAGTGCGCGTCTATTGGTTCGATCGACGCGCCGGCTTTGTCCAACGGAAGCAGGCCTGGCCTACTATGAACGTGCTCTCCGCACAATAACAGAGGCGGACGAAGCGGAAGCGGTAGCACGGGGGGCCGGGGCAGGTCTCGAAGGGCCACTGCGGATTTCCGCCGCGGTAACGTTCGCTCGCATGCATTTAGTTCCTACGCTAGGCACATTTCTTGAGTATCACCCAAAACTACAGCTGGACCTGGTAATGGAAGATCGTACTATCGATCTCGTCGCGGAGAATATTGATGTGGCTCTTTGTTGGGGTACTCCAACGGATTCCACGCTAGTGGCGCGCAAATTGGCGCAAGCGGAGCGGCTGGTTGTAGCGAATCCGAGCTATCTCGCCCGAAGAGGTGTTCCCAATACTCCGGCGGATCTGGTTGAGCACGACGCGATCGTGTATAACCAAAGCTCTGGTGGCGAGGAATGGCGCTTCCGTCGCGGAACTTCGGAGACCTCAGTACGTATTCAGAGGCGGCTAACGGTCAGCGCGGCAGAAGGAGTGCGTGCCGCAGTCCTTGCCGGGCAAGGGTTCGCGATCTCGCCACGTTGGATGTTTGCGCCTGAACTTGAATCTGGCGAAGTAGCATCTGTTCTCGATGAATGGACTCTGCCGCCGATTGATCTCTGGGTGATCTTTCCGTCTGGTCGACTCACGAGCACAAAGGCGCGCACGTTTGTGAAATGGTTTGAAAACATGATGTCCGTTTCGCCGCTGATCCGTCAAGCAGCAGCCGATTCACATCCATTGAGATTAGAGCGAACAATCACCCCTCTGAGCACGCAACCGGCGCGGTTCATCGCCTAACTAAGTGGGCAGGTTACAAATGAACGCGAAGAAGTTGTTCCATGTCCGAACAAACATAAGTATGACTGCGGGGTTGCATACAGGGTTATGCTGCGCGGCTATTCTGACCGAGAATAACTTTTATTACTAAAATCGATCTTCTGTAAGTGCCTTACCCAGTTTATGGTGGTGATGTGAGTCACTCTGTGTGATTCCAAAAGGGCGACAGATGCTCATAGGTGCATGAGCGGCGCCCTTTTTAGCCAAATACGAAGAGTGCCGATATTAATACACATTTGAGGTAAAAAGAGTATTTATGCTTAGGAAGTTAGCATTTGCTTACGTGGCTGTTGGAGTTATGGCTGCGATAGCAGCCAGCAACACGTATCGCGTGCAGATAGCACAGGATTCGTTGGTCGATGGTAAGACACTCAAGGTTGGTGACTACAAGATCGAGTTGCAGAACAATTTAGCAGTCATCAAGCAGGGTAAACAAACAATCGAAGTGCCGGCCCATAGCGAGTCAGTGACGAAAAAATTCGCCACTACTGAAATCGAGTACATAAACAACGAAATTCAGGTAATCCATGTAGGTGGATCTAGAACCAAGATTGTATTCGATGCCGCCAACGCAACCGCCGATGTCGGCCAATAACGGCTAAGGGCAAAATTTGTTGCGAGTCGGCGCTCCAGCGGCCAGTGGCTCTGGGCATCTTAGAGGTCCTCGGACCGGCGACACAGTGCCGAGGGCAAATTAACGACCCCAATCGGCGAGCGCTGTCATAGCAGAATGGAAGCCGGCCATCCCGTGGACACCTCCTCCAGGCGGACCGGATGCGCCGCAGAGATAAAGGTTGGGCCGTGGTGTGCGGTAGAGCGAGTGCGTGGGTCGGAAGAGAAGCTGTCGGATATCCATCGCGCCACCCAAAAAGTCGCCGCCAATCAAGTTCGGGTTCCACCGCTCGAGCGCTGCAGGTGAGGAAACGGATCTGGCCAAAATGCAATCGCGAAAATCTGGTGCGAAACGTGCGATCTGGCATTCGATTCGTTCGGTATAGTCTTTTGCACTTCCATTCGGTACATGGCAGTAAGCCCAGGCGGTATGCTGGCCGACGGGAGCTCGAGTCGGGTCGAACAGTGACGGTTGGCCGAGGAGAACGAAGGGTCGGTCGGACGTGAAATGTCGTTCCGACTCAACAATCTCTTCTAGCGAACCCCCAAGGTGGACGGTTGCGGCCCGTGAGCATTCAGGAGCAGTCCAGGGAATAGGGGCGCTCAGAGCATAGTCAATCTTGAAGGCGCCGGCGCCGTACCGGAAGCGCTCCAGACGTCTGCGGTAATGCGCGGGCAGATGAGCGCCTGCAATACGTAGGAGCTGTCGGGGAGTGACGCCGGCGAGAACGAGATCAGTCTCAGGGAGTTCTGTAACTTCATGACCGATTTCAACACGCCCACCCAAATCTTCCAGATAGCGAGCGAGGGCATCCGGGAGAGCTTGAGCACCACCGCGCAGAATAGGCCAGCCACCGGCGTGGCCGGCAGCTAGAAGGATCAAACCGATAGCGGCTGAAGCTGGCGCTTCCAGTGAAAGCACGGAATGAGTTGCCATGCCGGCAAAAAAGGCTTGCGCTCGTTTTCCTCTGAAACGAGAACGAGCCAGGGATACTGCGGATGAAAGCGCAAATGGACCGAAGTGCGCGAGTACAAGCGGGTGGCGTGGGATGTGTTGAATGGGCCCGAGGATGTCTTCCGCAAGGTCCGCAAATTTCGACGCTAGAGGCAATACCAAGGAGCGGTACCTGTTACGGTCGCCGCTATCTAGAGTGGCGACGGTGGCTTCGATGGAATGTTCCAGCATAACGGCCGTTCCATCGTCGAGCGGGTGAGCGCATGGGGCGGTTGGTTCAATCCAGGGAATATCAATGGGAAGCGAGCGAAAGAAGGGGCTCGCTATGCCCATGGGGTAAGCAGAGGATCCCAAATCCTGACGGAAGTTCGGCAGCGTCGTTTCTCCGGTCGAACACGCGCCGCCGATTTGAACACTGCGCTCAAAGACAGTGGTCGCAATGCCGGCTGCAGCCAGAACGATGGCGGCCGAGAGGCCGTTGGGACCAGAGCCGATGATGGCTGCAGTTAGCATGGGCTTTGCAACCGGCGACTTTATGTCGATGAGCCGGCCCTGGGCGTGGAGAAGTGACCCACGGTTCCGATTGTCATAGCCGTTGACTACGGCTCGTCGGCCACAAGCGCAGTGTCCGCCTCTTCCTCGATGTGGGACACCGTTGGCGGCCGGAGATCAAGGAGATGGACGAGGTCCTTGCTGAAGAGCAAATCAAGGGTCCAATCCAACGCCACGCGGACCTTCTTCTCCAAACGAGGCAACTTACTCAGATAAATCGTCCGCCACAGAAACCAGGCAACAAAGCCAGAGCAGTTGATTCCAAGAATGTTCGCTACGCCGGTCCTTCGGCCGATTGATGCGAGCAGACCCAACGTGGAAAATGAGAACGGCTCATTCGAGCCCCCGCGAATTGCCGCAATCACGTTCCTGGCTACTGTTTTACCCTGCCGCAAGGCATGTTGAGCGGTCGGCGGATACGGCCGGCCAGTCTTGCGGTCCGTAATGAAAGCGCAATCGCCCAGCGCCCACACGCCCGGCCAATCGGGCACTTCCAAGTACTTATCTGTCACGATGCGGCCGCGCTCCAATTTGCATGGCAGTGCGGCAAAAAGACGATTTGGAGACGTTCCGGCGGCCCAAATCACTGTGTTCGTCGGAATACGAGAGCCGTCGCTCAGTTCCACAGCATGCTCATCTACACGGATGACCTTAGTGTTTACCCTAATCTCTACTTTGCGCTCTGCGAGTTTCTTTTGAGCGTACGCGCCCAGTTTGGGGCCTAGTTCCGGCAAGATCACCTTGCCTGGATGAACCAAAACCACTCGGACCATGTCCGCCGTAAGGTTTTGATAAAACCGAATTGATTCGCGCATAAAATCGTTCACAGCTGCGATGGTCTCGGTACCGGCAAAGCCGCCACCAGCAACAATGATCGTCAATAAATTAGGTCGAGAACCGGCCGCGCACTCGAAGTCTGCTTCCTCCAACAGATCGATGAGTTGATTTCTTAGATGGATTGCATCACTCAGCGACTTCATGGTCATGGCCCTGCGCTCAAGCTCCCGCAGGCCAAAGAAGTTCGTTGTCGAACCCAGAGCGAGAACGAGATAGTCGTAGGGAAGTTCGTGAGGATGGCGCTCCTGACCGTGTACTACGGTCACCCGTTTCGAGGTGAGGTCAATGCGTTCCACTTCCCCATGAAAGAACTGCACATATCTTAGGAGCTTTCGGACGGGGTTCACGATGTGGGTCACATCCAGGTCGCTTGCCGCGACCTCATGGAGCATGGGAGTGAAAAGCGAAAAGTTCTGCCGATTGACCAACGTGATTTCCACATCGCTCTCACGAGCGAGCGTCTTTTCCAGCCCGAGAGCGGTATAGAGTCCACCGAACCCACCACCGAGAATCAAGACCTGTTTGCGGGTATCTCCACTCATTGCCTTACCTCAGCGTTTTCAGTTAGATTTCCAGTGGCAGCGTTCACTCTGCGGATTGACGCGTCGCAGACAGTACTGTTCCTGATGGCGTGATCGAAAATCGTGGGATTCGATGTGAGCCCGATGACCGATAGCTCATCAATGGAGCGCTTGACTGTCCCGCTGCTTAGCAGGTATCGCGTAAAGTTATCGAGCCAGAGGCTCTGGCACAGATCGTGGAGGTGTTGTGTCGCTTTCATGTTTTCAGCTGATCTCACTTAAGGCACCAGCACTTCGGCTCTCTTATCCGGATCGGTTGCCTTGTCGCGAACGCGGCGCCGGAAAAACTCAGCCAACGACTTGGCTGCCGCAACAGCGTTTACAACGTCTCAATTGAGGCTTCTTTTAGAGCAAAACGCTCGAGGACCGTGAGGACACGTCACTTTCCGCCAGCCTTCAGGTACAAGAGGTAGAACGCAACAAGGCTAATAAGACCTTCCATAACGATGAGGATCAACACGGCAGCTTTTTGTTTTTGCGTAACGTCCGACGGACGTTGCGTGTTGTCCGCGCTACTAAGTAAACGCCGAAATATCAACTCGATATCTTTCTCTTGTGCCTGAATGTCGTCAGGCATCGGTATCACACATGAACGTTTAGATTGCATAGAGGTTTCGGCGCCCCGGTGGGCCTGGGGTTGACTTACGAAATAAGCATAACGACTCCAGTTCGTGTTGAGAAGATCGCTTCGGGTAATAGCATCTATTCCCTAATTGAATAGAAACGAGACAACTACGCGAAGATGGAGATATTTGGGAGAGTCGTAGAAAAAAGTTTGGTCTCCACCCGTTGGCCGTGATCTGACAGCCGAGGCAGTCAGCCATTTTCAAGGCGATTGCAGGATTAGACGATAAGCGTTGCGTCCAACGCCTGATCCGGTGCACTCGTAAACTGGAGTGCGCCAAAGGCTGCGGTCACGTCGGGACTGGACGCGGAACGGCAGTCTTTGGGCGGTCCTCGGTGGCCACGCAGTAATTAAATGTGTCGCGGAGAGAGCGACAGTTATTACGGTTTGAGCAGATCCTTCCCGTAGCCAACAGGAATAGCAAAGTTGGATCCACCGAACCTAGGAAGCATCGCAAAGTTAATTCCTATGACTTTGCCTTCGCTGTTAAAAAGCGGCCCTCCAGAGCCCCCCGACGCGGTCTGCGCATCATAGACAATCTTGTCAGGCAGTACGTCGCCGATATGTCCTTGCGTAGCGATAGGTCTTATGAGGCGCCGATGAGCGAGCTCTTCCATCACTTGCTTCGAATCGCCGTGTGACGCGCTCGCGACGGATCGGAGCGTCTCTGCTCCGGCCCGAGCCAAGATTGCGTCGAGCGCGGTGGGATATCCAAGTAGGACGACAGGCGCCCCGCTGACGACCGATCGGCGTCGGTCGGCGAGAGCGATCGCTTCGATTCCCAACATTGAAACATTTCCGTGCAACACAGCCACATCGGCGGAGGGTGAGATGTTCTCCGTCTTGACCGCAACGCCACGTGGGAATCCAGGAAAGTACGCGGTCATTTCTATAATCGTGGGCTCAAGCCCGTGACCTAGCATTTTCCTTAATTCATCGCTCTGCCACCAAGGTTCCGCCACGTGGTGATTCGTCAGGATTTCTCCGCTACGAGAGGCGAGAAACCCAGTGCCAAAAGCGTCGAGGTGTACTTCTGGCCCACTTCCGGTAAGACTCACGAGAGGATTATTGTTCTCGTCAACCGTGGGCTCGCCATTGCTGGTAAGGGCGGCGTAATGCAAACTCAATCCAGTAGCTCGATCGCGAAAGGCAACTGCAACATGGATCAGGCAAATGCTCGCCTCGTAAGACTTGATTGTCGTCTCAGCAAATGTGCTCTCAGTCTCAAGCTTTTGAAGGCGGCCTTCGACGATCTGTAATTGACTTTGCAAAACGGAAGCCTCGTTTGTTCGGCTGATTGCAATTTTGGCTCGCAATCGTTCGCTCTCGTGCTGGAGCTCAACGCTTTGGCGGCTGCCAGCAGGAGAAGGATCTCGTTCCACCAGGCCGCGCCCTGCACGTGAGCGCTCCATCAATTGCCGTTGCGTCAGTATGCCCGCCTGCAGGTGGGTGATCGCCGCATAAACGCTGGTACTCTGCTGCTGCGTGCGGCGGAAAAAGAGAAGAGCGACAATGGCGGCAGCAATGAGGACGATGAAGATCGCCAGTCCGCCAACTCGGAGCATTCGCCGCTCGTCATCCACAGCTGCTACTACCTGGCGATTGGCAGTTCGACTCTCCTCCACAACCCGCAGCCGGTCCCGCAATTCGTCCGCATCGTGTTTGCTTCTTAGTTGCAAGCGGACGCGCGACAGCAATTCCTGTGGGTCGAAGGGCAGCGACAGAACATCGTTGGCGCCGAGATCGAGCCCTCGAGCCCGTTCACCAGATCCTTCTGGAGACAGCATCACTACGGGTATGTACTGCGTGTGCTCAGAGCTCTTTACTTGGGACAAAAGGTCACAGCAATTGAGTTGGCGCGGATTACCGACCAGAACAATTAGCTCAGGATCGAACTCTGCTACCGCCTTTATTCCATACCCGGATTCAGTCGATACCTCAAATCCCGCATCGCTCAGCGTCGCAGCGATTCCGTCCCTTAGACCATCCTCGACCGCCACCACCATTAATCTCTCTGCTCTCGTGTTCATTTAGATTGACTTACCAACCCAACATAACGACTCTGCTTCGTCTGGAGAAGAACGCTTCGAGTAATAGCAGTTATTCCGCGATCGCATAGATTTGGGTTGATTCGCGTCCACCCAACGCAGGTGACCGCGCTGTTACGGTATAAGTGCACTGGTCGACACCGGATCGGTGTTCTTCTAATCACGCCTGATCTGACGAATTACGAAGGTAGTAGCTGGAATCCGGCTCTTCGAAATCTTGCAGGAAAACAAAATACGCACTTCCATCGCACTCAACCCGGACGGTTCGGTGGTTGAAACCATTACCCACGAGTCTCAGCTCAGTTCCACTAGCAAGCCGCCTGAGCCTGCCGTGTCGGAGTTCTCCGCCTTCGGTTTGCTCGATTGCAATAGCGGAGATGTCCCTCGAAAGGATTATTGGGTGTTGGAACAACATAAGCACGCTCTGAAAACTCAGTACCCGCAAGTCGCTTACCGGTTTGGCCCGCTCGTCTTCAGCTTCGATTCATTTTTTGCCACGATGAGCCGCAGCTTCTTTAATGCCCGGTATCGACGGCTTTTCACGGCGGACAATGATAGTCCCAGTTCCCGTGCGGCTTGTTTCAAGGGAAGGCATTGCAAATCGCACAACTCTACGACGGATCGATAGATCTGTGGGAGGCCGGAGACCGCGTGCCGCACAAGGATGGCGCGATCCTTTGCCTCGAAAGGGTCCTTTGGACGCCCGAGCAGAGAACATCGGTGCACGCTCAGGTCTTCGGTTATCAACGGAACAGCCCGCCGGTTAGAGCGATAGACCTGACGAACTTCGTTGACCGCAATAGAAGTTAACCATGTCTTCAAAGCCGACTCGAACCGAAACTGATGGGCGTTGGTGATGGCTTTTAAGATCGTCTGCCGAACCATGTCTTCAGCGATTTGGTCGGAGCGCGTAAGCTTTACGAAGAAATCGATTCAGAAATGGAAGGTACTGGGCGACACATTCGGCGAAATTTTCTTGTTCAGCATCGTGCCCGTTCCGGCATAACATAAGCGCCCCCGCGGACTGGTTACTTCCCATGGAGCAGCGGGTAGAACTGAACCCATGTCATATCGGTTTTGGCAACGTTGGCTGCATGGCACCCTGCGCACGTTGTCGCAGGGGATTCCGCAGCCGTTGCCGCATACGGCTCCGGGTGATGGCCGAAGGTAAAGAAACCCCACCCATTGGTATTGGGGAAACGCTTGCTGTCTTTCACCGTTGCGTCAATGCCGTTGAATTCTCCGTTGAAAAAGCCACGTCCGGACGGCTCTTTGCGCGATCCATCCGGAAAGGTTGGATTAAGGACACGTGTCAACTCCTTCACGATAACGGTGCCTTCAGGGAACTGACCCGTCTTCAAATAGGCATCAACGTTCTGAGCTTGGATGTAGACATGATGGTATTCGGGGAATCCGGCTTTTCCGTCGTTGAGGCCATTAGGTGTCAACGGAGCGCCGACAAAAACCGACCTGCGAAATCCTATCGGCAATTCCAGCTTGCCGTCTGAAGTGAAAACGGCTGCGGAGTGCTCCATCTGCGCGGCAACTGGTGCGGTGCAGAGGAGAGCGACAAACACCATGATGGCGGCAATGCCACTGAACGTTACTGTCAAATACTGTTTCTTTCGCATTTTCATAAGCTCCCAGCAGGACCACGCCTCGGCGGGTCGAGGTTTCGGATACTTTCTTTTCTTACTTTGAATGGAGAACGGGATAGCCTTTGACGTAAATCCAATCATCCGCCTTTGCGGGCTGGTGACAGCCCAGGCAATCCTTTTTGTAGTCGGTCGCAACCTGCTTAACCGGCGCATCAGACTTGAAGAGCGCCCAACCCCACCCATCGCCCCATAGCGGGTTGTTCGGGTAACGACCCTGTGAATCCTTGATCAGGACGAACCACACCTTCGTGTCAGTAGCCCAGTGGGCATCACCGGTGGTCATTGGCGCGTGGTCCGTTCCAAGGACCTCCTTCACCAAGACCGTGCCATCAGCGAACTTCTTATTGCGACGGTAGTACTCGGCGGCGCCGGGCGACGAGTAGGTGAAGTGCATTTGATTCCCCTTCGGATCGAGCACCGTGTAGGCTCCGAGCATCTGATACCGGTCACGATAATCGTCCGGCTTGCGGATGTTTCCCGTCTTGTCGACGAGCTTAAATCCATCGAAAGAGTTATTGCTGCTTTGTGCCGCGTGCCCTCTCAAAGGCCCAAAAAAGGACAGTGAGAGGATAAGTGCCGCCGCGGCTAAATAAATGCGTTGCGTTGTTTGCATTGCAGTCTCTTTCGTCTGTTTCGTTCGTGTCGATGACTTACGAGACCAAGATAAAGATTTCAACTCGTCTGGAGAAGACCGATCAGAGTGATAAGACTTATTCCCTCAGAGAATGGATTTAGGCCCGTCCGCGCGAAAGGCGGCTGCAGGCAGATAGTTGAAAAGGAACTATGATGACTTGTGGTGGTTGCATGTTGCCAAAGCGTGGAGGGGGCCGTGGCGCAAGTCGCTGTAGCGCGCGGGCGGTCGCTGGAAGTGAGCGACCGCGGCGGTACCAGCAATCCATATAATCCCCACAATGTGTTCACAGACCGAGCCGGCGCGCTTCACCTTCCATCGTTAAACGAGATCAGGACTGGACCTGTTCGGAGGTGAACCTGACGCGTAACCTGGGCTATGGCGGATATTCGTTCACGGTTGAAGACACTGCCCGCCTGGAGCCGGCGGTATATCGCCTGGGATTACTCGACCGATGAGCAGAACAACCCGCGAGTTCGACATCAACATCAGCCTTGGGGCAACCCGTACAAAAAGAACGTGGAATTCACTTTACAACCTTGGGAACCCAGTGAGCTGTGCCTTTACCTTCGCTTTGCCCATGGTGCGGCCGCCGCCAAACGATTGGCGATGGAATCCAACCACCTGGATTACCTGCAGTCAATCCCCAGCCTATTCCGTTCTGGAATAATTCTTATTACTCGAAGCGGTCTTCTGTAGCTGGCATGGATTTTCTAATTTGGTCTCGCCGATGACAGACTTTCACAGGATAGGCTCCAATGTCTCTCAAGGCAGAGCTTGATGCCTTCCGTGCGGATTCTACGGCGAAGCTGCCACTCCCGATCCGGAGGGCGGTGGCGCGCGCCGATCTGAAGCTGGCCGCTTCGGGTGTTTTAGAGCGTGCCTTGAGAGCCGCGACAGAGTGCCGGACTTCCAATTGCCCCGATGTGCGCGCCAGTTGCATACGGCTGAATGACTTGTGTTGGCGAAAGGACCCGTCGTATTGATCTTTTATCGTGGGGGATGGTGGCAGTACTGCAATCTCGAGTTGCAGGCCTTGCAGAGGGTGCTGCCGCAAATCACCGGGCTTGGTGCGGAGCTGTTGCGATCTCCTCTCAAACTCCTGATCAGAGTCTTATGACAGCCGAGAAGAATGGGATCACATCTCCCGTCCTCAGTGATGTGGGCTCCTCGACTGCTAGCGCTTTTGGAATCGCATTTGAAGTTGCTGAAGAATCCTGTCCCATATACGTTCAGTTTGGCCATGCCTTGTCGGACAAAAACGGCGATGAGAGCTGGACTCTACCAATACCCGCAACTTACGTCGTCGATCACGACGGCACAATCGTGCTGGCGTTCTTGATGTTGACTATCGCAACCGCTTGGAGCCCACAGACGTGCTTACGGTGTTACGGGCTCTGAGAAAACTGAACGTATAACTAAGGCACATCAGTTTCGTTTCAAATCGGCCTAAATAATGGAACTCTAAAGGTGCACCGCACACTCCTTATCGAAGGACGCCGCGTCCCGTCCTGAGCGAATCCCAGCGGGCCGATGACAAACGTGTGTCGACCGGGACAGTGGGTTGCTGGCCGCATTGGCCGCAAACGCAAGGCGACCATCCCGTACGATCCAGCAGGCCGCCATCTCACCATCTCCGATTGATTTCGTGATGGTCTGGAGCGTGGGGCTATTTTCAACCCTCTCGATGCGGTACGACGAAAACGTCGACGCGTTCGCTTCGGCTACGATAAGCGTCCGATTGCGGATAAAGGTGAATCCGAACGGAGTCGAGCCGTTCGACGGCAAAGCCCCCGTTGAGCCCGCCATTGCACTCAGTGTCCCGTTGAGATCGATTCTGAAGACCGTGAAATTTGGAGCCCCGCCGCGTTCAATACATAGACAAAATCACCGCGCATAGTGAGGCTGATCGGCATGGTTCCTCCCGAGTACGTCTTGCTAAGAAATTGCAAGCCGCCTTTCGGTAGCCACCAAAACTGAAATTGAATTGCTACCGGCATTCACCGCGACCCCAAAAGGCCATCGGCGTTCAAACTCAATGCTCCCCGTCACCCCAGGGGATCGACCGTACCGTTGTAGCGTTTTGCGCAAGGTACCGCAGTGGATACCCAGAACCGTTGAAGGTCCAGTGAAGCATTCTTTTGGTCATTCGTCTTCTCCTAATCAATAAAGGCCTGCGCCATGCGTGATGCCGTTGTTACCTCATCGATCGAGTTAGCTGAAGCAACTCTCAACACGTCTTGTTTCAGCAGGTAGAAAGATACGGCCAGCAGCACAACATCTTTCATGAGGAAAGCGACGTTTCCAACCATCGCGGGAAATCCGCCGGCTGATGCGGCCCAGCCGTCCGGCATAAACGGGATGATCGTAACCGTGCACAGAAAAGTAACTACTGAACCGAGGGCGCCGAGAACGCCTAATTTCTTGTTCCAGAATCCAGCCAACAACAACGCGCCGAACAGCCACTCCGAAGCGCCCAGTAAGTATGTGGCACCTTTCATGCCGAAGACGGGATACATCCAGAAGATGAGAGGCCCATGAGTAAAGAATGGAATAAGGCCCTTAAATTCGTAATCAAACCACTTCTGATATCCGAAGAAGAAGTAGATGATCACCATCGATGCCCGGATGAAGTGATAGTCAAGGTCGCCCTTGAGGAGACCATTCTAGTCAGTATTTTAATCAAAAAACTCATGTTTTTGCTCCTTTATTTATTGAAAGATTTCGTCCTGAACACGATCAGGGGTTTGCGGATCGGTAGATGTCTATAGCGACGCTCGATCTTGGGAAATCCTGTACAACGCATCGACAACATCCGTGTGATCTCGCGCCGTAAAGGTCAGCGGTCCATCCTCACTGTGGAGCTCGGCTATCAGGCCCCTCCCAGTCTCGTGCCATTTTCACGCTGGGGTAGGTAGAGAAATAAGCGGGTTGAGTGCTCTGTATCTCAGACCGTCTGTTGGTTGCAAACTGGGTAGCTTGACTCATGAGATCAACATAATGGCTTGACTCGGCATTGAGAAGACCGCAGTGGGTAATAGGATTTATTCCCGAAGAGAATGGATTTCCCCTAAAAGCGGCCGAGGCAACGCTTCGCTTTGGTGCAAGCTCTGGTGAGCGCCCAGGCTGAAAACTCGAGAAGCAATGGACTGCTATCTGCGGACAAGTGGATTCTGTCAATTACTCGCGGGTGGTTCGATCCGGCGATTTAACAGAACTTTGGTGCAGATGGCGAAAGTGTCGGTGATTGGTGTGTGGGGCGGTATCGACGGGGCTAACACGGCAGCATCCGCACCTTGAGCCGTCTGTTTCAGGCCCTCCCTGATGCATGCCGAGCTGTCATCTTGTGGAGATCGCGAGCATCTCGGTCTCTAACGCGTAGATTGCGGCACGTTGTTTGGTCAGGTTTATTTCATCTTCCCGCGGCGGCTACAGCACGTACCGTGTTAGCGGCGTGTGTCTCCAAGGTGGTCATGAACTCCCTTTGCAGCACGGCCATCTGCCCGTGAGTCATATAGTCTTCATGGCTCACGCAGTAAAACCGCATCTCGTCGTTCACAGTGTACGGAATCAGCCCAAGTACTTTCGTTTTAAACGAATGCACATACAGCCGCATGTCTTTCACACGAAGAGGCGCATCGTCGGGCAGCAAGTCTACACTTCCCCAGTTCGATAGAGCGAACCCGCCCATGCGGCGCTTTCCTTTTACCGCATCGATCAGCCGCAGGACCGACCGCCACTGTCCATCGCTCAGCGGGCGTAAAGATTCGAAGAAGTAGAAGCGAGCGGGAATTTGGGCGATCTGCTCGTCGATCAAGCGCGACATGTCTTCTTGAATGGCGCGCGCTCTCACCCAAAACGCTTCGGGAAGGATGGGCGCGGTCGCTGTTTTGAAGCTCCCACCGCCAAAGAACAGCATGTCGCCCTTTAATGCTGGAAAGCGTCCTCGCCGGGGATCGATCTGACTGTTAATCCGTTTCGGCGCTTTCTCGCCAAAAACACTACACAGAGCGCAGTTCAGCGCAACCAATATCACGGCATGAACCGAAACACATTCCGACCTCGCGCGCAGCCGAATGGAGTCCGACAGATCCCGGCCGGCCTTCCACTCCAGGAAATAGTCTGTCTTCGAGGGCGTAGGACCCGAACCCGGAACAAGCGCCAGCGCACTATTCAGAAGCGATGAGAGCAACTTGAATTTCCACGGCTTTGCCGGTCGATAACCGCCTATGATGTCTTCTATGGTGATCGGATCGTATGGAAGCAACTCTTGGTCCGAATAGAGTGCGGTTAGCACTTCTTTCACAATAAGCAGGACACTCATACCGTCGCAGATGCGATGCGACGTTGCAAAAACCAAATCGGCGCCAAACGCACGTCCGAGCCAAACGACGCGCAATTGCGGTTTATCGTAGTCGAAATCGGTGGTCAACTCCTTTTCGCATTCGCCCCAATAGTCGCTGTCTGCCACTCGAAGCGGAATTTCGACAGAGGGATCATCTTCGTAATACAAACCATCCGGTTCTGCGCGAATCAACGCTCGCAGCGTAGGGTGTTTTCGCTGCACGCGTGCCAGTGCGAGCCGCAGTTGATCGAACGAAAAGTGCCCTTCCAAGCTGACGAAACACACTAAGTTTCCGTTCAAGGCGTGCTCGATGCGGGAGAGTTTCCGCTTCATGCCGTCACCGCCTTCGCACACGTCCTTTCGATCTGGCATTCGAGTGTGCCCATAAACTCTTGCTGGAGAGCTTGCATTTCGGACTCATTGAGAACGTTTTCACTGTACATGCAATAGAACTGCATGTTGTCGTTGACCGTATAGGCGATCAGGCCCAGGACTCCGAAATTCAACGATCGCGCGGAGAAGCGGATACCTCTGACTGGCAGCGGGCAATCGTTCTCGCTGAATTTGACAATGCCGAGATTCGCTAGGCCGATTCCCGCGATGCGTCGCTTCGACCGCAACGTCTCGCCTACGCGGTTTAGGAACCGCACCTGTCCGCACCCCAGTGGACGCAACTTATCGAATAAAAAGAGACGCCCGGGAAGCTCGCGCACCTCGCGCTCGACATCCGCGCGAATTTCCGCGGTGAGCACACGTGCGTTGTCCCAGAAATCGCCTTCGATCCATCGGCCTGTACGAACTTTGAAGTTCCCACCGCCGTAAAACAACATGTCCTCGGGCAACGCGGGAAAGCGTCCTCGTCGCATGTCGATGGGACATGTAACAAATTTCGGCGACCTTCGCCCGAGTATCAGCGAGAGAGCGCGATCCAGCGCGACTAGAAAAGCCGCATGCATGCTAGCGCCCTTCGCTCTACACTGTTGCCGCAAAGCTGTTGATGCCTGATGCCCGACGCTCCACTCGGCAAAAGATTCCTTTCTTTTCGGAAGAGGCCCAGAGCGGGGAAGTAGGTGCAAACACGTGTTGACCAGCGCCACACTCGTACTGGTAAGCCAAAGCCGCGTAGGCTGGTATTCACCAATGAGATCCGCGGTGCTGATTTCTTCGTGCGCATTTGGTTCCACGTGACCGGCAAGAAAGCGCAGAACGTCCCTGGCGATGATGAATACACTCAGGCCATCACAGATCCGGTGGGACGTGGTGAATAAGAGATCGCAATCGCATTCACGCTCGAAATAGACCACTCGCAATTGTGGCAACTCGGAATGGAAGCCGGTGCTGAGTTCCAAGTCCCATTCCCTGCGGTAGATTTCGTCGTCCGCAGACCGCGCGACGCGAAAGGAGATCTCGGGGGCACTATTCGGCTCGTAATACAGCAGATCGTGTTCCGGGCGGATTAAGGCGCGCAATGCGGGATGACGGCGCTGGAGATAACCCAATGCCGTTTGTAACTTGCCCAAGTCCAACTTGCCTGCGAGCCGCAGCGAGCAGGCGATATTCACATCTGCCAGGTGCTCGATATTGGACAGTTTCCGTCTGTTCATTTATTTCGCGGCTGCGGCGTCGGTAAGCTGCCCACTGGGAAGACTAGCCTGCGCGACGGCGTTCTCCAGAGTCTTTATGAAGCTTCGCAGCAAAATGTCGATCTGGTCCGGACGGATGCATTTCTCATCGCCCATGCAATAGAACCGCATCTCGCGATGGAACGTATAGGTTACGAGACACAGCGCCCTCACATTGAGTGAGTGCATATAGATACGGAGGTCCGTCACCCTAAGTGGACCGTCACTCCCCATCACGGCCACGTTGCCCAAATTAGAAAATGCAAAGCGGTTCCAGCTACCGTTCATTTTCAGTGCGTCGCCAAAGCGGACGATCGTCTGAACCTGCCCGCGCGAGAGTGGCCGGAGCAACTCGGAAAAGTAAAACCGTCCGGGAATGTCGCAGAGTTCTTGCTCCACCTTCGCGCGTATCTCTTCGTTGACGGTCCGCGCACGGGCCCAGAACTCCTCGTCCGCCGATTGGCCCGTCCTTACTCTGAAATTGCCGCCGCCGAAGAAGACCATATCGTCTTTCAAACGAGGAAAACGGCCCCGGCGAATATCAACCGGGTTTTCAATCCATTTCGGAACTTTGTTACCAAAAACGGCCGGTAGTGCGCGGTCCAATGCCACCAGAAATATCGCATGTACGGAAACGCCTTCTTCTTTCGAGCGCCGCTTTAGGCGTTCGGTCAGCGAGGCATCCGCCCGCCATTCAAGAAAATGTTCGCGGTTATCGGCGGACCGCCGCAATACCGGTATCGACGCGATCACACCGTTTAAAACTCGCGCCGATAGTTTGCGCTTCCAGCGGGAAGGTGGACGGTAGTCCTCAATCAACTCTCGCCGCGAAATGGGTTCATAGGGTGTTAATTCAGGCGCAGGACCGGAAGGTAGCCCGGCGTTTTCCGCCAAACACGCCAAGATCTCCTGCACTAGAATCAGCATGCTTGCGCCGTCGCAGATCCGGTGCGAAGTGGCGAACAACAGATCGTGCTCTCGTTCGCCTCGCAGCCAGGTAGCCCGAAACAGCGGCTCGTCCTTTCCGAAGTATGCCCGCAGTTCCAACTCGCACTCTCGCTGGTAGTCGTCCTCGCATTTTCGCCGAACCACTCGGAGTGGTATCTCGGGCGCGGCGTCGTAATCGTAATAAAGCCGGTCTCGCTCCTCGCGCAGCAAAGCACGTAGTGCCGGGTGCTTTCTCTGCACTCGATTCAGTGCGGATCGCAGTCCCTCCGGCGCGAAACAGCCTTGCAGCCTGACGAAGTACACGATGTTGCCCTCGACGATATGCTCGATGTGTGATAGCTTGCGCCGCTTTGTATGACGTGCTTGTGTTCTTGCCCCTGCACCGCAAAACGTGGCAAGATGCGGATGCCGTACCTCAAATGGACCAAGCCGGCCAAACACGCCATCTGCGTAGCCGCACAGTATCGCAAGTAGCTTCTTGACTTTCTGCGCTTCAAAGAGCAGCACCATGGCAACCTGCTGCAGCACGAAGATGCCGCTCAACCAATGCAATCCGAGATATTCCCGGTAAGTACTAAAGCAATGAACGCAATTTCGCGCCACGTAATATCGGCGCCACGCGGCATGATTCGTACTGAACAGCTTTCCATGCCGCTTGATATCGCCAAAGTTCTGGCGCAAGGTGACGGCCGCATTGAGATAAATCGGCACCCCGGCCCGCAGCGCGCGCATGCTGTATTCGCCATCCAGGTATTCGATAAAGTAGTCTTCGCAGAACGGGCCGATCTTGCGATAGGCCGCCGCCGATATCATCGATCCCGAAGAGATCACTCCCATAGTGGGAACCAAGCCGGAAGCCCTATCGGCAACCGGCACGGATTTCGGCAGATATTTTCCTGGAGCCAGGGCTGGCATGAATTTGTCGAGCCTGACTTCGTAGATCTTGGGCCCAAGCAGAAATTCGTCAACTCCTAGCTGTTCCGCCGCCTCCAGCATCCTGTCGAAGAAGGAGTCCTCAATCTCAGAGTCCTGATCCAGCAGAAAGAACACGTCGCATTCTCGCGCCAGCAGAGCTTCCGCCCCGCGGTTGTAAGCGCCTGCAAGTCCGCCTTTGTTGTCGTTCAAAATTACCTGCACGCCCCGCTCACGCAGTTGCGCGTGCAAATCCTGATTCGGGTTGGGTGAATTCTCCACCGCCACCACGTTCCGGCAAACGGCACTGAACCGGCTGAGGTTGCCTACGAAGCCCGCCTCCGGCTGATAAAGCACAAAAATGAGACCGAACGACTTCATGGCTAATTCACCACGCACGCCCGCAGAATCTCAGCGGCCCTGAGCGAGATCGCAGCCGCCTCGGCGCGCGGTAATGATTGCTCGTCCGAGATCATCGCGAACTCCATCTCGCCCGCAAAACTCGAGAGGACCACGGTATTCGCCGGCGTCGGCGATACCATCACCAGCGGGCTATAGACTTTCTCTATCCGCACATCCCCGTAGTGTGCTCCCAGGGCCAATCGCCCCAGATTGGAAAACGTGAGATGCCGAACCGCAGGCGGCCGCTCAAAGAAATCCACCACCTCGTTGTACTTGTGGTGGAGACCCTCCAAGCTCAACAGGTACTGGAAGAACGACGCGCTTAACTGGTCGACACGCTTGTCGAGGTCGGCTTTGATCGCGCAAGCCCGCTTCCAGAAAGTATTGATGCCCATGTCAGAGGGCGCCGGCAAGTCCTTCGCCCTCATCCGGACTCCGGGAGCGAGCCCAAACAAACTATCCGGCTCGATGCACTGGGTAAACCTTCGTGCGTTCACCATCGTGTGCACCTTCTGGAATGTCTGAGTCCCGCGCACATCGCGGAAAGCCTGCATAAAAGCAAGCGCCACCGGCGCCAGCACCGTGACGTCTTCTACCTTCGACCGCTCCACGACGGTTTGTGCATCTGCCCTGCACAGAACACATCGATGGAAATACATGCTTTGCCCATCGATCGCCGGCGGTTTCGCCCGATGACGGGTCTTGCACCAGAGAACGCATTCCAAAACGCGCCGCTTCCACCGCACGTGCCGGTGGAACTTGGGATTCTGGATGTCGGGGGGCACAATCTCTTCGAGGCGGCAGAGTTCGTCATAGCAATCTAGATCGGATTCCGGATTCTCGTAGGCGCGCAGCAAATCCCGCAATAAGCCGATTCCAGCCTGACCATCGCAGATGCAGTGATGCCCAACCAAGATTAGGTTGTGAACTCCTGAACCGCGCAGCCAAACGAGTCGCACTAAAGGGGCATCCGTGCCGTCAAACGGTGTAATCCACTCGCTGCGTACTTCCTCTTCCCACTGATCTTCGCTGGACCGTTCAACGATACGCAG
>DATAYL010000044.1:0-9474 GCA_036272575.1 Bryobacteraceae bacterium | reverse complement strand
GCGACGACCAGGCGGCCTCAGCTTCGCTAAACGTTTTCTGGGTGCTTGCTATTCCGGCCGGCAGCCCGCACGTGCCCGTGGCGTATGAATTCCTGCGCCACTGCATGACTCCGGAGATGGATCTCCTGCTGACCCAGGAGGGCGGCATCGGCTGCCGCAAATCGACCTGGCAGGACGCCTCGATCCGTCGCAAACTCCCGTTCTACGATCAGCTGGAAAACCTTCATCGAACGGCACGCGAAGTTCCGCAGCTCATCGAATGGCCTGAGCGAGCCGCCCTCATCGACCGTTTAGTTCTCCGTCTGCTCGATTCAAACGAGCCCGTAGAGCAGATCGTTCGCGATCTCGCGGCCGGGCCGAAATGAACAGCTACGGCGACGTTCTGCTGGGCGCTGGTATCGTCGTCCTCGCCGGAATCCTGCAGGGTTTGTTCGCCGTGCCCATGAAATTCGCCCGGCGTTGGAATCACGAGAATATCTGGCTTATCTTCGCTCTCACTGGACTTGTCATTTTCCCGTGGCTGCTGACTTCGCTTACCGTCCCCGATTTCCTGGACGTCTATTCCGCCACGTCCACGCGCACTATCGTAAAGATTGCAGGTTTCGGCTTGTTTTGGGGAATCGGCGCCACATTCACCGGTATCGGCCTCAACATGCTTGGCATCGGGCTTGGCCTCGCCATCATCCTTGGTCTGAGCGCATCTGTCGGATCCTTAGTGCCGTTGCTGTTCTTACATCCGGAAAAACTTGGCACGTCCGAGGGGCGGCTCTATGTCGGTGGAACTGCCGTCATGCTGGCCGGGATCGCCCTCGTCTCGCGCGCTGGCGCTCTGCGTGACAAACGACCGGTATCGAGTTCGTCGCCTTCGGGTAAGGGCTCGTTTGGTCTAGGTCTGCTGGTCGCCGTTGCCTCCGGGCTCTTCTCGTCGGCGTTGAACTTCTCTTACGCTTTTGGAGGCGAGGTGCTGACTGGCGCGGCGCGAGCCGGCGTGCCTTCGGTCTGGGCTTCCAACCTGATCGCCGCTCCGGCTACCACCGGCGGCTTTGTCGCCAATGCCGTCTACTGCGGCTATCAGCTCTTCAAGAATTCGAGTACGGTGAAATTTCGTGCGCCCGGCACGAGGCGCAATTGGCTGCTGGGCACGCTCATGGGCGCATTCTGGTTCGGCGGCTTGGCGATCTATGGGCTTGGTGTCGCTCGCATGGGAGATTTCGGCACCGTCGTCGGCTGGCCTCTGCTCATGGGCGCGATTATCCTCGCCAGCAACGCCGCTGGATTTGCTACCGGCGAATGGCGGGCTGCTCGCGCCGTTACGATACGCTATCTTTTCGCCGGAATGGCGGTGATTTTGTTTGCTCTTTGGATACTCGCACTGGCACAGAGAACCTGATGCGTAGCAAGCTGCTGATCTTTCTATTTTTGGTCATGGGTCTGGCTGCTCCGGCTCAGACATCAAATCACGCGGACCGTCTCGAATGGTTTCGTGATCAGGGCTTCGGTCTGTTTATTCACTGGGGCGTTGATAGCCAGCTCGGATCTGTCATCAGCCACTCGCTAGTTGGCGCCTCGGCCGATTATCAGGAGCGCTTCTTCACCGAACTCCCAAAGACTTTCAATCCTCATCGTTTCGATCCGCAGGATTGGGCAGTGCTCGCGAAACTCGCCGGCGTTCGCTACGCCGTCTTTACCACTAAGCATCATTCGGGATTCTGCATGTTCCGGACGGCCACCACCAGCTTCGGCATCATGGAAACTCCCTTTCATCGGGACGTGACACGCGCCATTTTCGCAGCGTTTCGTGAGCAGGGCATCGCGGCCGGCGTCTATTTTTCTCCCGACGATTTCCACTGGCTTCACGAGCACGGCAGGCTCATCCAACGCGGCGTGCCGGAAGTCTCACCGGAGCACAATCCGCAGTTGCTGGCTTATGACCAGGCGCAGGTGCGCGAACTTCTCACGCAATACGGTCCGGTCAGCGTGATCTTCTTTGACGGACCTGCCGGTGGCCTGCGGGAGGTCGCCTGGAAAACGCAGCCTGAAATCGTGGTAACCCGCGGCGCCCTGCAGACACCGGAGCAGTACGTCCCGGGCATCCCGATCGAAGGCGCCTGGGAGGCCAATCTCACCATGGGTACGCAATGGCAGTACAAGCCAACCAACGAAGTCTACAAGTCCGGCACGCAGCTCATCAAGACACTCGTTGAAACGCGTGCCAAAGGGGGTAACCTGCTGCTGAACGTCGGTCCTAAACCGGATGGCGAGCTTGCCATTGAACAAGAGAGCCGGCTTCGCGAAATCGCTCTTTGGATGTTTGTCAATAGCGAGTGCATCTATTCGGTCCGTCCCTGGGTGATTACCAATGAAGGCGATATCTGGTTCACCAAAAAGAAAGATGCGGACACGCTTTATGCCATCTTTGCGACTCCCGAGCGTTGGAAATTTGGCGAGCCTCGGGATTTCGTACTCCATTCGGTACGCTCCACGAGCGCGACGGAGGTGAGCGTGCTTGGGCAAAGCGGAAAGGTGCTCGAGTATCAGCCGGGTGTGGTTCCGCGGACGACTTGGCGGCAGGAGTCCGACGGCTTACATATTCGGGCCATTCGAGCGCAGCGCCTGTATAACAACCGGGATTGGCCCAACCCGGTGGTCCTTAAGATTACGGGTGCGCAACCGGCCATGGCGCCGCCGCTGGTCGAAACCAGTTCCGCCGTGTGGGACCCGGCCGCTCGGGTTTTTCGTCTGACGGGCAGACTCCGCTCACTGGGGGACGCTCCCGAAGTGCAGGTCGGCTTCGAATATCAGCATATCCGCGGAATGGATGTCGATGAACGAAGCGAGCCATGGCATTCGACTTCTCTCCAGTCACGATCGGCTCCGGGCGCGTTTTCAGCCGAGATCCCTGGACTTCAACCCGGTGAAACTTACGCCTTTCGGGCCGTCGTCAAACATCCGCTCGTCACGTTATACGGCCGCGATGAAAAGGCAGTTGCCCGCTAACACGGTAAATTTGAAAAAACGAACCCAAGCTCGAGTTCGTTTGGCAAAAACGCTGTATCCTCTTGGCCCGTTGTTGCTTTGGGCCGCCGTTCGCCCGGAACTGCCGCATTTCTTGGATGTCACGGCTGCTGCTCACGTCAGCTTCCGGAATCAGGCCAGTCACACTTCCCGCAAATACCTACCCGAAACCATGGGCAGCGGTGTCGCCCTGTTCGACTATAACAGAGACGGCTATCTTGATCTGTTCTTCGTGAATGGCGCGGTCATTGCCGACCCGATGCCGCCCGGCCAAGTCCCTGACAAGACGAATCCTAAGTATTGGAACCGCCTTTTCCGAAACAACCGCGACGGCACCTTTACCGATGTCACCGTCGAGGCCGGCTTGCAAGGCGTCGGTTATGGCATGGGCGTCGCTGTGGGCGATTTCGACAACGACGGCTACCCCGACCTCTACGTGACAAATGTGGGGGCCAACATCCTTTATCGGAATAACCGCAATGGCACGTTCTCCGATGTCACCCCAAGCGCCGGCGTGGCTGGGTCGGGCTGGTCGGCTGGAGCGGCTTTCGTGGACTACGATCGCGACGGCCGGCTCGACCTTTTCGTCTCGCGTTATCTCACCTGGGACTTCTCAAAAGATCTCTTCTGCGGCTTGGCCCAGCCCGGCGGCCGCGCCTACTGCCACCCCGATCAGTTTCAGCCGATCACTCATCTTCTTTTTCACAACGACGGCCACGGCCGTTTCCACGATGTCTCTGAGGAGAGCGGGATTGCGCGTTCCCCTGGAAAAGGTCTCGGCGTGGCCATCAACGATTACGATCGGGACGGCTGGCCAGATATTGTCGTCGCCAATGACTCGGCGCCGGAGCAGTTATTTCATAATTTGCGCAACGGCAAATTCGAGGACGTGGGCACAGAGGTTGGCGTGGCGTACGACGAAAACGGAAATACCTTCGCCGGTATGGGAATCGATTTCGCCGATTACGACAATGATGGCTGGCCCGATCTCTTTATCAACGCCCTGGCGAAGCAGAAATATGCGCTTTTCCATAATCGCGCCGGTGCGTTTGACTACGTTTCAGGGCCGGCGGGCATGGGCGCGGCGAGCTTCGATCACTCCGGCTGGGGCGCCAAATTTGTCGATTATGATAATGACGGGCTGAAGGACCTGTTCGTCGGGCAGGGACATGTTATGGACAACATCGAGCTCACGCAGCCGGATGTGCATCACGTGGAGCCGCCCCTGTTGTTGCGCAATATCGGTGGTAAGTTTGCGGACGTCTCCGCCCAAAGCGGCCCGGTTTTCAGCCGGCCTTACGCCGCGCGCGGAGTGGCGTTCGGCGACTTCAACAACGATGGCTTCGTCGATCTGGCCGTCAACTGTAACAACGACGCGGCGTTGTTGCTCAGGAATAGCGGCAACCAGAATCACTGGCTCATTGTCAATCTGGAGGGTACGCGCAGCAATCGCGATGGCATCGGCGCACAGTTATCGGTGACGACGCCTGACGGGAAACAGCAATACGCCATGGTCAGCACGGCTTCGAGCTATCTGTCGGCAAACGACAAACGTGTGTACTTCGGGCTGGGGTCTCAAGCTACAGTGAAGCGCCTCGAGATTCAGTGGCCGAGCGGCATCAAGCAACGCTTCTCGGATCTGCGTGCCGATCAGATCTTCGCGGCGCGCGAACAGGCCGGCCCGTGATCGGCGCGATTGCCATTTCGATCTTGATGCTCGAGAGCGGTTTGACGCTGGTCTCGCAGGTGGCCGACCCGGTGGAACAGCGTTCGTTCACCAGCCTCTATGCGTGTAAAGATCCCGGCGAGAAACACCGACTGGCTGATGCTTTTATTAATCGCTATCCGCAATCCTGGCTGCTCGCGCAAGCCTACGATGCCGCGGCGCGCTCCTCTATCGATTTGGGGAATTACCAGGTCGCGTTGGCTGAAGCGCACTTTTCTTTACGTCTTCTGCGGGAAAACCCTTCGCTGCTGGTGCTGGCGGCCAATCTCGAAGCGAAAGCGGGCCGCTACGCTGACGCGATTACGGATGCGCGGGATGCTTTAGAATACCTTGACCGGTTCGTGCGGCCAGGCAACATCAGCCAGCAACATTGGGATCGAGTCAAGCCGCAATTGAAAAGCTCTGCGTACTTCGCGCTTGGCCGGGGTCTAGTTGCCTCCGGGCGGGGCCACGAAGGCGAGCTGGCACTCGATCAGGCGGCCGCCTGGAACAGCGAAGACGCGGAAGTCTTCTATCTGCGTGCCCTGGTCGAGACCGCTTTGCATGAGCCTGCAAAAGCGGCTGCCGATCTGGTGTTTGTGGCACAGTCCTCATCTCCGTTGGCGGTTAAGGCGCAAGCCGAATTGCCCGACAAAGCGCAGCGCACGCTATCCAAGCCGTTCATTCCTCCGCGTGATCGACCAATGGAAACGCAGCCTTCTGTCGCACTGACCGCTGGCTACGCCGGTTCCGCGGCTTGCCAAAATTGCCATGCGCACGAATACGCGACCTGGCGGGAAACGGGTATGGCGAAGATGCTGCGCCCATTCAAGAGCGAAAACGTGATCGGCGACTTTTCGCCAGGAACGACTTTTAAAGAGGATGGCGCCGAGGACGCAGCCGTTCGCATGGGCGTCGATGCACGCCCCTACTTCGAGGTCCGTTCCCACTCCGGAACATGGACACGATTTCACGTTGATTACACGATCGGGTCGAAATGGCAGCAAGGCTACGCGACGAAACTGCCCGACGGCAGTTTTCAAGTGCTTCCCATCGAATACAACCGGGTGCAGAAGTCCTGGGTGAATTACTGGGAGATGATTGATCCTTCGGGCAGCCAACGCGCCGTGATTGCCGATTTCCCGGAGCTGCGGTCCGCCACTAATTACCAGGAAAACTGCGCCGTCTGCCATACGAGCCAACTGCGTGCGGCAATCGATAGCCCAACGCCTATGCAGCATGCCATATTTCGTGAGGGGGGCGTAGACTGCGAGATGTGCCACGGCCCGTCTGCTCTCCACATAAAGCAGATGCGCTCGAGTGGCGTGAACGCGAAGCCGACGCTCGAACCGCCGGTTGATTTTCGCCGCATTAATAATAAGGATGGCGTCCGGATTTGCGCGCAGTGTCACGCGCAAACTGCTGTTCGCGAGATCGGCAGCGGCGGCGAGATGAATTACTCGATCGAGACGAGCTACGTGCCCAGATCCTGGGGCCGCAACTACGACGAATATTCGCGCCGCGCTTTTTATAAGGATGGCCGGTTTCGCGAAACAACTTTTCTGGTTGAGGCGTTTACTCGCTCCGCCTGCTACCGCCGGGGCGACGCGCAATGCGCCACCTGCCACGCTCCACACGTAGATGATTTTTCTGCGAATCTCGCTTCGCTCAAGAATCACGACGAGCCGAACGAAATGTGTCTCAAGTGTCACGGCCAGATCCGCACAAAACTGGCGCAACACACCCATCACAAGATAAATAGCGAAGCGAGCCAGTGCGTTTCCTGCCATATGCCGCGCATCGTGAATGCACTGCTGTTCAAAGCTCGCTCCCATGAAATCGCTGTTCCGACGGCTGACCTGACCGAACGCTTTGGGCAGAGTGAAAGCCCCAATGCATGCCTTTTGTGTCACATAGAAAAAGATGCGCGGTGGGCGCAGGAACAACTGCGCGCATGGTGAAGCTAGTCTTCATCCTACTGTTTTTGGCAGTTGCTGCGAATGCGACTGGCCACTATGCGGGCTCAAGAGCCTGTTTCGGCTGTCACGCGGAGATCTATCGCTCTTATTTAAGAACGGACATGGGCCGATCGATGCTTCCAGCCAGCGACCTCGATCGTCTGAATGTGCCTTCCACCGCAACTGTCACAACTGCGGATGGCCACGTGGTTCGTGTGGGCCACGATACGAACGGCTGGTTTCAGAGCGAGGAGCAGAGCGGCGTTTTTCTTGACAAACATCCCTTGGCATACCTGGTGGGCACGGGCACCAATGGATTTACGTTCCTCATCCAACGCCAGGGCGGTCTTTTCCAGGCTCCGCTTTCGTACTACTCGAAGGCCGGTAAGTGGGATCTGTCGCCTGGATACGAACGAGAGGATCTTGGTTTTAGCCGGCCGGCTACTGTCGAATGCGTCGCGTGTCACAGCGGGCGCGCCCTGCCGGTGGGCGGGGAAAGCGGTGTATATAGTAACCCGCCCTTTGCTGAACTCACAATCGGATGCGAGAACTGTCATGGGCCGAGCGAGCAGCACGCACAAAATCCACACCCCACCGGAAAGACCATCAATCCTGCCAAACTGAGTCCGCGACTGGCGGAGAACATCTGCATGAACTGCCACCAGGGAGGCGACGCACGCGTCCTGCAGCCTGGCAAAACCAATCAGGATTTCCGCCCCGGCCAGTGGCTCATCGAGACGGTTGCTATTTTCAGGGCGTCTCAAGCGCCAGTCGATCAACAGAAAACGGATCTGCTCGAACACAACGCAGCGATGAAGCTCAGCCGCTGTTTTCGTGCAAGCGGCGGGAGGCTGAGTTGTCTGACCTGTCACGATCCACACGTACAGCCACCCACGCAGGAGAAAGTTGCGTATTTTCGCGGCAAATGCCTCACCTGTCACACTGATTCCAGTTGCCGGCTGTCAAAAGACCGGCGCGCTGTGGATGATTGCGTTGGCTGTCACATGCCCAAGCGAAATGTGCCAGTTATTTCGCACTCGGCGCTGACAAATCATCGAATCCCCGCGCGCGCCGAGGAGCCATTTCCGCCAACGCCGCAAAACGAGACCGGCGTTACATTACTTAATCCGGCGGAAGGAAAATCGAACAGCATTTCGGATGTCATTTTGCTGCGTGCCTATGCCGAGCTCGCGGGCCAACGGCCCGATTATGCAAAGCCTTATCTTGATTTGCTCGACCGGCTCGTTAACGCTCAACCAAGGGACCCTTTCGTGCAGGCTGCTTTGGGCCACCAGCTGCTTGCTCAAGGGAAAATCGAAGAAGCACTGCCGCATTTATCCCAAGCGGTGTCGCTCAATGAATTGGCAGTTTATGAGGATTTGGCGAAAGCGTTAACGAACCTGGGTAAGGACGACGACGCCGTCGCCTGTCTGCAACGTGCGGCACGAGCTTTTCCATTTGACGGAGTTCTGTTGAAATCCCTCATACTGCAGGACATTAAGACAAAACAGTACAGTGAAGCGCGCCAAGAGATGCAAAGGTACGTAGATTTATTTCCTCAGGACAGTTTTATGCGCGGGCTGCTCAATCGGGTCAGCCAATAATGTGGCGGCGCTGGCTGGTTTCGGGAATTCTCATCGGGACGGTGGTCGCCTCGCCTGGAGCGGAGTGTCACGGGCCTGCGCACATCGAATCCGCCATCCAAAACTCTCCCTCAGCCAACGCGTACACAGCACTGGGCGCCTGGTTTGCGCAGAACCATGAACTGTCCTGCGCTATCTCCTCTTTCGATCAGGCGCTGAAGCTCAACCCAAATTCATTTGAGGGCCACTTTGACCTGGCGCTCGCGCTGATGCAAGGCAATCAACAGGAGAAAGGTATCGCCGAGTTCAGGAGGGCAGTTCATCTGAGACCTGATTCGGCGGCGGCGCGCGGTGCTCTGGGCAGTGCGTTGCAGGATGCCGGCCAACTGGACGAAGCCAAGCGCGAGCTCGAATCCGCTTTGCAGCTGGATAAGATTTCGGTCTTCGCGCTCGATCACCTCGGCCAGATTTACTCGATACAGAGGCGCTACGCGCCAGCCATTGACATGTGGAAACACGCCGCGGCTTTGTCACCGAAAGATGCAGACCTGCAGATCGAGCTCGGCATTGCGTATTCGAACAATGGCAATCCCAAACAGGCCATCCAGATTCTCTCCGCGCTGGCACATGCGGCACCGAACTCTACCCTTGCGCACTTCAATCTGGCTACCGTCTACGCCGGCCAAAAAATGTTTCGCGAAGCGGCTGACGAGTACCGGGCCGCATTGCAGCTTGAACCATCGAACGACGTGACGCGGCTCGCGCTGGTAAAAGCGTATCTCAGCATCGCAAACTATCAGGATGCTTTATCTCCAGCGGAGGATTACGTGAGACGAAAGCCGGAAGATCCGGAAGGTCACTTCTTGCTGGGCAGCGTTTATCGCGGCGCCGCTCGCTATCCGGAGGCCGAACGCGAACTGAAGCGAGCCGTGCAGTCGAATCCGAACGACTATGGCATCCGCTACGATCTGGGTTTTGTGCTGGCGCACGAAACGAAGCCGGAAGAAGCGCTACCGCAACTCGAGAAAGCGCTCGAATTACGGCCTAACTCATCGGAGGCTCGCTTTCAGCTGGCTGGCGTGTTGAAGGCACTCCACCGGAACCAGGAAGCAGCCGTGGAGTTGAAGAAGCTTCAGGCCGAGAAGAACCAGAACACGGAAGAGAGTATCGCAGCAGCCACCGGGAGCGGCGCCAACAAGCTGCTGTTGGAAGG